>JACQBU010000011.1 GCA_016194375.1 Nitrospinota bacterium
GATTAGGCTCCTCTCCTTCGTCGTCAGCGGGCGGATATTTTTGTCCATCCGGCGGGCGTCCCCGGGGTGTCCCGGGTAGCCCTTGGGGATGGGTCTGTTGACGCCGCGCACCGTCGGGCTCGGCTCGTCTATGCCGAAGACGGCCCTGCGAAGGTAGCTCCGGGGATGCCGATAGTAATATTCAAAGCCGAGTTTTTGGCCGAAATAATCGCGCAACGTCATCCGTTTTTTCGACAGGCGGCCGTCGAGCGCGTTTTTCAAAAAATCGTCCCCGCCCCCCAGTTCCCCGACCGCGAAAAGCCGTTTCCGCCGCTGGGGAACCCCGCAAAGGCTCGCGTCCAGCACCTTTATGGTGAGGCCGTAGCCGGATTCGTGAAAAATCTTTTTGGCCGCGGCGAACGCCCTGCTTTTAAGGGCGCGAGGCACGTTTTCCATCACGAAATACGGTGGGAGCACGTCGCGGACAAGTCGCGCGAATGTTATCGTAAGGTTCGCCCGGCCGAGGGTTTCGTCCCGTTTTCCTGCGGACGAGAAATCCTGGCACGGCGGGCCGCCGATAATTATCTCCGGTTTGAACCTTTTGACATGGTCGGTTATTTTTCCATTGGAGACGTCGGTTTGGAAAATCGGATGCCCGTTAAAATTCGCCTTATATAGGTTTACCGCCGGCTCCCAGACGTCGTACGCCGCCGCTATTTTGAATCCTGCGTTTGCGAATCCAAGGGAAAGCCCCCCGCCACCGGCGAAAATATCCACGGTCTTAAATTCCATCGAGCAGTTCTTCCAAACATTTAGCGGTTTTTTCAAGCGCGCCGCGGTTGCCGACCACCGTTTCGCGCCCCTTTTCCCCGGCCTCCCTCCCTTTTTCGGGGCGGGCCAGCCATTCGTCAATGGTCGTCAAAAGCTCCTCCTTGTCGGCGGCCCGCATGGCGCCGCCGGCGTCGGTCAGTTTTTGTGATATCTCCCGAAAATTCTCCATGTGCGGCCCGAAGACGACCGGCGCGCCCCACGCCGACGCCTCAAGCGGGTTCTGGCCGCCGTGCCGGACAAAACTGCCACCCATGACGGCGACGTCCGCCGCCTCGTACAACCGCGCGAGCTCCCCCATCGTGTCCAAAACCAAAATTTCGCCGACGCCGCATTTTTTGCCCGAGGACCTCACGACCGGGTTGAATCCGAACTTCCCGCACAGGCGGCAGACGTCGGGCGCGCGCTCGACGTGGCGCGGGGCCACGACGAAGAAAAGCCGTTCGCGTCCGGCGGACAGTTTTCGGGCCGTGTCGAGGAAAATCTCCTCCTCGCCCGGATGGGTGCTGGCGAAAACGACGACCGTCGTCCCGGCGGGAACGCCGAAATTTTCCATCGCGACGGCCTTTCCGGAGGGTTCCAGGGCCGGAAGGTCGAATTTGACGTTGCCCACGACTCGAACCCGCCCCTTGTCCGCGCCCAGCGCGACCGCCCTTTCGGCGTCCCCTTGCGACTGCATCAGGAGAAGCTCCATCTTGCCAAGGATGGCGGAGACGAACCACCTCAGGGTTTTGTACCGGCCGAAGGACCGGTCCGATATCCTGCCGTTGACCACGACGCATTTGACTCCGGAGTAGGACGCGCCGTAAATGAAGTTGGGCCATATCTCCGTCTCCAGCACCACCGCGACGGACGGCGAGAAACGGGCCAGGGCCAGGCTTACGGAAAAGGGGAAGTCGAGCGGAAACCACGTAAGGAAAACCTTGCCGCCGAGCCTTTTTTTGGCGATCGCCATCCCCGTCCGCGTGCTGACGGAAAATATGACCGGCCTTTTTAGGCGCGACGCCAAAAGTTCGGCGAGCGGGGCGGCGGCGTTAACCTCCCCCACCGAAACCGCGTGAATCCAAATCCCGCCCTTTGGCGGCTTTTCGGAGGCATACCGTCCGAGTTTCGTCAGGAGACTTTCGGTCGTCTCCTTTCCCGCAATAACGCGCCAAAGGAGATACGGTATGAGGAGGGGCAGAGTTAGGAACAGGAGTATGTTGTATGCGAAATAAACCCCGGCGTTTTTCACGGCTTCAATTCACCCGCGTCTCTTCTATTCAAACTTGTCTGCCAGGTCGGTTATGCGGTTGAGCTCCGCCTCGAGCTCGGCCCGTTTTTCCTCTAGCTCGGAGTCGGAAAACTTTTGCGGTATTTCCAGGGGTTTGCCGAAGACGACGTTCACGCGGGAGAAGGGGAGCGGAAAAACGGTCCTGTCCCAGGAGTTTATCTCCCTCTTGGTTTTTGCGCCGAAGGCCACGGTGACTATCGTGGCGCCGGTGAGTTTGGCCAAATAGACGGAGCCGGGCTGGGCTACGCGCGCCGGGCCCCGCGAGCCGTCAACGATCATGGCGCCGTTCATCCCCTTTCTAACGAGCCGGGCGAGCGATATTAGGGAGCGCCTGCCGTGTTGGAACGTGGAGCCGCGGACGGTGTGAAAGCCGAACAGCCCCAAGATTCCGGCTATGATGGCGCCGTCGCCGCTGGGGGAGACGAGCGCGCACATTCTTTTCGCCCCCGACCTGAAGAGAAACGGCATGTAAAAAATCCTGGAGTGCCAAAAGGCGAGGATGTGGCTTCCCTTGAGCGCCTCCTCGGACTCCCCGGCGTTTATTTTTTTAACGCGCAGGGTGAGCGAGACGGCGTAAATCCAAATGTATCCCAACAACGGGGCGACAAGGCCGCTTATTATCCGCATTTGAGAGGACGGAGTATCACTCTTTTACCTTCTTGGCCGAGTTAAGGAACGGCGTCAACAGATCCATCGGAAGCGGGAACACCGTCACGCTGTTGTTTTCGGTTGCTATCTCCCTGAGCGTCTGGAGGTAGCGAAGCTGGATTGTTATCGGATGCCTCCCCATCACTTCCGCCGCCTGTGCGAGTTTTTCGGACGCCTGGAGCTCCCCCTCGGAGTTGATAATCTTGGCGCGTCTCTCCCTCTCGGCCTCGGCCTGCTTTGCCATCGCGCGTTTCATCTCCTGCGGCAGGTCAACGTGTTTGATTGCCACGGAGGCGACCTTCAACCCCCACGGGTCGGTTTGATGGTCCAGAAGCTCCTGAAGGCGGGCGTTTATCTTTTCCTGCATCGAGAGAACCTCGTCCAACTCGTGCTGTCCGACGGTCGCCCGCAGGGTGGTCTGGGACAACAAAGTGGCGTTGTAATGGTAGTCGCCCACCTTTATGACGGCCTTCTCGGCCTCCATCACCTTGTACATCACCACGGCGTTGATGGTTATCGAGACGTTGTCCTTCGTGATGATGTCCTGCGAGGGGACGTCGAGCGCGACGAGGCGCATGTCCACGCGGACCATCGTCATGACGCCCGGAATTAGAAGCCTCAACCCCTTGTCGTAGGTGGCGATGTACTTGCCGAACAGGAAAACGACTCCGCGCTCGTATTCGTAGAGAATTTTGATGCTACTTGAGGCTATCATGAACAAAATTACGACTATCGCGACAACAACTACCATATTTCCTCCTGTTATTTCGGCCATGAGCAGGGTTCCATCATAACCCTTTGCCGGGGCAACTTCCATAATACCCTCCTTCCCTCGTCCGCGCGCTTCCGCCGTTCCTTTTTTCGTCCGTTTTCCGCGCGAAAATATAATTTGTAACCTCTGAAAAAGTCCCAATTGTCGCGTCATTGCGAGGAGCAAAGCGACGAAGCAATCTCCAACATAGTGATGCAATGATGGTTAGATTGCTTCGCTTCGCTCGCAATGACAGCCGACCATCCTTTTTCAGAGGTTTCAATTTGGGATTTTGTTGTTGACGGGAATTTGGAAAAGTCTATACTAACGGCGATTGAAGGGATTTCAGCATCCCGGAACACGGTGTAATTCCGTGGCGGACCCACCGCTGTAATCGGGGACGCAGGTTGGACGGCGCGAGTCGGTCACTGTCAGGATTCGTCCTGGCGGGAAGACCCCCAACCTTCGGACGATCCGAGAGCCAGAAGACCTGCTGAAATTTCTGACGCGAGGAATCCGACGGTAAAGGGTTCCGACGAGCCAACGGGGCTTGTCGGAACCCTTTTTTTTTGGCCTTTTTTTGTTTTTTAAGGAGGTTTTATGAAAAACACGCCGCAAACCAAGAAGAAAGACGCGATGAAGAAGGACGTCATAGCGTCGAGGAAAAGCTGTAATCCGGACGGCACCGGCCTTTCCCACTACGTCCTGATGGACAAACGGTCCGATTCCCGCCGTTCTTCGGGAAACTAAGGGATGTCCTCCGCCGGAAACATCGCGTCAACGGCCCCCAAAGGGGGGCGGTACGTCAACAGCGGGACGGGCGCGGCCCTTCAATTTATT
Source organism: Nitrospinota bacterium (assembly GCA_016194375.1). Classification (GTDB taxonomy): domain Bacteria; phylum Nitrospinota_A; class UBA7883; order JACRGQ01; family JACRGQ01; genus JACQEX01. The sequence goes on from JACQBU010000011.1 coordinate 4,320, forward strand.
GACATCGGGCACGACGATTACGTCGCCCTGGTGGACTCAAAGACTGCCTTTTGGTCCCTGATTAAAAAGGACCGGATGCCCGACGCAATCGGCGGCGGGGAGTTTCTTTCCGGGTATCGGGCAAAAGCGGCGCAGTTCGCTGAAGAAATGCGCCAGCTTATGTTCGGCCTCAAGCCGTCCGCCGTTTACTTCAACCCCACCGAACGGTGCAATCTGAACTGCACCTACTGTTACATCCCCGAGGAGATGCGCAAGGGGGGCAAACACATGGCGGAGGAGGAGCTTTTCGGCGCGTTGGACAGGCTGAGGGCGTACTTCAAAAGGGTAATTCCCGAGGGGGACGGGCGCCTGCCGCAGGTGATATTTCACGGCGCCGAGGTTATGCTGGTTCGGGAGGCGATGTTCAAGGGAATCGAAAAGTACAAGGACGACTTCCGCTTCGGAATCCAGACAAACGCCACCTTGCTGGGGGACGACGACATAGAGTTCCTCATGGCGAACGACGTGAGCATCGGCCTCTCCCTCGACGGGCACACCGCCGGCATAGCCGACAAGACGAGGAAAGACTGGGCCGGAAGGGGGACATTTGAAAAAGTGTGCGACGTCATGGACAAACTGCGGGGGTATCCCGGCTTCAACGTGATTTCCACCGTCACGACCGAGAACATGGCCGACCTGAGCCGGATGGTGGAGTTCCTGCATGAGCGCGAGGTCCCCTCCTGCATGCTGAACATGCTTCGTTGCACCCTGCCGGCCTCCAGGGCGCTCAAGCCGGACGACGCCACCGTGGCCGGACATTTTCTCGCCGCGCTCGACCGCACGCACCAGCTCTACGAAAGGACGGGCAGAAAGCTGGTGGTGGTGAATTTCGCGAACATATTGATTAGCATCCTCGCCCCCACGGCCCGCAGACTGCTTTGCGACGTCTCGCCGTGCGGCGGGGGAAGGGGATTCTTCGCGCTGGCGCCGAACGGCGACCTGTTCCCCTGTAGCGAGTTCATCGGCCTCCCGAAATTCAACGGGGGGAACATCTTCAAGGAGGAGGTCGAGACGGTCTTGAACAGCTCCCCGTTCAGGCTGGTCACGGAACGCAACGCGGAGAATTTCGAGCCCTGCCGGAGTTGCGCAATCCGCCCTTTTTGCGGCTCGCCGTGCCCCACCGAGGCGCACGAGATGAACGGCGGCATGGACAAGCGCGGCGCGTTTTGCGAGTTTTACGAGGAACAGGTGCGGTACGCCCTGCGCTTGATAGCCGACGGACGGGAAAATGACTTTCTTTGGGACGGCTGGGACGGGGACGCCGAGACCACCTTTGACGCGGCCGTCTTGTAGCCCCCAAAGAACCGCGGCCGGACGCGTATAAACTCGGAAGAGGGATTAACCGGCAACACCCCAAGATTGCCGGTGGGTAACGCCCTCCGGCGCGTCCCCGGTTCGGACAAATCCGGGCACTGGGTAGAGAACCTCATTCTGCCTTAACGTGGAGCTAAGGGGCGGCGAGCTTTTACACCGCCCCGCTTGAGCGCAGGGTTATGCGGCATTGCCGGTTGAAGATGCTGGAGTAATAAGCTGAACTACAGCACCCGATGGGTCAGCGACCATGCACGCTCGGCCAACGTCTGGAACATCATGTGGCGGTTCAATGATGGTGCCACCGAGCTCGCCGACGTGAGCGGCGCAAGCATCAACATCGGCGACAGCTATGAACGCTTGCCACCAAGAGGGACGAGACCGTGAATAGTCGGTTGTGGGGTTCATCATTCCACCTACGTCGGCGCCTCCGCAACTGAAAATTGTGTAGGTGCCGAAGGGGCCGGCATCTACTTCGCGACGCTTCCAACCGAGCAATCCACAGTAGAAGTCTCCGCAGTTCTTTTGGTCCGTTGTTACGAGTTGGTTCCAGAAGAATGTTCCATGTTCGGTCATATAAACCCCATAGCAAAAACGTGAGCCAGGCCACCTTGCCGCATAGCGGAAAGTAGACGGCGAAAACGCCGTATATGCTGGCAGCGATTGCCCAGTATCCTGTGGCATTTTCTTTACAACGTCAACCGAAAAATTTTTCCTAGCCGTCATGCGGTTTTAATTTTCACACTTTTTAGTTGAAAATGGGACGGGAAATCTTTTAAGATGTCGTCGTCGAGGAGGACAGGGTCTTTAGAATGCGCAAATGGTCGTCCGTTTGTCGCGGACGCGTTTTTACGAACGCGAGTGCGGCGTTTTTTGAAACGAATCGGTAGGGAGGCCGGGCAGGTGTCGGAAGTCGCCAAATCCGTTTATTGCGCCGAAGAGGCGTCCGTCATTTTGGAAGTTGCCGACGACCGCGGGAAATCCGGGTCCCGGCCCGCAGGGGAAACGACCGGCGCGGGTCGGGAGACCGTGGCGACTCGGAAGAAAATTCCCCTGCGATTTTCGACCATCATCGGCTCGTCCCCCAAGCTTATGGCGACCTTCAACACCGTCTCCAAGCTGGCCGACACCGATTCCACCGTTTTGGTGCTCGGGGAGTCCGGCTCCGGAAAGGAGCTTTTCGCCCGCGCCATCCACCATCATTCCCCCCGCCGGAACGGAAATTTTGTGGCGGTGAACTGCGGGGCGATACCCGAGGAGCTGTTGGAGAGCGAGCTGTTCGGGCACGAGAAAGGCTCCTTCACCGGGGCGATTCGCACCCGGGTCGGCAAGTTCGAGATGGCGCACGAGGGGACGATTTTTCTTGACGAGATAGGGGACATGAGCCCGACCCTGCAGGTCAAGCTTTTGCGCATACTGCAACAGCAGGAGTTCGAGCGGGTCGGGGGAAACCAGGTCATCAAGACCGACGTCAGGGTTCTGGCCGCCACGAACCAAAATCTCGAAAGGGCCATCAGGGAAAAGAAGTTTCGCGAGGACTTGTATTACAGGCTCAACGTCATCCCGCTAAAAATCCCGCCGTTGCGCGAGCGCAAGGACGACGTTCCCGCGCTGACCGACGCGTTCATCAAGAAGTTCAACCGGACGAGAAACCGGGCCGTCACCGGCGTGTCGGCCGCCGCGATCTCCTCCATGACCGCCTACGACTGGCCCGGCAACGTGCGCGAGCTGGAGAACGTCTGCGAACGGATGGTCGTCATCAAGGGGGAGGGGAGGATTGAGGCGGAGGACCTCCCCCCCCACGTACTCGACCCGGGCGCGTGGTCGGACGCGCCGAGTCCGGACATGCTGTTGGTCGGCGCGTTGGAGGAGGAGGCGGAGGCCGCCGCGCCGAGCGGACGCGTGACGGAGATTTCGGACGCCGGCATAAACCTGAAGGAGGTCGTGGAGGAGTACGAGATGACGCTTATACTGGGGGCCTTGGAAAAATGCGACTGGGTGAAGAACAAGGCCGCGACGCTTTTGGGGTTGAACCGCACGACGCTGGTGGAAAAACTCAAAAAACGCGGAATCACGCGGTAAAACCGCGGATTAACGCTAACGCCGGTGTTAACCGCCAATCCGTTTGGACGGGCGGAACCGGCGAAACCCCACTGCGGGGGGAGAGGCTTGCGGGCCGAAGACGACTGCCGCAACCCGCCCCGGCCGCAGTCGTCTCTGCTTTCTCTTCTCGTACTGGCCGCATCGGCATTCGTCTCCGCTTTCGCTTCACTTCCTAGCGGCATCTTGGCGGCTGGGGCTTGGCGGGCCGTGAAATCCTCCGCGAGGGAGCAAAGAACGCCAATGAAATACCCCTCCTGCACCTCCCCTTTCCAAGGAGAGGAAAGAGGAGGGGTTTTTAGGCGGAGTTCCTCACCCCTTTCCAAGGGAGGAGCAGGAGGAGTTTTGTATTTGGTATTTTCTAGGCGACCTCGCCCCCTCCTACACCTCCCCTTTCCAAGGGGAGGAAAGAGGAGGGGTTTTTAGGCGGAGTTCCTCACCCCCTTTCCAAGGGGAGGAAAGAGGAGGGGTTGAATTTGGTTTTTTTTCCAGGCGACCTCGCCCCCTTGAGGTTCGTTCCTGACTATCATTGTTAAGCCGCTTCCGCCCGGGCTCGTGCCTGTTGCCCGCGGGCTTTAAAAGCGGGTATCATGCGTTGAATGAAGGTTGGAATAGGGTACGACGCCCACAGATTCGAGCAGGGCAGGCCGCTAGTGCTGGGCGGCGTGACCATCCCGCACAAGTCCGGGCTGGCCGGGCACAGCGACGCGGACGTCCTGTTGCACGCGATATCCGACGCCATACTAGGCGCGCTCGCGCTGGGGGACATCGGCAAATATTTCCCCCCCTCAAACCCGGAATACAAGGACATGTCCTCGCTCCTAATACTTAAAAAATCGGTCGTGCTCGCGGTCGGGAAGGGGTATGCGGTGAACAAGAAAATCGCCGAGGTGGTCGGCACCCCGGTCGAGAACGTGAGCGTAAAGGGGACGACCACCGAGGGGATGGGGTTTGCCGGACGCCGCGAGGGGATTGCGGCGCAGGCCGTCGTAACGCTCTCCCCCGTTCATCGCGTATGACGCTGGCCGGGGCGGTGGTGAATAAAGAGGTCCGGGTTCGTTTCGCGCCCTCCCCGACGGGACCGCTTCACGCGGGAAACATGAGGACGGCGGTCTTCAACTGGATTTTTGCGAAAAAACACGGCGGTCGGTTCGTCCTTCGCATAGAGGACACCGACGTAGACCGGAGCGGCGAGGAGCACACGCGGGAGATTATCGAGTCGCTTCGCTGGCTGGGGATGGATTGGGACGGCGAGCCGCGGTACCAGTCGCGCAGGACGGCCATATATTCCGAGAAAATTTCCGCGCTGTTGGCGAAGGACACGGCCTACCCCTGCTTTTGTTACGGTGAACACCGGGCTTATCGGCGACTTCATAGTCATGCGCTCGAACGGGACGGTGACGTACAACCTCGCGGCGTCCGTGGACGACGCGATGATGGAAATATCGCACGTCATTCGCGGGGAGGACCACATAAGCAACACCCCGAAACAGATATTGCTGATGAGGGCGATGGGATTCGAGGGGCATCCGGTTTACGCGCATCTTCCCATCATCCTCTCCGAGGACGGCACGAAGCTCTCCAAAAGGGATCGAAACTCCGCGTTTGGCGACCTGATCAGGCTCGGCTATCTGCCGGAGGCGGTATTCAATTTTTTGGCGCTAATGGGGTGGAGGCCGGAGGACGACTCGGAGGAGATGTCGGCGGAGCGGATAATCCGGGAGTTTTCGCTGGAGCGCGTGTCGCTGAGGGCGGCGCACTACAACCTCCAGAAGCTGGACTGGCTGAACAAGCACCACATTTTGCACGCCGACCCGGCGCGGCTTTTGGAGTTGAGCGGGCCTTTTATAAAAAAATTCCAAACCGAGTTCGGCGCCCTTTCCCGGGACAGGAAGATTCGGCTTATATCGGCTGAGAAGGAGAACGTCTCGCGGTTGGACGAGCTGGAGGCGGGGCTGGCGCCGTTCCTTCATTATTCCGTGGAGCCGGGCGCCCTTTCGGAGATGGCGGGGTTCGACGCGAAGGGGGTGGCGGAGGAGCTTTTAAGGACGTGCGAGACCCCGGATTACGAGTCGGCCGTCGGCGAGGTCTCGAGGATTTCAGGCGCGAAGGGGAAAAAGCTGTTCATGCCGGTTCGCGCCGCGCTATTGGGCAGGCTAAAGGGGCCGGAGCTAAAAAAGATATACGAATTCCTGACGCCTGTGGAAAGAAAGGCGCGAGTGGAGACGTTTCTTAAAATGCTGGGAGAAAAACAAGGATGACCCTAAGGATTTATAACACGCTAAGCGGCCACAAGGAGGAGTTCAAGCCCCTCACGCCGGGCGAGGTCAGGATGTACGTCTGCGGGGTGACCGTCTACGACAGGTGCCACATCGGCCACGCCCGCGCCGGCGTGGTGTTCGACTTCGTCTATCGCGCCCTCAAGCGCCTCGGGTTCAAGGTCACGTACGTGCGCAACTTCACCGACGTGGACGACAAGATAATAAAACGCGCCGCCGAGAGGGGGATTTCGTGCGACGAGCTGGTGAGGGAGAACATCGCCGCGTTTTACGAGGACATGGACTCGCTTTTTCTCCTGCGCCCGGACCACGAGCCGCGCGCCACCGGATACATAGCGCAGATGCAGGAGATGATTAAGACGCTCCTCGCCAAGGGCGCGGCCTACGAGTCGGGCGGGGACGTCTTTTTTTCGGTCGAGGATTTTTCCGACTACGGGAAGCTGTCAAAAAGGAACGTGGACGAGCTCGTGTCCGGCGCGCGCGTTGCGGTGAACGAGGACAAGAAAAACCCGCTTGATTTCGCGCTGTGGAAGTCCGCCAAGCCGGGGGAGCCGAAATGGCCCTCGCCGTGGGGGGAGGGAAGGCCGGGATGGCACATCGAATGTTCGGCGATGGGGAAGGAGCTTCTCGGCGCGCAGTTCGACGTCCACGGCGGCGGGAAGGACCTCGTTTTTCCCCACCATGAGAACGAGATAGCCCAGTCGCAGGGCGCCAGCGGCCTCCCGCCGGCGCGGTATTGGATGCACAACGGATTCGTGAACATCAACAAGGAGAAGATGAGCAAGTCGCTCGGCAACTTCTTCACCATACGCGACGTGACCAAAAAATTCGACCCGGAGGCGGTGAGGCTCTACCTTCTCTCCACGCACTACAGGTCGCCGATCGACTTCGCAGACGAGTATCTGCGCGAGGCGCAGGGGACGCTGGACTATCTCTACCGCGCCGTACACAGGTCGGAAAAGCTCCTCGGGGCGGGGGCCCACGCCCCCTCCGAAATACCGTTGGAGGACGTCAACGCCCGTCTCGTCTCGGCAATCGAGGACGACTTCAACTCCGCCGAGGTCATGGCGTTGTTTATCGAGGCCGCCAAAACGACGAACATGGCGTGCAAGGACGTCGAGGGGAAAAAGGGGGAGGGGGGAGGCTTGGCGGAACTTGCAAAACATTACGCCGCACTGCGCGTCATAGGCTCGGTTCTGGGACTTTTAAACAGGCCTTCCGGCGAGTATTTTAAGACCACGAAGGCGCGACACCTCGCTGACGTCGGCCTCTCCGAAACGCAGGTGGCCGACCTGATTCACTCGCGCAACGAGGCCAGAAAGACGAAAAATTTCGCCGTCGCCGACACGATTAGAAAAACGCTCCTCGACAGGCAGATCGAAATCGAGGACACGCGCGACGGCACCGAGTGGTGGGTTCGCCGCTGAGCATGGCGACGGAGATAGTCTTCGGCAGGCACCCCGTGATGGAGGTTCTTCGCGCGGGCAAACGAAGGGCGGAGGCGGTTTTCTACGTTCCGGAGTCGGCGCAAAGGCTCGGGGACGTCTTGGAGCTCGCCGCGAAAAACGGCGTTCCCCTCAAGACCGCGAGCGTACATCATCTGGACAAACGAACACAGGGGGGCGTTCACCAGGGGGTCCTGGCGGTCGTGGAGCCGATACCGTTGCACACGCTAGATTTTTTCATCGAGCTCGTCAGGTCGAAAAGTAAAAAACCCGTGGTGGTTGTCATGGACTCCATAGAGGACCCGCACAACTTCGGGGCGGTTTTGCGCTCCGCCGAGACGCTGGGGCTGGCCGGCGCGATTTTCCCCAAGGACAGGAGTTGCGACATTAACTCCACGGTCGTGAAAACTTCGGCGGGCGCCACGGAACACCTCGATTTTTGCCGGGTGACGAACATCGCGGAAACCTTGAAGGTGCTCCGCCGCGAGGGGTTTCTGACGGTCGCCGCGGAGGCGGACGGCGAGACGAGCCTTCCCGATTTTAAGCCGACCTATCCTCTGGCGATAGTGATGGGGGCGGAAGGGAGGGGGGTCCACCCGCTGGTGCGGAAAAACTGCGACACGTCGGTGCGGATACCGCTGTTCGGCAAGGTGGGGTCGTTGAACGTTTCGGCGGCCTCGGCGGTCGTCTTCTACGAACTCTCCAAGGGGTTTGAACGCGAATAGCCCGCGCCAAGGCTTGCGATTCCCCGAAAAAAATAAGCCGCCTATCGGTGGTTGAGGGACTCGCCTATCACCGCGAGAAGTTTTTCCTTCACCTCCGGTATCGAGCCCGCAATCTTGCACCCGCTGGCCTTGACGTGCCCCCCCCCGCCGAACGCGCGGGCGATTTTGTTCACGTCCAAACCCGTGCGCGACCTCACGCTCACGCGGGTTTTCCCCTTTTCCGTCTCGCGTATGAGGAACGCCGCCTCGACCCCTTTTATCGAAAGGGGCTGGTTGACGAACCCCTCGGTGTCAACCGCCTTCCCGGCGGGGGTGCTTAGGAACTCGTAGTCTAGAAACGCCGACGCAACCCTTCCCCCAAAATGAAGCTCGATGGACTTGAGGACTCCGGCCATCGCGACTTTGTTCTCCATGGAAGTCTGATAATAGAGTTTGTCCGAGATGACGTCCGGCTTCACGCCGGCCGCGACCAGCCTTGCCGCCAGTTTGAACACCTCCTCCGTCGTGTTCGAGTAGCGGAACCTGCCGGTGTCCACGCTTAGCCCCACGTATATCGCGTTTGCGGAGGCGATGTCGAACTCCACCCCCATCCGTTCGTAGACGGACGCGACTATCTGCGCCGAGGCGGCGGCCTGGGGGACGACCAGGTTCACGGTGCCGAAGTAGCCGCCGTCGACGTGGTGGTCTATGTTGAGTATTTGGGCGCCCTTGTTGACGAGCCTTGTCGGACCGCCGACCCTGTCAAGAAAGGGGGAGTCTATGATGATGGCGTGGTCGAACGAAAGCCTGCCGACCATGGTTTTGTCGAAGACGACGAACTCGTCGAACCGCTCGAGAAAAGAAAGTTTTTCCTGCGGCTTGTCCTCGCAGATGAGCGCATATTTCTTCCCCAGTCCGCGAAGAAGACCCGTGATTCCCAGCACCGAGCCTATGCCGTCCCCGTCCGGGTTCATGTGGGTGCTCAGGAGGAAATTATCCCCCCTTCTTAAAAAATCAATCGCTTTATCTATTTCCACAATTTAAATGTATCATAGCCGCTATCGTATGTTTCGGAAATTCGCCGTCTTTCAGTCGGTCGGGCCGGGTTGCCGCTTTGGAAGCGAGTCGAGATACCCTTGCAGTAAAAGTTGGGCCGCTATCTTATCAATTACCTCCCTCCTTTTACCCCGGCTTACGTCGGCGGACACCAGCATTTTTTCCGCTTGAAGGGTTGTGAGTCGCTCGTCAACCATGACCACCTTGACCCCGGTCGCATCCGACAGTTTTTTTCCAAAGTTTTCAACCGTTTCCTGCAACGTTCCCGCCCCCCCTCCGAATCGAATAGGGTTGCCCAGCACGACTTGGACAACGCCAAGATTTACAATAAGTTGCGATATTTCCCGGAGGGTTGTTTTGTTGTTTTTATGTTTTATCACCGTTACTCCCTGGGCGGTTATCCCCAAGGGGTCGCTTACGGCCACGCCAATCTGTTTTAGCCCGAAATCTATGGCCATTATTCTTGGAATCATTGTAAATCTGTTGATATTGTATTCGGAAGATGCTAGTTTTACAAACGCCGTCAATCACAACCCGCACGAGACGCGGCTTTTGGTTCGCGTTTGTTCGTACGAATTTGGAGTTTGGCCCGGACGACCGGCGTTCCGCACAACACGTTGAAAAAAACGTTTTTGGAGGGATTTTGGGAGGTTTACGAGAGAAAATTTTTTCCCAGGCGGTGGAAGACGCCCTTTCCAGCGTGCGGACCTAGATGTGCGCCAAATACAAGCCGAAAAAGGAGAACAGGTTCTTCACCAACGGCATAACCTACGAGATAGGCCCCGGTAAGCTAATCGAAGGGGGGGCGCAGTTGGAGGTAAGCTCCAAGATACCGGTCGAGATGGTCGTAAAAAAGGGGATGAACGTCCGGTATTTCCGCGAAATTCGCGACATCATGAAAAAGGGGTTCAAGAAGCCGGCGGACACCAGGATGGAGAACATAATACGGTCCAACAACGTCAACGAGATTAAGGAACGGGACTACGTGAAGTGCGTTTTCTCCTATAAAAACGGCGAGCTTTACGACGAGGCGGAGGTGCATAAGGTGGTCAAGGCCGCCTCGTCCGGCAAGCTGGACCTTTCCGGAATACACGGGGTGACGACCCTGGCGGGCCGGGCCGTCATACACCTTATAAACAGGAACGTCCACGAGGTGGCGAAAAAAAACGTCCTTGACATGGTCAGGGCCAACGAGATCCTCTTAAAGCGGCACGCAAAGCTTATAGGCCGGATATCCGCCGAGGTTGCGGCCAAAATAGGCCGGCCCGCGGTGGTGAAGGCAAAGACGACCGCCCCCAAAAAGAAGGCGGCGAAGAAACCCGCCCCCATGAAAGGCAGGAGATGAAACGCACTTCCGAGGAGATGGGGCGCATATTCGAAGGACTTGAGGCCAGGCTCAAACGCCTTCGAGGTTTTCTTTGACCTCGAAGGAAAACAAAGGCAGATAGCCGTCCTTGAGGAGCGCGTCTCGGACCCGGGAATCTGGGGCGACCCCGACGCCGCAAGAAAGGCCCTGAAGGAAAAGGCCAAGCTCGCCGCGGTCGTCGGCGACTTCCAGCAAATCAGCGCCGGCATAACCGGGGCGCGCGAGCTTTTTGAAATCACCAGGGCCGAGGGGGACGAGGGGATGCTGGCCGAGGTTGACGCGGAGCTCGACTCCCTCGTGGCGACCATGTCGTCACTCGAGTTGAAGCTGGTCCTTTCCGGCGACTACGACGCGGGCAACGCCATTTTGACCGTACACGCCGGGGCCGGAGGGACGGAATCCCAGGACTGGGCGCAGATGCTTCTGCGGATGTACCTTCGATTCGCCGAGAAGGCCGGGTTCAAGGCGACGGTGATAGACGCGCAGGAGGGGGAGGAGGCCGGTATAAAAAGCGCCACGGTGGAGATAACCGGCGACTACGCCTACGGCTACCTGAAGGCGGAAAGCGGCGTCCACCGACTGGTGCGCATCTCCCCGTTTGACTCCAACAAGCGCCGCCACACGTCGTTTTCCTCCGTGTTCGTCTTGCCCGAAATCGACGACAGCGTAAAGGTGGACATAAACCCGGCCGACCTGCGCGTCGACACCTTCCGCGCGTCGGGCGCGGGCGGCCAGCACGTCAACAAGACCGACTCCGCGATAAGGATAACCCACGTCCCGACGGGCGTGGTGGTCCAGTGCCAAAACGAAAGGTCGCAACACAAGAACCGCGACATGGCGATGAAGGTGCTTCGGGCGAAGCTCCACGAGATGGAGATGCGCAAGAAGCAGGACAAGATAGACAACCTGCAAAGCGGGATGAAGGACATTTCCTGGGGAAACCAGATACGCTCCTACGTGCTTCATCCGTACAGGATGGTGAAGGACCTTCGCACGAGGGCGGAGACGTCGAACACCGACGGCGTCTTGGACGGCGACATAATGCCGTTCATAGAGGCGTTCCTCACCATGCCCGCCGAAAAAAGGGTCCTCGTGCCCCAATCCGAGCAGGACGAGTAGCTCGGGCGGAATGTTTTCGCGCCGGGAAACTGGTATCATTAAAAAGATGACGGACGCATACGGCACCCAAACCGAACTGGACGCCCTGGGCGGCGCCAAGGCGGACGCCGCCGGAATAACGGGGGAGTAGTCCGGTGGGGTCGGATATTTTCGGCGGTTCGCCCGCCATGCTCAAGATAGCCCAGATGGGGAACCCGGTTCTGCGGAAGAGGGCGGAGCCGGTGTCAGCCGCCGAACTGAAGGACGCGCGGACCGAGTTTTTCATCGAGTCCATGATAGCCTCTATGCGCGAACACGGCGGAGCCGGCCTCGCCGCCCCCCAGGTCCACGTCTCCAAACAGATTTTGGTCGTAGAGGCCAGGGGGGACGACGAGGACGAGGCGGCCGGCGAACGGATACCGCTCACCGTGCTCGTCAACCCCGAGATAACCTCCTTCTCGCAGGAGGTTCAGGAAGGGTGGGAGGGTTGCCTGAGCGTGCGCGAGATTTGGGGCAGGGTGAGGCGCTCAAGGGCCGTCACGGTGAAGGCGCTCACCCGCGCGGGCAAGGAGGTCGAAATAAGGGCGGAGGGGTTCTATGCGGTCGTCCTACAGCACGAGATAGACCACCTTTACGGAAAAATTTTTTTGGACAGGATGGACGACATGTCCACCCTTTGTTTCACGGCGGAATACAGAAGCCATTGGCGGGACTGAGGAAAGTCCGGACTAGGCCTTTTCCTTCGCCGCATCGGCGGCCCTTTTTCTCTCCCTCTCCGCCTCCTCCAGCCCCGTCTTGCGTTTGTCGTACGCCTCGAAGAAGGCCCTCATCAGGAGCGACCGTTCGCGGAACCCCTTTCTGGCCGCCAACTCCAGCCGCATGTGGTTGACGAGCGCGACCAACGAGCGAACGGCGAGAAGGAAGAAAATAATCCCGTAAAATCCGCGGACGAGGAGGTCGCCGCCGGTTTCGGCCAGAATTTCCCTCAAACCGTTCATGACGCGGTTTCCATGCGATGCTTATCGGATTGCGGGTTCCCCGGCTTTAACGCCCGGTTCGCGGGGGCCATATCCCAGGGTAAGGGACGAGTAACTAAACGAAAGGCCGGGAATCAAGTTGTTAGGCGCGGTAGTTAGGTAATGGAAGCGGATGAGCTTCAAACACCCGCCGGGGATGATTTCTTGCAAAATATGAAAGACGGTCATTCCCGCCCCCTCACTTGTCATCTCTGAAAGCGCGCCGCAGTCGTCTGGGCTAACAACCCTCGTCCCCGAATGGGGGAATCCAGAGGATAAAACATGGATGCCCGTTTGCACGGGCATTACACAAATTCTTACCCGGAGATTGGGGGGTGGGGGGGTACGTCGG
>JACQBU010000015.1 GCA_016194375.1 Nitrospinota bacterium
AGCTGGAAAAGCTCCAAAGGTCGCCATCACGGCCTGCATGAGGAAGCTGTTGACCATCCTGAACGTGATGGTCAAAACCAAGGCTCATTGGGAAGCGGGAGTTTGCATCCATGCTTGACGTCAAACACAGTTGCTGACCCCCAAGGCTCGTCATGTTGGCGGGATGCGCCCGATATCAGTGGGTGAAAAATGGAATAACTCAGCAACAGGCAAACCAAGACCACTATACTTGCCTAAAAGAGGCACAGCAACGAGTTTCAAACGCTGAAGTCAACGCGTATGGCGGAACCGCTGAGAATGTTGTTATAACAAATTGGGACTTATAAACGCTTGCATGGGTGCGCACGGCTACTCATACCAAAAATATTGAACGCCCCCGTCACGGGGAGGGCGCAATCGCGGGTGTCGAGGTCGCGACGGAGTCGGGGACGGGTCTTGAAATGTGAATTTTCCACCGATGAACGCAGAAAACGCAAAAAACGCAAAAAAGGCCAAAATTGCCAAAAACGCAAAAGCCCTCCGCCCCGAACCCTTGTATAAAAGAGCCGTGATGAATTATTTAATAAGTAATCAAGATGCGGTGGACATAAGGATTCAACCGCCAAGGCGCAGAGAGCGCAAAGGAAGGGATGCTTTCCCTTGTCATTCCCCCGAAAGGGGGAATCCAGAGCGGAGAATCTGGATTCCGGGTCAAGCCCGGAATGACAGCCTCTTTTGTCCTGCGGACGCAACGCGCCAAAATCTTCTTGCCCCTTGCCGGGCAACGGCAGGCAGGATTGCCTCCCCTACCAAAAATGCGGGGACAAATCGGACAAAACGGACAAATCGGACAAATCGGACATGCGGCAGATGGAAATATCGGGAAACAAAGGAACTGGGTTTCCCCTTTGGGGCAATATACACACAAGATTGCCCTAGCCGCCAAGATACGGCTAGGACGAGAAGCGAGGGCGGAGACGAATGCGGTGTGTCCCTACCGAAAAATGCGGGGACAAAACGGACAAATCGGACAAATCGGCCAAATCGGACAAATCGGACAAACGGGACAAGCCGTCAAATGAAACTAGTGGTTGTTTGCTTAATTAACACGCCGCCCGGGTTACCCGGGGGCGGGGTGATATAATCGCCGCCAAGGAGGGAGCAATGATCAAATATGGAAGGCTGAACCTAATCGCCGGCGCGTGCGCCATATTCGTCGCCGCAATCGGCGGGTTCGCTTTGGGAAAAACGCTCGAGTCGAATTTCATCCTCGGGGTTTACGCCCAGACACTTTCGCGGACCCTGTTGAAGGCGGGGCACGCCCACGGAATGACGTTCGCCTTTTACAACCTGATAGTCGGCCTTATGGTGGACAGGCTGGCCCTGGACGACAAATGGAAGCGATACTGCTCCGTCCTTGCGGTGCTGGCGCTGTTCATGCCGGTCGGACTCGCCCTGCGCGGCGCGCTGAACGGAAGTGCCGCGGTGGAGCCGGTGCCGATGCTTGGAGCCTTGTGTTTCCTCGCGTCCGCCGCGATCGTCCTTAAGGGGGCGCTGGCGACAAGGGCCGGGTAAAAAAACAGGCCGCCAAACCCTGCCCGCCAAGTACGGCCGGGACCATCTTGCGTTGGTGGGCACACACAATCCTGTGTGTGCCTCGGCGCGAAGCGACGAGCAAGGGTTGTCCCTTCGGGCCAATGTACACGCAAGATTGCGCGTACCTACCAGACGATTGCAAATGCATAATTTTTACCCTTCTCGAAAAACTGTCCCTCCCCGCGGAGGGGGTTGGTTGACATTTTAGGCGGCGGTGTTATTCTAAAATCGTTGACGCGTCAACCTTTTTCAAGGTGGCGCACAATTCAGCTTTTTTTGAGGAAAGGGCGCATGGAGAACCCCGCGGACGAGAAGGGCAACCCCAAAAGAATAAGACTTCTGCTCGCGCTGGCGGTCGTTTTTGCGGCCGCTGGCTCGGCCGCATACTTCTATTGGAATTCTTACGCCCGCTTTTACGAGACGACCGACGACGCCTACGTCGCGGGCAACATAATCAACGTCGATCCCCAGACGGCCGGCACGGTCACGTCCATCAGCGCCGACAACACCGACACGGTGGCAAAAGGCCAGGCGTTGGTGAGGCTCGACGACTCCGACGCGGTCATCGCTCTTGAAAAAGCCAAGACCGAACTTGCCGCCGCCGTCAACCTCGTCAGGGGGTACAGGGACAGGGTGGAGGCGGCCCGCGCAAACGTGGCGCTTAAGAACGCGGAGTTGGAAAGGGCGCGGAGCGACTACAACCGCAGGAAATCCCTTTTTGAAAAGAAGGTTTTGACCGACGAGGCGCTAGAGCACGCCTCAACAGACCTTCGCTCTTCGCAGAAGGCCGCCGACCAGGCGGAGCACCAGTTGCGCGAGGCCATGTCGGCGGCCGGAAGCGGCGGAATCGAGGACCACACGTCCGTAAGGCTGGCGAAGGACAAGCTACGGGACGCGTGGCTTGCGCTCAGGCGCACCGTCATACCGTCCCCGGCGTCGGGCGTCGTGGCGAGGCGGAGCGTGGAGGTCGGCCAGCGCGTGGCCCCCGGAAGGCCGCTCATGGCCGTCATTCCCCTTGACCAGGTGTGGGTGGAGGCGAACTTCAAGGAAAACCAGCTGAAGAACGTGCGGGTGAACCAGCCGGTGGAGATGCGCTCCGACATGTACGGGGACGGCCTCGTCTTCCACGGCAGTGTCGAGGGAATCGGGGCCGGCTCCGGCGCCGTCTTTTCGATCATTCCGCCGCAAAACGCAAGCGGGAACTGGATAAAGATTGTCCAGCGGGTGCCCGTGAGAATCTCGCTCGACAAGAGGGAGATAGCGAAGAACCCGCTGTTACTCGGCCTTTCCGTGAAGGTCGTGGTGGACGCGCACGACACGGGCGGCCCGGCGATATCCAGGGCGAGGGAACCGAGGGAAATTTACAAGACGGACGTCTATGAAAACGCGGCCGGCGCGGACGAGCTGATACGGCGGATAATCAGCCAAAACCTCGCGGGGTGCCAGGGGGACCGATAGTACCGCCCCCGGCCGAGGCGCCGCAACACCCGCCCCTGACAGGCGTGCCGATCGTGGTCGCCACCATTTCGCTCGCGCTCGCCACGTTCATGAACGTGCTGGACACCACCATAGCAAACGTGTCCATACCGACCATCGCCGGGAGCCTTTCGGTGAGCCCCAGCCAGGGGACGTGGGTGATAACCTCCTACGCGGTCTCGACGGCCATAGTGGTTCCGCTAACCGGCTGGCTGGCAAAGCGCTTCGGGGAGGTGAGGCTTTTCGTGCTGTGCACCTCGCTTTTCAGCCTTATGTCGTGGCTTTGCGGGTTTGCGCAGAATTTCACCGTCCTCGTGGTTCTGCGCTCGTTGCAGGGGGTCGTCGCGGGGCCCATGATACCGCTCTCCCAAACCCTTTTGCTCAGGTGCTATCCGCCGGAGAAGAAGGGGATGGCGCTGGCCTTTTGGGCCATGACCACGGTCGTGGCGCCGATCATAGGCCCGATACTGGGGGGTTACATAACGGACAACGTAGGCTGGTCGTGGATATTTTACATAAACGTTCCCGTGGGCATGTTGTCCGCCGCCGTCACGTGGAGCCTCCTAAGGGGCAGGGAGTCGGCGGTCATGAAGGCCCCGATAGACGCGGTGGGGTTGGCCCTCCTCGTCGTGGGGGTCGGCGCCGTGCAGATCATGTTCGACAGGGGGGAGGACCTCGACTGGTTCAACTCAAAAGTGATAGTCGCGCTCGCGGTCGTCGCGTTCGTCGCGCTCGTCTTTTTTCTCGCGTGGGAGGCGTACGAAAAATATCCGGTGGTGGACCTTTCCCTGTTCCTCAGGCGGAACTGGGTCGTGGCCACGGCGGCGCTGAGCGTGGGGTACATGGCGTTTTTCGCGGGCGCCGTCATCCTCCCGCTGTGGCTTCAGACGCAGATGGGCTACACGGCCACCTGGGCGGGGCTGGCCGCCGCGCCGGTGGGGCTGTTCATGCTGGTCCTGTCCCCGGTTGTCGGCAAATACCTCCACGTTATGGACCTGAGGATAATGGTGACATTCGCCTATTTCTGGTTCGTGTTCATCTGCCTGTGGACGGCGAGCTTCAACACCGACGTGTCGTTTTACAACATCGCACTACCGAGGCTGATGCAGGGGATCGGGATGTCCGTGTTCTTCATACCGCTCACCACCATCTCGCTCTCCGGCCTCCCTCCGGACAGGATAGCGAGCGCGGCGGGGCTTACGAACTTCTCGCGCATACTCGCGGGCGGGTTCGGGACGTCGCTGGTCGTCACCCTTTGGGACGACCGCACCATCTACCACAAAAGCGTGCTCCTCGAGCAGATCAACCAGTACAACCCGGCGGCGACAAGCGCCCTCAACAGGATGGCCGACGCCGGCGTTCCGGGGGACGCGGCGATAAGGATGCTGGACATGAGCGTGACCAAACAGGCCTCGATGCTGGCGACGAACGACGTATTTTACCTTTCCGCGCTCGTCTTCCTCTTTTTGGCGTTTTTTGTGTGGCTGTCCGACAGGGTTCGGGTCCCGGCGCATTAGGAGGCGAATGGTAGACTTCAAGGAGAACCTTGGGAGGTACATAGCGGTTTCCGGCAGACAGCTAGCCCGGATGGTGGCAAAAAAACTGGAGCGTTTTGATATCGGGGCCGGCCAGTACCCCTACCTCTTCGCGTTGTTCATCGAGGACGGCCAGTCGCAACAAAGCCTGTCCAGGAAACTCGCGGTGGACAAGGCGGCGGCGGCGAGGTCCGTTGAAAAACTCGCCAGGTCCGGCTACGTCAGGCGCGAGTCATACAAGGATGACGCCCGGTCCTTCCGCGTGTTCCTCAATCCAAAGGCGAAGCGCGCCAGAAAAAGGCTGGAGAAGGCCGTCGAGGAGGTGCTGGCGGAGCTTGAAAAGGGGCTGACCGCGGAGGAGCGCGCGCAAGTCAAAAAACTCATGCGCAAGATTGTGGAAAATCTTCCGCCGATTGAGTGACGACCCGGCCGAACGCGGGATCGGTTTTTTACATCAGCCGCACTATCAGGGGCGCCGCTATGAGCGAAATCGTGTTGATGACCTTTATCAGCGCGTTAAGCGCGGGGCCGGCGGTGTCCTTGAACGGTAGTCCGGCTTCCCGGTCCCGTCCATTATCCCCTTTATCTCCCTGAACTGCCTTCGGACCTCGTTGACGACGCCGTGCGCCGCCCTGCCGACGGCCTCCATGCAGTACGCGGAAAAAAGGAACGGCAACATCGCGCCGATAAAAAGGCCGATTATCAGCATCGGGTCGGTGATTAGGAACGGAATCGCCTTGCCCGCCCTGGCGGTCACGACGTCCGAAAACGCCTGGAACAGCACGACCGCCGCCAGCGCCGCCGAACCTATGGCGTACCCCTTCGTGACGGCCTTGGTGGTGTTGCCGACCGCGTCGAGCTCGTCGGTTATCACCCGGACCTCCTTGGGCAGTTTTGCCATCTCCGCGATTCCACCGGCGTTGTCGGTTATCGGGCCGTAGGTGTCCATGGCTATCACCATGCCGGTGGAGGAAAGCATCGAGACGGCGGCGACGGCTATGCCGTATATTCCGGCCAGCGCGTAGGAGCCGAATATGGCCGCCACTATGACGACCACCGGTATCGCGGTGGACTGCATGCCGACGGCGAGCCCCATTATGATGTTCGTTCCCGCCCCGGTCTCGGAGGCCTTTGCAACCTTCCTCACCGGATTAAAGGCCGTGGAGGTGTAATATTCGGTTACGACCGTGAGAAGAAGCGTCACGACCAGCCCGACCATAGCCGCCAGGAACACCCCGACGTTCCCGCCGAGCACGTACTGGTTGGCGAACCAGAAGCCGACGGCGGAAAGAAGCATCGTCACCGTCTGCGCCTTGTAGAGCGCGCCGGTGATGGACCTGCTTTTGCCCAGCTTGGCGAACGACATTCCCACGATGGTCGCCAGCGCGGCGATTCCGCCGAGCGCGAACGGGAAGAGTATCGAGGCCTGCCCGTACGTTTTTACGACCTGCTCGGAGGTCTTGGCAAGGATCATCGCCGCGATGAGGGTGACGGCGTAGGTCTCGAAAAGGTCCGCGCCCATTCCCGCGCAGTCCCCCACGTTGTCGCCGACGTTGTCCGCTATCACGGCGGGGTTGCGGGGGTCGTCCTCCGGTATGCCGGCCTCGACCTTGCCAACGAGGTCGGCGCCGACGTCCGCCGCCTTGGTATAGATGCCGCCGCCGACGCGCGCGAAGAGCGAGATGAGGCTCGCGCCGAAGCCGAACCCTATGGTGGATTCCACGTCGCCCGTGACGAGGTAGGTGGTCGCCACGCCCAAAAGCGAAAGCCCCACGACCATCAGGCCGGTGACCGACCCGCCCCTGTACGCCATCGCAAGGGCCTCGGGCAGGCCGATTTTGGCCGCCTGGGCCGTGCGGCTGTTGGCGCGGACCGACACGTTCATTCCTATGTAGCCCGCCGTGGCGGAAAGGACCGCGCCGAACACGAACCCGCACGCCACCTTCGCGCCGACGCCGACGAGGATGAGGACGAATATGACGACCGCTATCAGGCCGATAGTCTTCGTCTGTCGGTTCAGGTAGGCCATGGCGCCCTCCCTGATGGCCTGCGCGATCTGCCTCATTTTGTCGTCGCCGGGGTCGGCTTTGTTGATGCTGGTTATCAGATAAAAGGCGTACAGGATGGTGATTATGCTAGCCACGATAGCGAACGAAGTAAGGTTGCCTTCCATAATATTTTCCATCCTCCAAAGACAATGTTTTTTACCAACAAACTTGGGCGGCGTCCAAATGATACCCCAAATAGCCGCGCTAGGAGAACATATTCCGCGAGTTACAGTCAAGGGTTTTTTGGTTGCGTCCAAGGCGCGCACCGCGGTACGGAGCCCAAAAGACGCGCGGCTTGACCTATTGGAAAGCGGTATTATTGACCTCTGCATAAATAATGCAACAATCATGGCAAAAAAGGGGGGAGCGTGGATTGGTGGAAACACCAGCGAAGGGCGGCTTGTGACTTCCGCATATCAGCCAGAACCTCGGACACGGCATCCGACAGCCTCATG
>JACQBU010000023.1 GCA_016194375.1 Nitrospinota bacterium
CCGAGGCAGTTGTTATCTCTTTTCTCGACATTCCGTCGAACCCGTAAAGTTTCTGCACGGTTTGAAAGGTGATGTCCCCCTGGCGGTCTATGCGGGCGATTGCCTGGTTTACGGAGACGCTCCCCCTGTTTATCTTTCCTATCGCCATTCGTCCGAGGTAGTCGGAGTATTCCACGGAGGTGACGAGCATCTGGAACGGCTTGTCGGCGTCCACGGAGGGGGCGTCCACCTTTTCCAGTATCGAGTCCAACAGCGGCTCCATCGTCGTGCCGGGAACCGCCGGGTCGAGCGTCGCCAGCCCCTGCTTGGCGGAGGTGTAAACGACGTGGAAGTCGAGCTGTTTGTCGTTGGCGCCGAGCGCGCCGAAGAGGTCGAACACCGCGTTGAGCGTCCACTCCGGGCGGGCGTCGTGCCTGTCAATCTTGTTGATCACGACTATCGGGGCCAGCCCGAGCTCGAGAGATTTTTTAAGGACGTACTTCGTCTGCGGCATCGGGCCGTCCACCGCGTCCACCAGCAGAAGGGCGCCGTCCACCATCTTGAGGATGCGCTCGACCTCGCCGCCGAAGTCGGAGTGGCCGGGGGTGTCCACGATGTTTATCTTGACCCCCTTCCATTTCACGGAGGCGTTTTTGGAGAAGATGGTTATGCCGCGCTCCCGCTCGAGGTCGTTGGAGTCCAGAACGCGCTCGCCTATCCGCTCGTTTTCGCGGAAGGTCCCCGCCTGGCGGAAGAGGGTGTCAACGAGCGTGGTCTTCCCGTGGTCGACGTGAGCTATTACGCAGATGTTCCTTATGTCTTGTCGTTTCATAAATAAGCAGATGAATATATCAGCTTTGACGGGAAGAATAAAGCGTCGGTCCGTCGAATATTTTTAGCTGTCTGTTAAATATGGGGTTAAAAACCACCTTAATTCCTCCATTGTGAGCGCGACTTTCACCTTGGGGAATTTTTTCAGCCTTTCGACGTTTTCCAAGTCTATCGGGCGCGGATAAATTTTGAGCGGTTTCGTCGCCCCCATCGAGTCCACGGACTCCTCCGCGTCGGACGGAAGGACGATTATGGGAACCCTGCTTTTGCCGCATTGGGCGAAGAGCGTGCTCATCATGCAGTCGCTAATCCCCAGCGAAAACTTCGCCACGGAGTTGGAGGTGGCCGGGGCGACGACGAAGACGTCGTACGCGCCGGTCGCGAACGCCCGGCAGGACGCGGTGGACGCCGTGGCGTCGCAGACCGCGCCTTCGGGCGGGTTTAGGGAGTACATTCTTATGACCTCCATCCCGGCGCGGGACACGAAAACATCCGCGCGCCCCTTTGACAGCCCCGAATAAAGCCCCAGCGACTCCCTTAAGAAATGCCCGGCGCCCGTCACGCCCCACGCTATCTTCCCCATGCCGCCATTCTAACCCGCTTTGCCGCGCCGTTGAAGCCCGCCGCCCGCCAAGGTAGCGTCTCACTATGAAAAAAAAAAAAAAAATTCAAATTGAGGCGCTACCGCCGACCGAACGGCCCTGAACGCGCTTTATTCCGACTTTAAAGCCGGATACAATGTGTGCGTGTTAAAAAACCGGGGGGCGCGCGGATGATCAGGGGTTCCATCGCGGCGATAGTCACGCCGTTCGAGGACGACGCCCCCGACAAGGGGCGGTTCTTCGACCTCGTTGAGTGGCACGTCGAGAGCGGCACCGCCGCCATCGTCCCGTGCGGCTCGACCGGCGAGGCGGCCACGCTGGATTGCGACGAGCACGTCATGGTCATCTCGTGGGCGGTGGAGGCGGCCAGGGGCCGCATGAAGGTCGTCGGCGGCACGGGAAGCAACTCGACAGCCGAGGCGATAGACCTCTCCAAGAAGGCGGTGGACGCCGGCGCGGACGCGGTCCTGCTGGTCTCCCCCTATTACAACAAGCCGTCCCAGGAGGGGCTTTACAGGCACCACATGGCGATAGCGGACGCGGTGGACTGCCCCCAGATACTTTACAACGTGCCCGGGCGCACCTCCAGCAACCTTCTGCCTGAGACCGTGGCCAGGCTTTCCGCCCACCATCGGATAATAGGCATAAAGGAGGCCAGCGGCTCCGTGGAGCAGGCGCTCGACGTGCTCGGCCTCTGCCCCAATTTTTTGGTTTACTCGGGGGACGACCTCATCAACTACCCGATTCTGGCGGTGGGGGGCGCGGGCTCGATATCGGTGACGGCCAACGTCGCGCCCGAGAAGATGGCGCGCATGCACAACCTGTTTTTCTCCGGCAGGGCGCGCGAGGCGCTCAACCTGCACATGGAGTTGCGGGAGTTGAGCAAGGCCATGTTCATAGAGACGAACCCGGCGCCGGTGAAGACGGCGCTCGCGATGATGGGAAGAATAAACGAGGAATTTCGGCTTCCCCTGGTCCCGATGGCGGCGTCCAACAGGGAGAAGCTGGCGAAGGTGCTCCACCACTACGGCCTTATTTGACGGTTGAAACGACGACGCCCCCGTCCGCGGTCGTTTTCATCCGGTTGACGGAAGCGGGAACAAATGAAAAAAACTCTCAAGTGCCCCGAATGCGGCGCCGACGTCGCGGCCCACCGAAACCCGCTCCCCGCCGTTGACGTAATAATCGAAATGACGGATGAAAACGGCGTCGTCCTCGTCCACCGAAAAAACGAGCCGCGCCTCTGGGCCCTCCCGGGCGGATTCGTGGAGTACGGCGAGTCGCTCGAACGGGCCGCCTCGCGCGAGGCTTTGGAGGAGACCGGCCTCTCCGTTTGGGACCTAAGGCAGTTCAGGGCTTATTCCGACCCCGGACGGGACCCGCGGGCCCACGTCATTAGCTTCGTCTTTGCGGCTCGCGCCGAGGGAAGCCCCAAGGCCGGCGACGACGCGGACGGCGTTCCTTCTCCTTGGCGTGCTTGGCGGTTAATGATTCGCTCACGCGGGGTCGAGGACGTACTTCCTCACCGCCTTGTTGTGCTCCTCCAAAGTCGTCGAGAAATGGTGCCCCATGCCCGTCCCCATCGCCACGAAGTAGAGGTAGTCCGCCTCCAGCGGGTCGTAGGCGGCCTCAATCGCGCGAAGGCTCGGGTTGGCTATCGGGCCGGGGGGAAGGCCCCGGTACTTGTACGTGTTGTACGGCGAGTCCAACGACAGGTCCTTCTTGTGGATGTTGCCGTCGTAATTCGGGTTCGCGTAAATGACGGTCGGGTCCGCCTGAAGCGGCATGTTAAGGCGAAGCCTGTTGTGAAAGACCGCCGAGATGGTGCGAAACTCCTCCGGTCCGGCCCCCTCCTTTTCTATGATCGAGGCGAGGGTGACAACGGAGTGCAGGCTCATTTTTGAGGAAGGCTGGTATTTGTCCGCGAGCGGCTTCGTCCTCGCGAAAAAAAGGGCGATCATTTTTCTGACCACCTCGTCGGCGGGCGCGTCCTTCCTGAAGGCGTAGGTTTCCGGCATGAGGTACCCCTCGGCGTCGCGCCCGGGTATCCCGAAGGCGGCGAGCAGGGCCGGCTTGCGCGCCGCGCCCAAAACGGAGGCTTCGTCGCAAATCCCCCTGGAGGCCAGCAGACGCGCCGTCTGAACCAGCGTGAGCCCCTCGGGCACGGTTATTTGGTGGAGCACGGACTTTCCCGTCGCGATTCTTTCAAGTATGACGGCCGCGTCGTTCGACGCGTCTATCTCGTATTCGCCGGCCTTGAGCTTGTCGCTTTTTCCGGTGAGCTTGGCGAGGATGGTGAAGGCGAGTCTTGAGCGTATGGCCCCCTTCTCCTCGAGCGCGGCCGCTATCTTGGACGTCCTCATGCCGGCCTTGATCTCCACGGCGACCATCCTGCTCGTCGGGCTCGCCGGCGCGGTCAGCCTGCCGAAAAGGAAGATGAGGGCGACCGCCAGCCCGAGCAAAAGGAGGACGGCCGAGACGACAAATTTTCTGACCCAGCCGGCCGTCATGACGCCCTTTCCGGCCCCCGCTCTCCCGGGAGGCGCGGTTTGTGCCTCAGTAGTTGTACGACGAGCCGAGGAAGATCGTCAGGACTCTTGAGCTCATCGTACCCAGAACGCCGGACGCGCTGATGTTGGAGTCGCCGGACCCAAACGCGTAGTTCAGGCCGAGCGAGATTGACGAATATTTTGTAAACCAAGCGGTGCTAAGACTCGCTCCGTACAGGTTGATCTTGTCGTCGGCGACGGCCAGCCCTTGGGAATCCACGTTGGTGTTGTCCGTGTAAAGGCCGCCGCGCACGGCGAATGCCGGCGTGAAGTAGTATTCGGTTCCAACGGCAAGATTCAGCACCGGCTGTCTGGTCCAGCCGTAAACGCCGAACGAATCCGAGTTGGCCCGCGAGAAATAGTCGACGTCCGCCGATATCAACCAGGCGTTGCTTGGGAAAAACGCCGCGCCAAACCTCACCTCCGTCGGATAATCAGGGAGCACGTCGCCCGTTTGGATGGGAAACTCGACCGGCTGGTGGGCGGAATCGGTCGCGGAGTAGCACGGGTCGCCGGTTCCCGCGGGAAGGGAATGTCTGCAAGTTTTCTGGAAATATTGGCTGGCGTTGAAGACGAAAGTTTTTGACACCGCCAGGCCGAGGGAATACTTCCCGTCCTCGGGGGCGTAAATAAAGCCCAAAATCGGCCTCGCTCCGTTCTCCTCGTCCTTGAACAAAAAGTTGTCCCATTGGGCCTGGTTCGGCTGGCCCGTCACCGCGACGGTTTGTATTTGGTTGTTGATGGTCTTCCTTTTCTTGAAGTGGTAATAAAGGGTTATTCCGACCTTGAGGTTTTTTGTGACGTCCGTGGCGTATGACGGCCCGATGTTGTAGGAGTTTATCTCGTTGTTGTAGTTCAGCGTGTAGGTGGGTATGTTTGTGTACGGGTACGCGAACGACTGGTCTTGTTGTTGAAGCGTGGAGTCCGGTATGACGTAGGAAAAGCCGATGGTTCCTATCGGGGTGTGCTGGACGACGCCGAAAAAGTTGGGCTGTATCGTGGTCGAATTGCGCTGGTAGTTTGAGTTCCCCAGCGCGCCGTTGTAGGTCTTGCTCTCCTGCCGCCACGTGTTGCCGCTGGCGGACACGCTGTTGCCGGTGGCGAAGACGGTGCCGGCCGGATTGTAAAAAAGCCCGGAGGTGTCGTCCGCGACGGCGACGTAGGCCCCCCCCATGCCGGCGGCGCGCTCCCCGATTATGTTGTTGACGTAATGATAATCGTCGGCGGCCGCGGTTCCGGCCAGGACCAGCCCTAAAAAAAGGAGGGCTGAAAGAAATCCGGCGACGGTTCCGGTTCTCCCGCGACCGACGTAATTTCTCGCGCCACGGACTTTTTCAATCGAAACCATTCGCCACCCCCTATTTAATGAGACCGGACATGAATTGATGGAATCTTTCCTCTCCCCTGAACCCGCCTTCCGGGAGTCCGTTTGTGAGTATCGCCTCCCCGATCAGCTTCCTTCTTTCGTCGAACGGGGCGTGTATCTTTTCGATGTTGGCCGTTTCCGCCCCCTCGGCCGATTTTAGCTTCTCAAGGTATCGGTCCAGCGCCTGGCGGTCGTAGCCGGCGGACGAGAGCAGAACCGTGCCCATCACGTCCGCCTCGA
The DNA here is from genome assembly GCA_016194375.1 of Nitrospinota bacterium. Taxonomy (GTDB): domain Bacteria; phylum Nitrospinota_A; class UBA7883; order JACRGQ01; family JACRGQ01; genus JACQEX01. The sequence goes on from JACQBU010000023.1 coordinate 5,568, forward strand.
TCTCGTCGCTTCGTTTGAAGCCGGTCTCGAACATTATCTTCATCGCCTCCCCCATCGCCTTTTGGATCGCCAACTTGACCGCGTCCGAAGCCCCTCCGATGAGGTGCGAAAGCCCGGCGGCGGGGGACGTGTCCATCCCGCGGATGCTGAGCTCGTTGACGATGTGCCGCCGGGAGACGTGGATTATCTCGTGGGCGAGCACGCCGGCCAGCTCCGCCTCGTCGTCCATGGCGGCCATCGCCCCCCTGCTTACGAATATGTAGCCGCCGGGGGCGGACACCGCCATAACCGGGTCCGCGTCAAGAATCACGACGGTGAAATTCAGCTCCGGCCTGTTCGCGAACCGCGCCAGCGACTTGGCGACGAGGTCCGCGTGCCTCGTGGACTTCTCGTTCTGGTAAATTTTGTATTTTCCCGCTATGGCGGCGGCGACCTCGCGGCCGAAGTTCACCTCCGCCCTTATGTCCTCTTCGGTGACGACGTTCTGCTTTGCGCTCTCCCTCGTCCTGGCGTCCTGCTCCGCGGAGGACGGCAG
>JACQBU010000030.1 GCA_016194375.1 Nitrospinota bacterium
CCCCCTCAACTGTTCGGGCTGTTTCATTGGAAGGCATGGCGACCCACGCTGACCCACGGCCTTTGCGACCAAGTCTTGACCGGTCTGCCATGCCATTTTCTTTCATTTTGGCTTTAGCAACCATGGAAATCAATATACAAGCCTGTGTTTATAAGGGTGAAATGAAGTATTTGAGCCGTTATTCTCAACCGATGAAATCCCCTTCCGGGGAATGATAGGGGAATTAATGGAAAACCAAATTTTCCACTAAAAAATCTAAAGCCTGCAACACATTGAAAAATGGTGCCGGGAGACGGAGTCGAACCGTCACAGCCGTTGCCAGCCGAAGGATTTTAAGTCCTTTGCGTCTACCAGTTTCGCCATCCCGGCCGCACCAACAGGATGATTGTACAAGCCGCGTCCACACGTGGCAATACCGGGAAGGGGACCTGAACGCTTTGGCGCCGGGACGCGGGGAGGAAAAACTCCCCGGTCAGACGGAAATCTTGCCCGAGAAAACCCGGTCGGCCGGACCGGTCATATAGACCCTGTCGTCCCGCTCGTCCCAGCGTATCTTGAGCGCGCCGCCGCGCTGGCGAACCGTCACGGCCCTTCCGGAAAGGTTGTTCAAGACTGCCGCGACCGCCGTGGCGCACGCGCCCGTGCCGCAGGCGAGCGTCGCGCCGGCCCCGCGCTCCCAGTGCCTGACCGTGATGTTCCGGGCGTCGTCCATCCTTGCGAAGTGGACGTTGGTCCTTTTTGGAAAAAGCGGATGGTTCTCGAGGAACGGCCCCAGCTTTTCCAGGTCGATTTTTTCAAGGTCGTCGGTGAAGATGGTTATGTGGGGGTTTCCCATAGAGACGGCGGTTATCCTAAAAACGCCCATCTCGGTGCTTATCTCCCTGTCGACGACGCGCCCCTCTAGGTTGACGGGAATTTGCGGGCCGTCCAGGATCGGCTCCCCCATGTCCACCTCCACCATCCCGCCGGACAGCAGGGCGGTCCTGATTATCCCCGCGCGCGTCTCGACCGCCAGCCTTTTTTTCTTGGTCGCGCCCCTTTCGACGAGGAAGCGGTGGAAACAGCGTATGCCGTTGCCGCACATCTCGGCGCGCGAGCCGTCCGAGTTGAACAGGTCCATCTTGTAGTCAGCCTTCCGGGACCTCCTGACTATCATCATCTGGTCGAACCCGACGCCGTAGCGCCTGTCGCCGAGGAACCGCACCGCCTTGGGGCCGAGGGAGGGTTTGCCGCTCCTTCCGTCAATGATGACGAAGTCGTTCCCCAGCCCCTGCCATTTTTCGAAGTCGATCGTCTTTGCCATCAGTCCACCATCTTTTCGCCGCGAATGAGGTCGTCCCACGTTTCGCGCTCGCGTATGACGTGGTACCTGTCGCCCGCCACGAGCACCTCGGCCACCCTTCGGCGCGAGTTGTAGTTGGACGACATCGAAAAACCGTAGGCGCCCGCGCCCATCACCGCCATCAGCTCCCCCTGCTTGAATTCGGGCACGACCCGGTCCTTGGCGAGGAAGTCGCCGCTCTCGCAGATCGGCCCCACTATGTCGGCCTCCACCTTTTCCCTGCCGAGCGAGGGTTGGTGGAGCGGCTGGATTTCCTGGTGCGCCTGGTAAAGCGAGGGGCGCACGAGGTCGTTCATGCCGGCGTCCACGACGTAAAAGGTTTTTCCCTCGTTCATCTTGGCGTAAAGGACCTTGGTGACCATCACGCCTGCGTTCCCCACTATCACGCGGCCGGGCTCGAATATTATTGTGCAGGCCTGCTTTTTCAGCGTCGGCACGATTTCCCTGGCGAGCTCCTTCGGCAGGGGCGGGGCCTCGTCCTTGTAGGTGATGCCCAGCCCGCCGCCGACGTCGATGTATTTTATGCGGATGTTAATTTCCCTTAGCTTTTCGACGAACGCGAGAAGGCGGTCCACCGCGTCCACAAAAGGGCTTATCTGTGTTATCTGGCTCCCGATGTGCTGGTGTATGCCGATGACGTCGACGTTGTCCATCCGCGACGCCAGCCGGTACTCCTCGAGCGCGGTCGCCATGGAGATGCCGAACTTGTTCTTCTTCAGCCCCGTGGATATGTAGGGGTGTGTCTTGGGGTCGACGTCCGGGTTCACGCGAAGGGCGACGCCGGCCCTCTTCCCCAGGCGCCCGGCTATCGTGTCGATCGCAAAAAGCTCCTGCGACGACTCCGCGTTGAACATCAGTATGCCGGTTTTTAGGGCGTATTCTATCTCCTCCGCCGACTTGCCGACGCCGGCGTACACGATCTTTTTCGGGTCGCACCCGGCCTTGAGCGCGCGGAAAAGCTCGCCGCCCGAGACGATGTCGCACCCCGCCCCCTCCTTGACCAGCTCGTGAAGGAGGCCTATGTTGGAGTTCGCCTTCACCGCGTAGCAGATTATGTTCGGTATCTCCCTAAAGGCCTCCGCATACACGTTGTAATGGCTCAGCAGGGTGCGCCTGCCGTAGCAATAGAAGGGCGTGCCGACCTCGCGGGCGACCTTTTCCAGCGACGTCTCCTCGCAGTGCAAAACGCCGTTTAGGAATTGGAAATCGTGCACCTTGCTCCTCCTTATCAACGCGGTTCAAAAGCCCGTAAAGGGACGCCCATTCTATAACATTTCGACGGCCCGAATAAAGCGGGCCTCCCTTATGCGGGCCCGGCAGAAGGCGTGGGGAGGGGGCGGAACGCGGCGCCCTTAAGACGGCGGAACGGGGCGGCCTAAATTGTCAGGCCGGCCCTGCGGAGAACCTGCTTGGCGCTGATTTTCACCACCGCCATCTCGGTAAGGTTGTCCATCAGGACCTTGATGACGGCCGTCGGGTCCCCGTTGACCGCCGTAACCCTCATGTCGAAGTCGACCACGACGCCGGATTTTTGGAAAATCCCCCTTATCCTCTCCTTTTCCAGGCTGAGTTTTTGGGCGGAGTCGAGTATCTCTTGAATCACCTGCTTCCTATTCATCGTCCGCCCGCCAATTTTATTCCGTGCCTGGCCGCGAGGGTGTCGACCTCGCCGCCGACCCGCAGAGCGTGGGCGGCCTCGAGGTACTTCGGAATCAGCTCCTTTTTTATGACGCAACCGTGTTGCGGGCATATCATTTCGAGGCCGAAGGTCGAGTTGATCTGCTCCAGTCGCCTCAGCGCGTATTCGAAGGCGCGCTGGGAACCGAGGTACTGCCCGAGGAAGGAGTTCATCTGAAACGGGTAATCCCGGCCGGCGTAAAGCTCGGCCATGCCGGTGAAGCCGCCGAACACGTCGGACGAGAACAGTATCTTGAGCTTCGCGTCGAAGGTCACCATGGAGCCTATGAAGTGGCAGTACGGCGTCATCGCGAAGACCAGCTTGTGGTCGCGGCCGAACACCAGGGCGTCGTCGTCGTCGAGCGGTTGAAGCCTGGAATTGAAGTTGTAGTGTTGTATGAGCACCTTCGCCTCGAGCGGGGCGTGGACGACCACGTCCGGACTGCAATACCCCTCTATCAGCGGGATGGCGGCGCAAAGGTCGGGGTCCTGGTGTTGCACGATTATGTGCGTTATCTTTTTAAGGTCGTTGTTAAGGGCCTTCCTGAGCTTTTGAAGGACGACCTGGAAGAACCCCGGACGGGCGGAGCCGGGGTCAATCAACACCGCCTCGTCCCCGTCCACTATTAGGTACGGAATGTTGTTGAAGCTGTTCGGCCTGTCCTGCACGCCGAGGTGGAACACCCCGGGCGCAATCTCCACGGGATCGCCCGCATTATACGTTTCCACGGCCACAATCCTCCACGCGACCCCGCGCCGGTCGGGTCGTTTCTTTACACGCGCCCGCAAGCCGACGCAACGACGTTAAACCCGATTTAAGACGCCGGTCCGGGCGAACCCGGTTCCAAAAAAACCGCGCCCGGGCGCCCCCCCCTAACTCAAAGACGAGGGACGATTTTAACCGATTTTTAAAACCACCGGCCAAAAAAACTCTCCGAACCCCATAAGGCGGCCGGGTCGGCGCAAAATATAGTTTGACCCTGGCCCGTTAATTCATGTAGATTTACGGGATTATGAAAAGGACATACCAGCCAAGCAAGATAAAAAGGAAGAGGACCCACGGCTTTTTAACCCGCATGAGCACCAAGGACGGTCGCCAAGTGCTCAAAAGGCGCAGGGCCAAGGGCCGGGCACGGCTCACCGTCTGAGAGTTTGCGCCGCAAATCCCGCGATATCAGCCTTTCCGGCGAAAACGCCTTTAAGCTGGCGTTCGCCGGAAACAAGGTTGTCACGTCGGATTTGGTTTTCTACTACCGACAAAACGGGACCGACGCCGGAAGGGTCGGCTTGGTCGTCGGAAGAAAGGCGTTTGCCGGGGCCGTGACGCGCAACCGGCTCAAGCGTCGGTTAAGGGAGCTTTTCCGCCGACACGCGGGGGCCATGAGCGGTTTCGACCTTGTGGTGGTCGCAAGGCGGGGCAGACCGGAGCCGAAATTTGAAATTTTGGAACGCCAGTTCAAAAAACTGGCGGGGACGTTGGAAGGAAGATGAAGACCATTTTTATTTACGCCATCCGGGCCTATCAGCTGGCTATAAGCCCTTTTTTGCCCCCGTCATGCAGGTTCCACCCCACCTGTTCGCATTACGGCGCCCAGGCCGTCGAAAAATACGGCGCCTTTAAGGGGGCGTGGCTCGCCGTGAAGCGGTTGGCAAAGTGCCACCCGTTCCACCCCGGCGGATTCGACCCGGTCAAGTAGCAAAATGGAACGAAAAACACTCGTCGCAATCGCCGTCTCCCTGGCCGTGGTACTGCTTTGGGACGTCTGGTACTACCACCGTTACAAGGACACGCTGGCCTCGAACCGGCTCAAGGCGGCCCAAAAACTCAAGGAAGCCCCGGCGGCGGCAAAACAGGCGGCGCCCGGCGGCCAGCCCCCGCCGGCTCAGGAGGCGGCGGCGTCAAAACCCTCCGAGCCCGCGCCCGCGCCGCAGGAAAAAATCAGCCGCAACATAACGATAAACACCGGCGACGCCACCGTGACGGTCTCCACGGCGGGAGGGGTCATAACCTCGTACCGGCTTTTGAAGTACAAGGACGCGGAGGGGAAGCCGACGGAACTGGCGGCGTCCAAGGCCGGCGCACCGCCGCTCGCCCTGGAGTTCGCCACGCCGGAGGTAAGCCAGAAAATAAACGGCTCGGTGTTCAACTCCACCGCGCCGGACAACATGGAGCTTTCGGAGCAAAACCCGACCGCGTCCGTCCCCCTGACCCTTACGCTTGAGAACGGCGTCACGATAACCAAAACCCTCGACTTCCAACGCGGGTCGTACCTCGTCGGCCTCCGGGCCTCAGTAAGCGGCCCCGGGGTCGCCGGCTCGACGTTCGGAATCTCGTGGAACGGACTCGGCGGCGAGGAGGGGAAGTCGCAATCCTACGTGGGTCCCGTCGTGCTGGTGGACGACAAAAGGCTGGCCGACGCCCCAAAGGAAAAGGGTTTCCAGGCCTACGAGGGAAACATTTCCTGGGGCGGGCTCACCAACAAATATTATTGCGCCGCCTTCATCCTTCCGGGGGGAAAGGCGCGGCTCACGGCCGCAAGGACAAACGGGGAGTTCGCGACGACCCTGCAACTCCCGGCCGGCTCCGAGAACCGCCTGGCGGTGTACGCGGGCCCCAAGGACCACGAGGAGCTGAAAAAGGTCGGCCACGGCTTCATACGGATGATAAACTACGGCTGGTTCGACGTGCTGGCCAACCCGCTTTTCTCGCTCCTCATCTTTTTCAACTCGGTCATCGGCAACTTCGGCATATCCATCATACTTCTCACCGTGGGGGTGAAGCTCCTTTTCTGGCCGCTTTCGCAGAGCAGTTTCAGGTCGGTGGAAAAGATGAAGAGGGTCCAGCCGGAGATGAAGATGCTACAGGAGCGCTACAAGAACGACAGGATGAAGCAGAACGAGGAGCTAATAGCGCTCTACAAAAAACACGGGATAAACCCGATGGCCGGATGCCTCCCGATATTTTTGCAGATTCCGGTCTTCGTGGCGCTTTACAAGGTCCTGCTGGAGTCCATAGACCTCAAGGGGGCGCCGTTCCTGTTTTGGATACACGACCTCTCGACCAAGGACCCGTATTACGTCACCCCCGTGCTGATGGGGGTTTCGATGTTCGCGCAACAAAGGATGTCCCCCTCGAGCGCCGACCCGCTTCAAAGGAAGCTGATGATGGCGATGCCGGTAGTCTTCACGGCGATGTTCCTAAAATTCCCGTCGGGGCTCGTCATCTACTGGCTGGTCAACAACTTGCTCTCGATATTTCAACAATACCTATTGATAAGGCAGAATAAGGAGGCGTAGAAGATGGAATGGAGAATGGCGGAAGGGGCCGATTACGACGAGGCGGTGGCCTCGCTCTTGAAAACGATGGGAGCCGACGTATCGGAGGTGGAGATAGAGAAACTAGGCGAACAACGCAAACTGTTCGGCCTCGGCGGCGTCGTGACCAGAATCCGCGGCAGGCTTAAGGACGACGCCGTCCCGGGGGAGCGCCCCCGAAGCGCCCCCCAAAGGACGCCGCGGCCGGAAAAAACCGTCCGGGAGTTGACCGAATCCGAAACCGCGACAATCGCGGAGAAGGCCGCGGACTTCCTGGGCCGGATAATTAAAGGGATGGACGTGTCCACGGCCACGGTCAGGTCTTCCGCCGAAAACGGGGAGATAAGACTGGAGATTGTCGGCGGCGACGTTCCGTTTCCCGTCGGCGACGAGGGGGAGGTGTTGGACGCCATCCAGACCATAGTGACCATTTACGTGGGCAGGTTGCACGAAGGAAAGGCGAGGGTCTCGGTTGACGCGGGGAACTACCGAAACGCGCGGGTGGAGCAACTGAAGGAAATCGCCCTAAAAGCGGCCGAGAGCGCCGTCAACTCTGGGAGGAAGGTGTATCTGGGGCCGATGAAATCGCTCGAGAGAAAAGTCGTCCACGCCGCGCTACAGGACAACCCGGGCGTGCACACGAAAAGCCAGGGGGAGGGGGACCGCAGGCAGGTTGTCGTCTATCCCTCGAAACCCGGCCGGTCATAAGCGGCCCCGCCCGGGGGCTGGCCGCCCGTTCTTCCCGCCGCGCCGTTCCGGCGCGTGCGCCGGCCTATACCCGCCCCTCGGAAACCGAGGCTACACGGCCGGCTTGGCGGAGCGTCTTGGAATCGCGCGCCGTCCGGCGATTCCCGTCTTTGTACACTTAGGGAAAAGCTAGGATAATGAAACGCGTCAACTGAAGTTTTGACTTTGCACACTTAGATTATTTTCCAGCGGATCGTAAAAAGATGCTCGACAGAATGTTTGCATTTTAATTCGGCCTTTATTTTTTCAATCTCCTTCTCTCTCTTCCTTGCCTCTTTTCCATGTTGACCCCAAAGATTGACGCGCTTTTTGTTCAATTCCTTCTTCTTTAGGGCGATGTCCCTTTCAAGCGTTACTTTTTCATCAATATTATCGGTTTTTTTGTATTTATTTTGAAGAGAATCAAGGTCGTCTTCCAATTTCTTTAAATAATCTTTTAGAGCCGCTTCCTTATCATCCGACCATTTTCCCAGTTTCTCGACCTCGGAAATATAAAACTTCTTGTTCCTATCTTCAACCACGCGCAAATATTCCCCAACAAGCCCATCCTCCCTAGTTTTTAAGTCATCTCTTTCTTCACCAGTAATTTTGGAATTTTTTTGGCTTCCGTAAAGGGCAAAAAACTTTTTGGCAATTTCCGGGTCAAGCCGAAAGCCTGTATCATCAAGGGCGGAAACGATCAGGGCATCCTCCTCTTCAAGCGCCTTGACCGTAAGGCGGGATAATTTCAGAACGCCGCTTTTCCCTACAAACTGCTGAAGCACGGATATTTTGCCCTCATGGTGGCTTGAGTAATCGAAGGTTACCTCCGCATCACCGGTCTCCTTGGTTTTTACCGCCTCCAGAATTTCTTGCGCCAATGGATGGGCTGGACGGTACACGGAGGTGCCCGCTGTTTTCCCACCAATCTTGTACCTTCTCCCAACCGAAGCCACCTTTGTGAAGTAGGGGTCTCGAATTACAACAAAAGCTTTATCGTGCTCCTCATATTTGGCGTTCTCCCCAAAATAATGGCGCGTTATTTTCCACAACCACTCGGCGCCGGCCATGTGGTAGGATTGGCCTTCTTCTCCGATCTTTATCAAGCTTGCACGCACCTCCTGATCAAAGTGGCTAAAAAGCATCTTCTCGGCATTTTTGTTGCACGCTGATATTTCCTTTGCGAGGTCTTCCTCGATTTTGGAAAATTTGGAATTGGTGTCTTCCTCCGTACGACAGTCTTGGTAAATTTCTTGTATCCTTCTTTCGATGTCCACCCCGTTTCCAATAACACCCAATATTTCGTCGCTTGCCCCGAAAACGCCGTCAAATAATTTAAGCTTTTGATCCAGAAGTTCATAAACGCGTCTATCCGCGACGTTTGCTCGGTTTAGGAAGTTTATGACCACCACATCGTGCTTTTGACCGTACCTGTGGCATCTTCCAATACGTTGCTCTATTCGTTGCGGGTTCCACGGCAGGTCATAGTTGACGACCAAAGAGCAAAATTGAAGGTTCAATCCCTCAGCCGCCGCTTCGGTGCCGATCATGACCTCGGCCTCGGCCCGGAAGCATTCTACGGCTTTCTTCCTATCCTCCGACCCATAGGAGCCGTTCAAAAGAACGATTTTCCCGGCGTATCCATTTTCGGAAAGGAACTTTTCCAGGTAACTCTGGGTGACTCGCGACTCCGTAAAAATGACGGCCTTCCTTTTGGCGCCCAGCGTGGAAGCTTTTTCAAATCCGATTTTGAGGGCTTTGGGGAGCGCATCGGCCTTCGTATTACGTTTGATGCCCTCCGCCAGCGAGCAAAGTCGCTTTAGCTCCTCCAACTCTTTTTTCAGTTCTCTTTCATCATTTTCAGGCGGCTCAGAGGTGCGTGGCATGGTGAGTTCATTTGGAATCGTGTTTCCCCTTTCGCCCTCATCACCACTTTCTTCAATATCGTCCTCCTCGTCCGATTCCTCCCTCAATTCACCCAAGCCCTCGTAATCATCCAGAATTTCTGGAGGAATCTCATCGGATAGCCGATGCTTTTCAAGATTTTTCAGGCCGTCCAGTCTTTTAACTGTTTTTCGCAAAGTCCCGGCAATGGCGAACGAGGATGAGGCCAATAATTTCCGCAGAATCATTCTAACCAATCCACGAGTGCCACGCGCATAAGCAAAAAGGTTGTCGCGTTGCAAATACGAAGTTAGGCCGTCGTACAATTGTTTCTCGCTCTTGCTTAGTTCGAAGTCCTGCGTATGACATTTTCGTTCCGTGAATTTGATGTTCGGCACATTACTTCGGAGCGTGCGTTTACAAACCGTTTTCAGCCGTTGGCGCAGGTCTTCGAATTCCTCGGGTTTCGCAACGTTGCCTGTGGATTCGGCGAGTTCAAGTTTTTTCTTAACGTCCTCAAGCTTAGTCTCCATTTTGGCAATCTCTCGACGAGGCTCGTCTTCATATTTTTTCTTGTTCTCCTTGTCTAAAAAGATTCCCAGTCTTTTACGGTACTCATCGTTTTTTTGGGCCGTCTCATCTTTCAATGAATTGGAATGTCGCATTTCCATCGCGGTGATATGTAGGCCTCTTAACGAAGTCCCGTACTTATATTCCCGAACATCGCAAGAAATAAAAAGGAATTCCTTGTACCAGCACTTCAATTCATTCTTCGAGTTACTCCACGACTTTAAACGCTTAGTAGATGATTTTATCCCTTCCTCCAATTCAGCTTTTTGTTTTTCCAATTCCTCCCTGCTGTCAGGGCCGCTAAAAATGTCATCTTTTAAATATTTCTTTTCAAAGGTTTTCAGATCGCCAAATATATTTTGGTCAGCCATGCTTACCAGGCCGAATAATTCCCTCAGATTATTCTGAAGCGGCGTGGCGGTAAGAAGCAATTTGGGTGTGTTGCCCAGCGCATCCCTAAGTTTTTTAGCCATTTTATTGTTTGTTTTCCATACGTTCCTGAGACGGTGCGCCTCGTCAATAATCACTAAATCCCATTTGATTTTTTTCATATATGACGCTTTTGCGCTGGCAAAGTGATAGGAGCAGATGATGATTGTGTTTTCTTGAGCGAAAGGGTTTCCTTCCTTAACGGACTTATTAAACAGCGGCGTTTCCAGAATTTGCGCCTGAAGAAAGAACTTCTCCCTTAGCTCGACTTCCCACTGAATCTTTAGGCTTGCCGGGACGACAATTAAGATTTTCCGCTTGCGTTCCGCCCACTTCTGGGAGATCACAAGGCCGGCCTCGATTGTTTTCCCCAGCCCCACTTCGTCCGCCAGAATGGCGCCTTTGGAAAGAGGTGACTGCAACACGAAAAGTGCCGCATCTATTTGATGGGGGTTTAAGTCAACTTGGGCGTTGGACAACGTGGCTGAAAGCCCTTCGAGACTGTTGGACGGGCAACGCTTGGTCAGCTCATGGGCAAAATACTTTGCGTGATAATCGGTAGTCTTCATTTTTATTTAATTATCAGGTCTTACCACCCGATTCCCTTGCCGCTTTTTTAACGATTTCACGCCGGAGGGCCTTTTTGTGCCTTTTCTCATTTCACAGCCTATCGGTCTTTCTGAAAATTCCAGATTTCAAAGTCAAGAAGGCGGGG
>JACQBU010000031.1 GCA_016194375.1 Nitrospinota bacterium
GGTTTAGTGAATTGACACAACAATCCACTATAAGGGGGCGCGCTTTCATATAATCATTCCCGCGAAAGCGGGTGTCATCCCGTCCGCAACTTGGCGGCCTCGGGGAATCCAGTCCCCTTGTTTTCAATGAATCTGGCTTCCGGGTCAAGCCCGGAATGACGAGATAGTGGACATTTTTTCAAACTCAGGCACTACCAAAACGCGGTTAAATTGTAAAATCGGCGCGTTTAGTGCTATCATGACACGCCAGACACCTGAAAAATATTGATGATGACCCAAAACTACCAAACCAAACCGACCTTACGCGCCGAATGACCCGGACGACTCAAGATGAAATCCGGCGGCGCAAAGCCTCAATAAATGCGGCCAAAACGGAATACAGGGGACTGTATTCTTCCCTCAAACCCCGTTTCTGGGACTTGGCCGACACACACACCTTTTTTTGAAGAACGGAATAATGAAATTTGAATCTTTGAACCTAGACCCCAAGATACTAAGCGCGATAACCGAAATGGGCTACGAAAAATGCACCCCCGTGCAGGAACAGGCCCTCCCCGAAAGCCTCGCTGGAAACGACGTCGCCGTGCAGGCGCAGACCGGAACGGGAAAAACCGCCGTGTTCCTGGTCACCGCCCTTCGCAGGTGGAACAGCAGGCGGTCCAGCTTTGCAAAAACCTCCACTACCGCTCCATCGCCATATTCGGCGGCGTGGGGTACGACGAGCAGGAAAGGGCGCTTTCAAGCGGCGCGGAGATAATCGTCGCCACCCCCGGACGCCTCATTGACTTCATAAAAAGCCGGAAGGTCAACCTTTCCACGCTCGGCTTCTTCGTAATCGACGAGGCGGACAGGATGTTCGACATGGGCTTCATGGAGGACGTGAAGTACATTCTGAAGTTCGCCCCCCCGAAGGAAAAAAGGCAGACGATTCTCACGTCCGCCACGTTGGACGACAGGGTGCGACATCTGGCTTACCAGTACATGCGGCAGGCCACCGAGATAGAGATAGAGCCGGACCAGATTACGGTTGACAAGGTCGTCCAGAAGCTCTTCCACGTCTCAAGGGAGGAAAAATTCCCCCTGCTACTGACGCTCCTAAAACGCGAGCAACTCCACAGGGTGATCATATTCACCAACATGAAGCGAACCGCGGAGGAGCTGGGCCACAGGCTTGCCGGCAACGGCGTCGCCGCCGAGGTGCTCACCGGCGACATAGACCAGAAAAAACGGCTGAGGATAATAGACAAGATGAAGGCGGGACAGCTGGGCGTCCTCGTGGCGACCGACGTTGCGGCCCGGGGACTGCACATTGACGACGTGTCCCACGTGGTCAACTACGACCTTCCGGCGGACGCGGCCAACTACGTCCACCGGATAGGCAGGACGGCCCGCGCGGGCGCCAGCGGAACGGCCTACACGCTCGCCTGCGAGGACCTCGTAGCCAACCTCCCGCCGATAGAAAGGTACATCGAACAGAAGATAGCCGTCGAGGGGATCGCCTTCGAACTTGAGAAGGACGTCGTCGGCCCCTTGAAGCGGGGAAGGCGAAGGCCGACTCCGGCGCCGGCGGGAAGGCGGGGTGAGGGAAGGCCCGGCTTCCCGCGACGCAGTCCGACGGGGGCGGGGGGTTTTAGGGGCGAGCGAGCCGAAGAGGGGCGCCCTGCCAGGCCGCGTCCGCCCGAGAAGGGGTTTAGGGGAAAACCGCGGCCCGCTTCGGGCGGCCGTCCGTCTCATTCACCCAAACCATCCAAACAGATGAGCCAGGAGGAGAGGACGGAACTGTACCGCAGGAAATACGGGGACTCGTTCGGAAAGAAAGAGGGGGCCGCGCCCGCGCCCGGCCGGGAACGCGAAAGAACGCATCACGAAGCCCCCAAAAAGCACGGCCATGCGGGGCAACATTCGTCCCATGCTTCCAAGCACCCGTCCCGCGAAGCCGTGCGTACGCACGGGCATGGCCACTCCGGCCACGGCCGTTCCGCCGCCCCGGCCAAAAGGCACGAAACGCACGAACCCGCGCCCAAAAAAAAGGGCGGGTTATTGACGAGGATTTTCGGGGCCTTCAAAGGGAAGGAGAAAACAAAGCATCCTTAAGTTGCGGCCCGCGCGCGACAGAACCGTGCGACAATCGCGGTTTCGGACGACGGACGAAACCGCGGGCATCTGCCGGACAACGGGGGTGACTACCAATCCCCTACGGCCAAAACAAACCCGATAAGAAACACCGGCGGAAGGATTATCCACGACCATCCGACCCAGGTTAGGTCGCCGGCTTGGATCCCCGTTTTCGCGGGGTCGCTTATTCTCGCCCCCCGCAGAACGGACTCCTTGTCGGCCTGCTCGAATAATCTGTCCATTTCATCCTTATCGGACGGTGCGGGGTGGTTTCTTTAGCCTTTTGTGAAAATATGGGGGGACTCGACTTAAAATTTCTAAAAACCGGGGGCTATAATAAGTCATGAGCTCGATTAAAACCCGCGTCATGCCCGGCGGAACCAAGGTCATTTTCTTAATTATGGCCCTGGCTTTCCTGCTCCGGCCCCCGGTGTCGGCGGCCTACGAGGCGGTGTTGAAGACCCAAAGGGTTAGGGTCGGGGAAAAGGCGCCATTGGCCGAACCGCTGAGAACCCCCTTGGAGGAGGGGAGGCCGATTGTCTTGGTCTTGTTTCCCAATACGGCCGGGTGCGAAGGATGCGACGGGATAACGGCCGCCCTTGACGAGGCGGAAAAAAAACATCCCGACGTGGCGTTCGTCAGGTTGGGCGGGGAGGACTCGACGGGCGCCATGGACGAGGAGGCCGCCGTTGTCAAACGGCTCTACGGTTTTGTGACCAAGGCGGAGGCGATGGCTTTCTACATAGACCGCGAGGGAATACTCCGCAAAATCACCGTCGGGCGGTTTAACGGACCGGCGATCGAGGGGATATTCGAGGAGCTTAAATGGGCGGGCCGGTGACGGCCGACACGACCGTTTGGCGTATGCCAGCCGTCGAAACTTGGTTATAATTCCACGATGTCCGACAAGCGCACTTTGTACCTCGTTGCCACGCCCATCGGGAACCTAAAGGACGTCACCTACAGGGCGATTGAGACGCTCGGGCAGGTTCAGGTGCTCGCCTGCGAGGACACCCGCGTGACACGAAAGATTTTCGAGCGGTACGGACTGCCCAAGCCCAGGGTCATGTTCTCCTGCAACGAACACAACGAGCGGCACGCCGTCAACCTGATCGTCCGTCATTTGGACGAGGGGTCGGACGTTGCCTTTTGCTCCGACGCCGGAACGCCTGGGATAAGCGACCCCGGCTACCTCCTCGTCCAGGCCGCGCGCAAGGCCGGACACAGGGTCGAGGTGATTCCCGGCCCTAGCGCGGTCGTTTCCGCGCTCGTCGTGTCGGGCCTTCCTTCCCACAGCTTCGTCTTTCTGGGGTTTCCGCCGCGAAAGGACGGCCAGCGAAAACGCTTTCTCGAGAGGGTCGCCGCGCTCGAGGACACGCTGGTGCTGTACGAATCCCCCCATCGCATAGGCGCCTTTTTGAAAAACGCGCTCGAGGTTTTGGGGGATAGAAGGGCCGCCGTGGTCGTGGAACAGACGAAAAAATTCGAGGACACGGCCGAGGGGTGGCTGTCGGAGCTTTCCGCCAGGTTTGAGAAGGAAAAGGTGCGCGGGGAAATCACCGTCGTCATCGCTGGCAACGTGGAGAAGCTCGTCCGCCCCAAGTACCAACCGTGACTACGCCGACGACGCGGCCGGTTATGCCAAAAATCATGGCCGACGGGCGCGGCGCGAGTTTAAATGCGGCCGGCCGCCTCATTTTGTTTTAGATGGAGCGAGCCGTCGGCGCACACAACCTTAACTTTGCGGGGATTTTTACCATGAAAAAATTGGGACTAATTGCGGTCGTCATCCTCGTGGCGACCGGCGCGGCAACGGCGAACGAAAAGGAGACGGGGACCGAACCGGAGCTTAGCGAACACATGGCCCATGTGATGGACGAAGGGGCGAAATCCGACTACAACCTGGTCCAGATCATGCACGACCTCTCCTTCCAGCTGAACAGGATAGAGTTCGGAATCCTCACCAACAACCGCTATATGATCGAGGCCGGCGCCCGCGCGATAACGTCGCACCCCGTCCCGAAAGGGGGGCTAAAGCCGTATTTAAAGAAAAACGCGGCGGACATTAAGGCCGCGGCTCCGTCCATCGACGAGGACATCCACAAGGCGGCCTTGGAGATTGCGAAAAACGCGAAAACGGCCTCCATGGCGGAGCTTCAGGACAAGGCGAACGGCATCACCAAGTCCTGCATCGGGTGCCACGAGATGTTCAGGAACGTCCAGTGACCAAGGCCTTCGCACGGTAGGGACGCGACCCCCGGGGTAACGTGATATAAATGTCCCGTGGACGTAAAGGAGGCGTTGTCGAAGGGCGGTGGCGGCCGCCATCCGTGGGAGGCCGCGCGCCTTAGGGTGGTGCGCGACCTGTTGCGCCGCCGCATGCCCGATTTTGGGGCGGAGGGGGACGCGCTTCTCGACCTCGGTTGCGGCGACGGCTACGTGCTGGGAGAGCTCGCGCGGTCGCACCCGCTGGCGAGGTTCGTCGGCGTGGACTCCGCGCTGTCCCCGGATATGGTGGAAAAAATCAACGCGCAAAACCGGAACGTCCGGGCCTTCGCCCGTTTGGAGACGCTTCCGAAAAAAATCAGGACGGTGTTGTTGCTGGACGTTCTGGAGCACGTCGAGGACGACTCCGGCTTCCTGCGGGAAATCGCGGCGAAGCCTGAACTGGCGGAGGCCGAATTTTTCATAACCGTGCCGGCGTTCACGCGCCTTTTTTCCCACCACGACCGCCTCCTGGGGCATTTTCGCCGCTACTCCCTGGCGCAGTTGAGGGAAACCGCGTCAAAGGCCGGCCTTGCGGTCCTGCACGGGGGTTATTTCTTTTTTTCGCTCCTGCCGTTTAGGATGTGGCGCGCGTTTTTGGACTCCAAAGCGCCTTTCGACCCGTCTAAAACTACGGGTGTGGCCGGCTGGAAAGGGGGGGGGCTGTTTGACGCGGTCGTCGCCTCCCTTTTGTACGCCGACTACAAGGCGGGGGTGTTACTGAACAAACTGGGGCTTACGCCGCCCGGGCTTTCATGTTTTGTAATATGCAAAAGACCGTAATAGTAGTCCCTTGCTACAACGAGGAAAAAAGGTTCGACGCCTCGGCCTTCGACCTGTTTTTGGACCAAAACCGCGACGTGGACCTTTGCTTCGTGAACGACGGAAGCACCGACGGCACGTCGGCGGTTCTGGGCGGCTTTGCGGGCCGCCACCCCGGCCGGGTCGAACTGCTGGACCAACGTCAAAACCGGGGGAAGGCGGAGGCGGTGCGTCTGGGCGTGCTTCACGTCCTCGCGCGCGATTCCCGCCCATACGTGGGTTACTGGGACGCCGACCTGGCGACCCCGCTGGATTTCATCCCCGAATTTTTGAGGGTCGCCGAGGAGCGGCCCGGTCTGGGGATAATAATGGGCTCGCGAATAAGAAGGATGGGGGCCGACGTCCGCCGCAGTTGGTACCGGCACTACCTCGGGCGGTTGTTCGGCACCGCGGCCTCAATTCTGCTGAAAATTCCTGTGTACGACACGCAGTGCGGCGCAAAAATAATCAGGGCCGGCCTGGCCCGCAAAATATTCGCCGAGCCGTTCGTGGCAGGATGGATTTTTGACGTGGAACTGCTCGCACGGGCGCTCGGCGACACGGCGGCCGGGGCGGACCTAATATACGAACTGCCCTTGGGGCGCTGGATCGACGTCTCCGGCTCCAAGTTGAAGCCACGTCATTTTCTGCTGGCGGTGGTTGACTTCGCCAAAATCTGGCTCAGGTACAAAAACAAACGGTAAAGCTAATTTATGAAAATTCCCGGTTTCAATCGTGCGTCGGTTGAAAAGAACAAAGTCGCCGGATATTTACTTTCTGTTGCTCATCCAATAGGGAAGCACAAGGCGCGCTTTTTCCAACAATTTGGCTTTTCCCTGGAAAGGGTGGAATTATTGAAAGAAGCACTAGAAAAACACGCAACCTACGATTTCATAAAAGCGGAAAAAACGGACTTCGGCGTGCGTTATATAATTGATGCTCCTTTGGAGTCCCCTGATGGAAGGAACCCCGAGGTTCGCTCAGTCTGGTTCGTTGAAAAAGGCGATAAAGCGCCGAGATTTGTCACCGCATATCCTGTATAATGTGCAAAATTATGATACATGAACTTGACAACGTGGTTTTAGAGACCGACCTTCCTAAAAACGGCCTTAAACGCGGCGACATCGGCACGGTTGTCATGCTTCACAACGCCGGCAAAGGAGCCGAGGTGGAGTTTGTCGCGCTGGATGGCGAGACTGTCGCCGTCGTCACGCTTCCAACGGAACAGTTTCGCCCCATTCGACGCCGCGAGATAGCCCACGTTCGCCACGTAGCGTGACCCCTTTACGTTCGAAGCCAAATTAACCGGCTTTGTCCGCGGGAATAAAGGGGGCTAGAATGAGCGGCGTGATTCAAAGAAAAATGACGAAACGCGTTAACATAGGCGGCGTGCCGATAGGGGGCGGGGCCTCCATCGTGGTCCAGTCAATGGGCAACATGCCGCCGCACGACGCCGAAAAGATTCTGGCCCAGATAAACGGGCTCAAGGAGGCGGACTGCGAAATCGTCCGCCTTACCGTGCCAGACGAGAAGGCCGCCGAGACCTTCGGCGAGGTGAAAAAGAGGAGCCCCCTGCCGCTGATAGCGGACATTCATTTCGACCACCACCTGGCGCTCAAGGCGCTCGAGGCGGGGGCGGACGGACTGCGCATCAACCCCGGCAACATCGGCTCGCGCGAGGGGGTGGAGCGGGTCGTCAAATCCGCCGCCGAGCGGAAGGTACCGATTCGCATAGGCGTCAACGCCGGCTCCATCTCGAAGGAAAAACTGCGGAAATTCGGCGGCCCCACCGCGGAGGCGATGGTGGAGAGCGCGCTGGAGCACGTCACCATACTGGAGGCGCTGAACTTCGACCTGATAAAGATATCCATCAAGGCCTCCGACGTCCCGAAAACCCTCGAGGTGTACAGGGTGATGAGCAAAAGGGTGGACTACCCGCTCCACGTCGGGGTGTCGGAGGCGGGAACGGCGTTCGGCGGCACCGTCAAGTCAGCCGTCGGAATCGGGATACTGCTGAACGAGGGGATAGGGGACACAATCCGCGTCTCCCTCACGGCCGACCCGGTGCTCGAGGTCAGGACGGCATACGAGATATTGAAGGCGCTCCGACTTCGGCAGATTACGCCGGAGATAATCTCCTGCCCCACCTGCGGCAGGTGCGAGATAGACCTTCTGGGGATGGCGGAGCGCGCCGAGGCGGAGATGCAAAAGGTGAAAAAACCGCTCAAGATAGCCATCATGGGTTGCGTGGTGAACGGCCCCGGCGAGGCGCGCGAGGCGGACATCGGAATAGCGGGGGGGCACGACTGCGGGGTGATTTTCAGGGGCGGAAAGATAGTGAGAAAAGAGGCGCCGGACAAGCTGTACGCCGCGCTTATGGAGGAGATAGCAAAGATATGAGGATGACAAAATACTTCGTACCCACCGCCAGGGAGACCCCCTCGGAGGCGGAGACCGCCAGCCACGTGCTGATGTTGCGCGCCGGGATGATTCGAAAGGTGGCGGCGGGCGTTTACGACCTCCTGCCGCTGGGCCTGCGCGTGATACGAAGGGTGGAGAACATCGTGCGCGACGAGATGAACCGCGCCGGAGCCCTCGAGACGCTCCTGCCCTCCATGATACCCGCCGAGCTTTGGATGGAAACCGGAAGGTGGCAAAAATACGGCAAGGAGCTTCTGAGGATAAAGGACAGGCACGGCCACGACTTCTGCTACGGCCCCACCCACGAGGAGGTCATGACCGACCTCGTCCGCGGCGAGGTGCGCTCCTACAAACAGCTTCCGCTCGTCCTTTACCAGATACAGACCAAGTTTCGCGACGAGATCCGCCCGCGCTTCGGCATGATGCGCGCCCGCGAGTTCATGATGAAGGACGCCTACGGCTTCCACCCCGACGAGGCCTCGGCCGCCGAGGGGTACGCACGGATGTTCGCCGCGTACGAAAACATCTTCAGGCGGAGCGGGCTTAAGTTCCGCGCGGTCGAGGCGGACACGGGGAACATCGGCGGCTCGTCCTCCCACGAGTTCATGGTGCTCGCCGACACGGGGGAGGACACGGTGGTCTCCTGCCCCGACTGCAGTTACGCCTCCAACCTCGAAAAGGCGGAGTCGAAAGATAGAGTAGCGGAGAACCCCGCCTCAATCCTCCCCTTGGAAAGGGGAGGTGCGGGAGGGGCGTCCCCCACTGACGTCGAGACGCCGAACCAAAAAACAATCGAGGAGGTCTCGGCCTTTCTAAAAATGCCCCCGGAACGGTTCATAAAGACGCTCGTTTACTGCCTCGACGAGGGGAAGGAACACCTCGCCGTCCTCGTCCGGGGCGACTGCGAGGTCAACGAGCACAAGCTAAAGACCGCTCTCGGCGCCGACTCCGTCGAGCTGGCCTCTTTTGAAAAAGTGCGCGAGCTGACCGGCGCCGGCGCCGGGTTCGTCGGCCCGCGCGGCCTTAAAATGAAAATAGTCGCCGACCACCTTCTGCGCGGAATAACGAACGCCGCTTCCGGCGCGAACAAAGACGGATTCCACACAATTAATCTAAGCGAGGGGCGCGACTTCAAGCCGGACGTCTGGATTGACGCCAGAAACGCCCGCGCGGGCGACCTGTGCGCCCGTTGCGGCAAGGGGCGGCTGGACTTCCACAGGGGCATCGAGGTGGGGCACGTTTTCCGCCTCGGCACGAAATACAGCAAGGCCATGAACGCCTCCTATTTGGACGCCGACGGGAAGGAGCGGACCATGGTGATGGGAACCTACGGCGTCGGCATAGGAAGAATCGCCGCCGCCGCGATAGAGCAAAGCCACGACCAGGCCGGAATCGTCTGGCCCTACTCCATCGCGCCCTTCCACGTCGTAATTTTGCCGCTCAACGTGGCGAAACCGGACCTCGCCCAAACGGCCGAACGGATTTACTCGGAGCTTTCGGGGGCCGGGTTCGACGTTCTTTTGGACGACAGGGACGAAAGGGCGGGGTTCAAGTTCAACGACGCCGACCTCGTCGGGATTCCCATTCAGGTGATAGTGGGGGAGAAGGGGCTTAAAAACGGCGAGGTCGAGATAAAAGTGCGAAAAACTGCGGCCCGTTTCAGCGTGAAATTAGAGGGCGTCGGCCCTAAAATTAGGGAAATTGCGGACGGGCTTTTGTCGTAAGCCTTGGTAGGCACACACAATCCTGTGTGTGCTTCGGCGCGAAGCGACGAACTACAACGGAAACATCGGAGGAGGAAAAAATGTCGGATTTTAAGACTTTGCTGGCGGTGGGGGATTTGGCGTCGCCAAAAATGTCCACCGTGTCCGTTACGGAAACCGTCAGGGCGGGGGCGAGAAAAATGGCCGCCGAGAAGACGAGTTCGCTATTGGTGGTCGACGCCGGCGGCATACTCGTCGGCCTCGTGACCGAGCAGGACATAGTTTACCGGGCCGTCGCCGAAGATTTCGACGTCAACGCCCCGGTCAAGGGAATCATGACCCCGGCCCCGCTCCAGATCGCCCACGACGTGTCCATTTTCGAGGCGAAGAAGTTGATGCTGGAGCACAACGTGCACCACCTCATAGTCGTCAGGGAAGGCAAGCCGATGGGAATCCTCACCTCCCAGTCGGTCATGGGCGGCTGACAACAAAGCCTTGGTTTGGTAGGTACAGGCAAGATTGCCTGTACATTGCCCCTTCGGGGCAACCATTGTTCGTCGCTTCGCTCCGAAGCACACACAGAATTGTGTGTGCCTACCAATGAAAGATTGTCTTGCCTACTGGACATTCCACCGTCGTTTAACGTAGTCTATCGCCCATGATTGACCTGCACATGCACACGATTTTTAGCGACGGCGAAATGATTCCGGCCGAGCTGACCCGCAGGGCGGAGGCCGCCGGGTGCCGTTGCATCGCCATAACGGACCACGTGGACCAGTCCAACGTGGACGAGGTCGTGGCGGCCGTCGTGAAGTTCTGCTCCCAGGACCGCCACAGGGTCCGGGTGCTCCCCGGCGTGGAGATAACCCACGTGACGCCCGGGAAGATAGCCGACGTCGCAAAGCGCGCCCGCGCGGGCGGGGCTAAGATAATAGTCGTCCACGGCGAGACCATAGTGGAGCCGGTGGAGGCGGGGACGAACGAGGCCGCCGCCGACGCGGGCGCGACCATCCTGGCCCATCCGGGGATGATAACGCCCGAGGACGCCGCAAGGGCCGCCTCGGCCGGAACGCACTTGGAAATTTCCGGGCGGGGCGGACACAGTTTTTCAAACGGGCACGTCGCGCGGGCGGCGGCCCAGGCGGGCGCGAAGCTGGTGTTCAACAGCGACACCCACGCCCCGTCGAACATAGTCGGGCGCGAGACCGCGCTTAGGATAGTGACGGCCGCCGGCCTTTCGTTCGCGGAGGCGCTGGCGGTTTTGGCAAATTCGGAAACAATAGTGGAGGCTTGCAGTGGCTCGTTATAAGAGGATACACGTCAAGGAAAACATAAAAGGCCCGGACGAGTTCGTCAGTTTCTGGGCGCGCGCGTATTTTTGGGCGGACGCCAACAAACGGACCGTCCTTAACTACGCCCTCGCGCTGACCGGCGTCGCGCTCCTCGCCCTCGGCTTCCTTTACCGCAGGCAGGCCGCCGAGGCGTCCGCCAGCGCGGCGCTTTCCAACATCCTGAGGGACGCGCCCCAGCCCGGGGCGGAGCCCAAGCCGGACGAGCTCGCAAAATTGGGCGAAAGCCTGGCCGATTTCGCCAAAAAATATTCCGGCACGAAGGCGGGGCGGGAGGGGGAGCTTTACCAGGCCAACTTCCTGCGCGATAAAAAGAACCTGGCCGAAGCCGAAAAGCTCTACCTAAACGTGATGGCGGGCGGAAACGACCTCGTCTCACAGCTGGCCTGCCTCGGCCTCGCGTCGGCATACCAAAACGACGGGAAGTTCGCCGAGGCCGCGGCCCTGCTGGACAAACACCGGGCGAACTCGTTTTTCGAGGACGAAATAGACTACATGTACGCCTTAAATTTCGAGCTTTCCAACGACAAGGCCGGGGCGCTCAAAGAGTACAAGAAATATTTGGACAAGCACCCGTCCTCGCGCAACGCCGGGGCGGCCAGGGAAGCGGTCGCCCGTCTTTCGTAGCCGTATAGGTAGGCACACGCAATCCTGCGTGTGCTTCGGCGCGAAGCGACGAACAAGGGTTACCCCCACGGGACAATGTACGCCCAAGATTGTGCGTACATTGAAAAAGCACACGCAGGATTGCCCTAGCCGCCAAGTTGCGGCTAGGACGAGAGCCTCGAAGCAAAGACGAATGTTGCGTGTGCCTACGGGAGCACGCGGCCGCTCAAAAGACTAAGGCCCGTTCCGGCATTTTCCTAAAGGCCGGCTTCTCCCTTTTGTGTTATTTTGTCGCCCCGCACGGCAGAACTGCCGGAGCCCGCCGATGAAAAGCAAATAAAAAAACAAACCGCCAAGTCGCCAGTAGGTACGCACATTCTTGTGTGTGCTTCGGCGCACGGCGACGAACCGGGTTGCCCCTCCGGGGCGATGTACACGCAGGATTGCGTGTACCTACCGGCGTTCTTTGCGCCGGCATTCGTCCCCGCTCTCGCTTCTCGTCCCGGCCGCATCTGCCTTCGTCCCCGCTTTCGCTTCTCGTCCCGCGTTGGTAGGTGCGGCTTTCCCTCTTGCGGAGGATTTTCGGGGCGGGTGGTTTTGCCAATTCCGCCCCTCATTAGCCGCACCGGTGCGGATGAATCCGCACCTACCAATTTTGTTCTTGGCGGTAATTTCCCCCTACTAGCTATTCCTTTTTCGGTTCCGGCTCCGCTTCCTTTTTTGCGTCCTTCTTCGCGTCCTTGGCCTTCTTGCCCGCCTTTTTCGGCGGCGTCACCGGATGCAGGGGCGCGACTTCCTTTTTTTCCGCCGGCTTAAAGTTGTAATAGGTGATTACGTCCTTGTAAAGCGCGGCAACGGCGTCGCCGCCCCACGACACCCGGTAGTCCAGAACCCCGGCGCCAAGCGGCGCCCTCCAAATTATTTCCCCCTTGTCGTTGAACGCCTCCAACTCGGGGCCGTCCTTCTCCTCCAATCCGGCGATTACCTGGCTCCCCTTGGCCAGGGCCTGCACCTTGAGAAAACTCCCGCGCGGTTTTTCGTTCAGCTTCCGGCTCCAAAGCTCCTTTCCCTCGGCGGAGAACGCGACCAGGCGCCCGCCCCCGATCACCGCGCAAAAACCGGCGTCCTGCGAGCAGTCGAGTTGTTGCCCTTCGTTCTTGAGCGACAACCTTCCCTTCAGCGTCCCGGTTCTGGCGTCCGCGAGCAGGACCCCGTCCCCCGTCCCGAAGGCAAGCAGGTCGCCCTTCATGTACGATGACGCCACGGCCTTCGCGGGCCCGCCCAGCGAGAGCGACCACAGCTTCTGTTCCCTGTTGTAATACGACGCCTCCCCATCGGCGGAGACGATGAGGACGAACTCCTCGTCCTTGAAGAAGGGGGACCAGGCGGCCGGCACGGAGGCCGGGATGGACGCCAGCGGGTAGGAGCGGAGTTTTTTCCCGTCATGTCCGTAAATTGTAGCCTCTTTTTTCGCCTTGTCCACGAATACGGCGGTCTTGAGAGTTTGCGACGGGACGGTTCCGGCGGGATAGTTCACGGCGGTCGCCTTCTTGTCCCCCCCTTTTTTCCAATCGGGCCAGGCGAAGAATTTGCCGTCCTTCGTCTCGGCCAGCAGTCGCTCGCCGGGTCCGTCGGAATAAAGGGATTTGACGAAAATGTCGCCCGCCATCTCGCCGGAGATCTTGCTGTTCGCGGAGACCGCGGCTATGACGTCCCCCTCCTTTTTGTCCGTCTTCTCGGAAGCCGGGGCGGTGATGGTGAAAAACACGTCGGCGCCGTTCCACGGAGCCGCCAGGTTCCCCAGCTCGACCCCTTTAATCTCCCTTTTCCACGACCAGTATCTCACCTTGGGGTCCGATATTTCGGGGGAGACCAGCGTGGGTTTGCGCTCTTTTCCCTCTTTGGTAGGGGAGGCAATCTTGCCTCCCGGCACGGCAGTATTGCCCTGCACGCCCGCCCCGGATTCCGCGCGCGCTCTCGGGCCGGTCGTCAAAAACATCGCGGCCGCCGCCACTGCCGACAGCATGAAAATCTTCTTCATCGCTAAAAATGCCTCCTAAAAAATTCGTTAAAATTATTTGGTAGGTGCGGATTCATCCGCACCGGTGCGACTAATGAGGGGCGAAATTGGCAAAACCACCCGCCCCGAAAATCCTCCGCAAGAGGGAAAGTCGCACCTACCAACGCAATTGCCTCCTAAAAAATTTTCTCATTATACACAAAAAGGGCCGGAACGAAGTAGGCTCGGCTTTCCCACTTGCGGGGATTTCTTGGTAGGTACGCACAATCTTGTGTGTACATTGCCCCGCAGGGGCAACCCCCCGGCCTTGCTTCGAGGCTCTCGCCCTGGCCGCATCTTGGCGGGCAGGGCAACCCATTTTCGTCGCTTGGCGCCTAAGCACACGCGGTAGGTACGGGCAATCTTGCCTGTACAACGTGTGCCTACTAATCCCCTTGACTATTCGAGCCGGGGCTAATAGATTTACCGCCATGATGAAAAAAATAACCTGTTCCTTATTGGTATCATTCGCCCTTGTAGCCTGCTCGACGGGCCCGGCCACAAAGGCAAAGTTCGACGCCCTGCAACTCGGCATGACCTACGAGGAGGCGGTCAAGGTGATCGGCGCGCAGGGAGAACTCGTGTCCAACAAACGGCTGTCTCCCGGCATTCCGAAACCCGGGGAGAAGGACGAGCAAGTGTCGTACGCCAAGACTTACAAGTGGAAAAACTCGGCCGACAAATGGATAACCGCCGTCTTTGAGAACGGAAAGCTGACTCGAAAAGGGGAGTCCGGGCTTTAGGTTTGTTGGTTTCCTTGGTAGGTGCGGCTTTAGCCGCACCGGTGCGACTAAAGTCGCACATACCGACGCACCTACCGACGCAGAACGAGGGCCTCTAAGCCGCCGGCGCGAACAGAATTGGTGGGTATTGGTAGGTGCGGATTCATCCGCGCCGATGGTGCGACATGGTGCGACTAAAGTCGCACCTACCAATTGCGCTGTGTTATATGTGAACAAGTGGAAGAAAAGAAGATACGCCCCGATAAACTGCTTGCGTACAAACACCGCAAGCTTCCGCATTGGCAAGTCGGCGGGAGTTGGTACTTTGTCACGTTTCGAGCGCGCGTAAACCCACTGCCTGAACCCGCGAAAGACATGGTAAAGCGCTTTGTCGAATCCGGCCACGACAAAAGGTTCCTGTTGTCTGTCGCGGTCGTCATGCCGGACCACGCCCACCTCCTGCTTTGGCCGAAAGAAAAGTATTCCGGCGTCTTTTATTCCCTGAACGATATTTTGAGACCCATAAAAGGGGCGTCGTCGCGCGGGATTAACCTTTTTCTTGGGCGGCGCGGGCCGGTGTGGCAAAAGGAATCGTTCGACAGGATTATTCGCAACGAGCGCGAATGGCGGGAAAAATACGATTATATTTGTAACAACCCGGTAAAAAACGGTTTGGCGGAAAAGCCAAATGAATACCCCTGGCTTGTTTTTGGCGAGCAATTTATCAATCGTTATTGATGCATTGATTTGAATTGTATTGGTAGGTGCGGATTCATCCGCACCGATGGCGCGACATGGTGCGACTAAAGTCGCACCTACCGACGCACCTACCGACGCGGGACGAGGGCCTCTAAGCCGCCGGCGCGAACAGAATTGGTGGGTATTGGTAGGTGCGGATTCATCCGCGCCGATGGCGCGACATGGTGCGACTAAAGTCGCACCTACCGACGCACCTACCGACGCACCTACCGACGCGGGACGAGGGCCTCTAAGCCGCCGGCGCGAACAGAATTGGTGGGTATTGGTAGGTGCGGATTCATCCGCGCCGATGGTGCGACATGGTGCGACTAAAGTCGCACCTACCGACGCACGAGAAGACGAATGTTGCCGCGCCCACCAAAGCCGGGGGTTGCGTTGCGGCGCCGGTTTGCGGTAGAATTTCTTGCCCGGTCGAAAACCCCCTTTAAGGGGGGCGTCCGGAACCGGTCGTCCGGCCCCGTTGGGGTGCGGGCGGCGCCCTTCAATGTAAGTGCGAATTGGTAGGTGCGGCTTTAGCCGCACCGGTGCGACTAAAGTCGCACCTACCGACCCGGGACGAGGAGGCTTTATAAATCGCAATTTTTTAGTTGACTTTACGGACGAGGGTGGTATAAATCTACCCGTATTGCTATTTATAGGGAAGTAATTGGGAAATATGTTTAGTTTGCTTTGTTACCTTTCATTGTAAAAGGAGGTGCGAGAAGGGGAGAGGATCAAAGGCCGACGGACGCAATCCTTAGCGTGCCGTGCTTTGCCGGACTAGAACAGCGAAGCCGGGACAAAATTGCCCTACCCGCCAAGATGCGGGTAGGACGAGAAGCGAAGTGCAAGGACGGATGTTGCAAACGACAGAGAAAAAGTTAAACATAGGCTTTAAAGTTTTTTTTATTAATCTAATAGGAGGTACTAAAGATGATATTTCGTGGAAAAAAACCCGTCACGGCGTTCTTGGCCGTGGCCGCCCTCGTTACGGCGTTCATCGCCTCGGGGTGTAGCGGTAACAACAACACCAGCACCACCGGCTGGACGCTAGTCGGAAAGGTCATCGACGCCAACTCAAGGGCCGGCGTCCCCGGCGCGCGGGTCTGCGTAAAAATCAACGGCGACTGGAACGGCCACTGCGCCAAGTCCTCGACCGGCGCTTCCGGCAACCTAACCGCCAACACGAAGCCGAAATATGACGCGACCACCACGGTCGGCTCCACGGTCGGCGACTTCTCCATAACCGGCCTCCCGTATCTTTCCATGCCCACCCCGGTTTCCGTCCAGGCGCCGGTTGGTAGCACCTATTCCGACACGACAGTCAACGTCACCTTCGACCTCAACACCGGTTCCGGCGCCTCTGCCGGCAACGCCAACGGTCAGTTTGACATGGGCGTGGTCGCGATAGACAAAGGCGTCACCGTCAACATCTTCGTCGTAAGCACCAACGGTGCGGGCGGCGCGGCCTCGCCGGTCAACACCAACGGCGCGCCGGTTTGGTTCGCCACCAGCGGCAACGGCGACGTGCTCGACGTCCCGGCCACCTACGTGTCGGGCAACCAATACACCATCACCCTGCCCAGGACCGGAGCCGGCGCCGTCGGCCTTCCCGTCGCCAACTTCCTGGTCATCTCGCCCTTTAAGTCGGCGAGCGGCGCGTATTTCCAGGGCGCCACGACCAACGTCGTATGGCAGGATTTGACGGTCGAGGTTAACCCGACCATCAACCTCACGGTCGTCGCGACCAGCATGGTCACGCCTCTTACCACCGTGGCCACCAACTTCATAACAATGACGGACAACTCGGTTGTCACCAGCGCGGGCGTCCCCGGCGCCGGCGTTCCGATCGTCACGAACGGTCTTGCGAAAAACGGCGTCATAAAGCTCTACTTGAACGAGCCGATAACGCTTCCGACCATGACCTCGGTTCCGGCTTGTCCCACGGGCGAGATCTGCCCGGTCAGCAACCCGTACGTGATCGCGCTTTCCTACGTGGATTACTTCAAGAAGCTCACCGCAACGGCCGCGACCGTCACGCAGGCGGTTACCGCGGCGGTTGACGCGACCGACCTGGCGTTGTTGACCATCACGCCGGCTAACGACCTTATCGAAAACCAGACCTACGCCTTCGCGGGCAGGGTTCAGGCGGCCTCCGACTGGGCCAGCCAGCCCGGCACCAACGCCGACACGTCGGTCAACCTGGACACCGTCGTCAACGGCAGGGTCTTCTACATATACCCGGCATCAGCGACGGTCGCGGGCGCCATCGGGCCGATTCAGGTTGACAACGGCAACGGCTGGACCGCCTTCGCGGCCGGCGTCGTGGGAGCCTCCTCGGTCGCCTTGCCGAACGAGACCACCATGACCGTCACCTCGGCCACCGCGCCGTTCTTGCTCTTCCCGGAAATGGTCTGGGGTACGGTCCGCCTGATTGACTACCCCGGCACGGCGTTGGAGTTTAACCCCCACGCCCTCACCGGCACCGTCATGTACAACACGTACAACCTCGTCAACACCAGGGCGGGCGTGCAGGTTACCGGTAACGGCACCAAGTTCGACGTCGAATTGCAGATTGGCGACGAGATAACCGACGCCAACGGCATAATTTGGAAGGTCATCTCGATTGACAGCGCGACCTCGATGGTCGCGACCTCCACCAACAACAGCTCGGTGCCCAACCAAGGTCTGCCCGGCGCCACGGCGACCGTGACGCTTAGGGAAGGTTTCTACACCAGCGGCATGACCAACGCGCTCAACGACACCCTTCTCGGCTCACAGCGCGTTGCCTCCACCTACGTCCAAGACGCGAAGGCGGGCGATGTTCTTAGCGTCGGCGCCAACCAGGTGACCGTGCTATCGGTCGCCAACCCGTCTGCCGGCTCCGGCTTGGGCAGGGAGCTCGTCGTTTCGATGGGACCCGTCAGCTCCACCGGCTCCGCGCTCATTGTTGAGAACAGCGGAAAAGGCTGGCTTGCCGGCGGCGTCGTTAGCGCCATCGCCCCGGCCGTCCTGGCCACGGGCACGCCCGGCTTCTTTGACGACGTAACGATATACGGCGCGTGGGGTAGCCCGGTTTCCGGCCTAGGCCCGTATGCCTCCGTTCTGGCCCTTAACGCGCTTGTGGCGTCCGGTGACGTCACGACGCAAAACAACGTCCCGCCGGTTCCGAACCTTTACGCCAGCCCGGTTACCAACATCATCAGCGCGCTTCCGTTGGTTGCAGGCGTCGGCGCAGGTTACACGACCGGCGCGCTCAGCTTGGCGACGGGCCACCAAGCCGGAGCCTGCAGTGGCGTTACCTTTACGACCGTCGGCGCCACCCTTGTCGGCGGAGCCATCACCGCCACCGGCTCGAACTGTAAGAGCGGCGACATCCTGGCCGTTTACACCACCGGCGGGGCAACCCCCACGACCGGCGTTGGCTTGATACAGCTGACGGTGACGAACGGAACCGGAACCGCCACGGCCGCCGGCTACCAGATTCTTCTTGATAACGTCAGCTACATCGCGGGCGCGTACAACACCTCGTACGTCGGCACCTACCTCAACAACAACGTCTCCCCGGCCGCAAGCGTTGCCGGCGGCGACGGCACCCTCACCGCGCCCGGCACCGGCATAGTGGCCGCCAGCACGACGAACGGCGGCATTGACATCGGTCTGGCCGTTCAGTCGGGCGGGGTAAACATCGGTAACAATCGCCAGAACCTCGGCCCGGCGGGTAGCGCAATAAACACCAGCTGTACCCCCACCCAGTCCGTCGCTTGCTTTGCCTCGTTCGGCTCGGCCGGCGCGATCGCGGGGGACGTCATCACGGTGTTCAACCCGTACGTCGGACTTTCCTCGGCCAACTTGGGTGTAATTCCCGTTACCGCTCCCGCGGGGTTCGTCACGTCCCCCTCGAACGGAACCATCAGGATTACGGCGGTTGACTCGGCCTCGGGCCGCGTCTCGGCGGGCGTCGTGACAAGCTCGGGCGCGTTCTACCCGAGCGCGGCGGCCGGCACCCTCTATTACTTCGAGGGTGGCGTGACGACGCACTTCACCTCGATCGTCCTCAGCGGCGGCGTTACGGCGGTCAACACCGTCCCCAACGTTGCGTACGCCACCAACGGCGCCACGGTTACCCTGGGTTCCAACACCGCAAGGGGCATAACCAACGACCTCAAGAAATTTGGCGGACCGCAGGTTAGGGCGCTTGAGGACTACGTTTTGGCGAACGCAGGGTCGCCCGCCGACATCGCGGGCTTGACGTATTCAATCGAATACACCGCCGCTTGCGGCCTCAACCAGATCAACGGCGGCGGCCCCAAAGCCCTGCCGGGAAACCTTGCCGCGGTCTATGGCCAAATAGCATGGCTCGACAGGACGGTTGACAGCGGCAACCTCTTCAACATCGGCGGGTTCGACTGGACGGCCGGTCCTGCTCTTGTCTGCAACATGAAAAATCCGTCCATGTTCGGATGGGCCCTGGGCGGCGGCCACACCATCCCGGCCGGCGGACCGTTGGCCGGCTACGCGGTGTCCGACAGCACGTCCGGCACTCCGTTGCAGATACGGTTGGACATCAACGTGGTTGACATGGCCGGCAACAGCTTGAAGGCCACGGATCAATCGTACGACGTCCACTAAGTCCTAGCCTCTTTCTCCTCCCCTGAAAAGGGGAGGACGAAGGAGGGGGTGGGTACACACAATCTTGTGTGTACTTGCTGATTCGAATCTCAAAGCCCCGTGGAACTCCACGGGGCTTTTTTTTTGCCCTGAATTTCGGTAGGTACACGCAATCCTGCGTGTACGTTGCCCCGTCAGGGGCAACCCATGTTCGCCGCTTCGCGCCGAAGCACACACAAGATTGTGTGTGCCTACCGGTTCGCCGCTTCGCGCCGAAGCACACGCAATCTTGCGTGTACATTTTTCGGTAGGTACACGCAATCCTGCGTGTACGTTGCCCCGTCAGGGGCAACCCATGTTCGCCGCTTCGCGCCGAAGCACACACACCAAAAAACCTCGTCATCACCAAACGGAAACTGCCCCATTGGCAAATCGGAGGTTCATGGTATTTCGTCACCTTTCGGGCAAAGAACCCGCTTTCTCCCAAGGCGCGAACCATCGTCGCCGAATGTGTCATATACAACCATAAAAAGAAATATGACCTTGGCGTTGCAGTGGTGATGCCGGATCACGTTCATATCCTTCTGCATCCCATTGAGAAGGACGATAAATCATATTTCACGCTTACTGAGATTATGAGGGCCATAAAAGGCATAGCCGGTCGAAAAATCAACTTTTTAGACAAACGGACGGGTTCCATTTGGCAAAAGGAATCGTTTGACCGCATCGTCCGCAATGAAAACGAGTGGTCGGAAAAATATCAATACATCCGCAATAATGCGATAAAAGCGGGCCTTGCCGACACGGCCGAGGGTTATGAGTGGCTATTAGAACGCGATGATTTTAATAAGCGTTTTTGATTGGTAGGTACACGCATTCCTGCGTGTACATTTTCCGGTAGGTACGGGCAATCTTGCGTGTACTTCGGCGCGAAGCGGCGAACAGGGGTTGGGTTGCCCCTTCGGGGCAACGTACACACAGGATTGTGTGTACCTACCGAAAAATGCACACGCAGGATTGCCGCGCCTACCAGACGATCGCATTGGTAGGGGAGGCAATCTTGCCTCCCGTTGCCCCTTCGGGGCAACGTACACACAAGATTGTGTGTACCCACCGAAAAATGCACGGCAGGATTGCCGCGCCTACCAAACTCACGCGGGCCAATGCCCGTGCCGCCAAATGGGGAAAACAATTGACAGCGTTGTCGGCGGGGGCTAACATGAACACCAGGCTATCGCGCATCGAAATAAGCATGAATCGGGGGAAATAATGAGCCTGTCGGGGAATAAAAAAGCACGTTTTTCGTTCAACCTTACCCTGATGATTATATTGACCGCGTTTTCCTTAACAAAATGCGGCGGCGGCGGGGGGGGCGTACCCTCGACGTCCGGCGGCTCCACAAAAGTTGTTTTGGCGGGAAATGTCGACAGCCGGGCCGTGACGCTTGCGGGAGGGACTTCCGCGCCTGTCGTTGGCGCGACCGTTCATATAGTGGATTCCGCGGGCAACGAGGTTGCCACAGCAATGACCAACGCGCAGGGGAGTTACGCGGCCAACGTGACGAAACTGACGACCTACGGAGTTTCCATTGACATTCCGTCGGCAAAACCGTCGGCGAGGGCCGTGGGTTCCAACGTTCACCTGAAGTCGGTTGTGCAAACCGGTTCCACGGATTCAGTTGCGAACGTTGACCCCGGGACCACGGCCGCCGTCTTGGTTTTGGAGATGAAGCTGGGCATAACGCTCGGGCAGGCGGGCTTTGGCTTTGGCTCGGCGCTCGACAACGTCAACATCGCCGCGACATTGGCCGTTATCTTCAATGCATCCGGGTTTGGCGCGCTCGTCTCCGCCGTGTTGGCGGACGTCGGGAACAACGTTGACCCCAACACCGACCAGGCGGTTCTCGCCCTTGCTTTGGACGTCGCCAATTCCATCACGCTCGTTACGACTACGAACACCAATACATCAACAAGCACCGGCACAGGCACCGGCACAGGCACCGGCACAGGCACCGGCACTGGAACCGGCACGGGTACCGGCACCGGAACGGGAACGTCCACCGGCACATCTCAAGGCGTGGCGATTCTACCGGCTCCGACGGGGGTTATTGCGTACTCGGATTGTGCGCCTAATGTTGTTGACGTGTCTTGGAACCCCGTGAGCGGGGCGAGCGACTATTACGTTTATTACGGCCTGACGCCGGTTTTTTTGCCGCTCACCAGTCCGAAGATTGTCGTCCCGGGCGGAACCTATTTCGCCCAAGTCGGGGTCCTCGCGCCCGACTTGTATTATTTTGCCGTGTCGGCGGCGAACTCCGTCGGGCACTACGGCACTTTGTCGGCCGTGGTCAGCGCCACCCCCAGCGGCACCGGATGTTGACAAACTCCGTGCAACTTAAGTAGAGCCGGACGGGTTTCCGGCGGTTCCCCGCGTAACGCGCCGTTATTGGAAAACCGGGCGGTTTCTGCTATCATCCCCCGATTGACCTGCGTTGAATGGTAGGTGCGGCTTTAGCCGCACCAATGGTGCGAATAAATTCGCACCTACCAAAATAATTATGGAGGAATGGAATGTACCGGTTTTTTGCCGTCGTCCTTTTAAGTTTGTCGCTCTCCCTTCCCTTCGCGCCGTCCGCGTTCGCGAAGGACGCGGCGACTGAGCAATCCGACACGCCCGAGGTGAAGGCGTACAAGGAGGCCGTCCGGTACTGGACCGACGAGATGAAGAAAAACCCGCGGGACGTCGAGCCGTATTACCGCAGGGGGAACGCCCACGCCAACCTGCGGGCGTACAAAACGGCGTTGGAGGACTATGGCAACGCCCTTAAAATCAACCCCAAGGAATCGAGGGTTCTCATAAACCGCGCCAACGTCTACGGGAAACTTGGCGAGCACAAACTGGCGCTCGAGGACCTCGACCGTTCGATTGAGATCAACCCGAAGGACGTGGTGGCGCGGTTCAGCCGATGCATCGCCCACGGCCTTTTGGGCGATTACAAGGAGGCGGTAGAGGACTGCACCAAGGTCTTGGAATTGGAACCAAGATATACCTCCGCGTACGTCAATCGCGGCGGGGCGTACGAAGGGATGGGGAAGCACAAGGAGGCCCTCCAGGACTACGACGCGGCCATAAAGATGGATCCGAAGTCGGGCGTGGCCTACTTTAACCGAAGCACCGTATACGGCGCTATGGGGGACTACAAAAGCGCGATAAAGGACGCCACCAAGGCGCTGAAGCTCGACCCCTTAAACACGGGGGCCATGATGAACCGAGGGAAGGCGCTCGTCCTGCAGGGGAAAATCAAGGAGGGGATAAAGGATTACGACCGGGCCATAGAGCTGGATTTCAACAACGCGGAGGCCCATGCCGGCAGGGGGTCGGCCTACGGCAAGCTGGGGGACCGGCAAAAGGCGCTGGAGGATTACAAAATGGCGGCCCGGCTTGGTCTGCCGTCGGCGCAAGAATTTCTTAAATCCAACAAAATTGACTGGAAGTCCGATTAGGTAATTGACCGCCGGACTTGGGAGGGGCGACAATCCTGCCTCCCGTCGCCCGTATTGGTAGGCGCGGCAATCCTACCGTGCTGATTCGAATCCTAAAGGGCGAGGCCGAAAGGCCCCGCCCTTTTTATTTGCCCGTAATCCTTCGTCCTCCCCTTTCAAAGGGGAGGACGAAGGAGGGGTTGGTAGGTGCGGCTTTAGCCGCACCGGTGCGGATGAATCCGCACCTACCAAAACCCCGTGGAACTCCACGGGGCTTTTTTTTTGCCCTGAATTTCGGTAGGTACACGCAATCCTGCGTGTGCATTTTTCGGTAGGTACATGCAATCCTGCCTCCCGTTGCCCCGACAGGGGCAAGAACGTGTTGGCGCGTTGCGCCAATGCACGGCAGGATTGCCCTGCCCGCCAAGTTGCGGCCAGGACGAGAAGCGAAAGCGGAGACGAATGTTGCCGCGCCTACCGGTTCGTCGCTTTGCGCCGAAGGTACAGGCAAGATTGCCCGTACCCACCGATTATTTCCGGCACGTGCCTACCGGACGACTGCCTCCTGCAGGTAGGTGCGGATTCATCCGCACCGGTGCGACTAAAGTCGCACCTACCAACGCCTAACGACGCGGGGCGGCGTTAAGGAATAAACGTCCCGCTGATACAGCCGTATGTGCCGTCATCCGTCGTAAACATTCCGGTGGTGGTGTTGAATTTCATGACTTCCGACCACGGGCCGACGATTGGGGGGCAGGATCCGTCGCAGATGGCGTTGTGGAAAGTCCTTACCGCAAAGTAATTCGTGTCGTGCGTCAGAAATCCGGACGGAGGGAGCAAGCCGGAGACGAACGTGCCGGAATCAAAGGTCAGAATCGTGCTGGGGGAGGGCGTGGGCGAAGTGCCGAAATAAAGCTCATAGCCGTCCACTCCTGAAATCATGGTCCACCCCACCTCCACTTGACCAAAGTAGGACGGAGACTTGTTGCACCACAACCCCTCGATGTCGAGCACCTCGGAAATGACGGGAACGACGCTTCCGCCGCCGCCGGTCGTTGTCGGCGTGGTGTAGATGTTCACAATCGCCTGCGCCAGGGCGTCAATCGCCGGGTCGGTGAAGGGGTCTATGTGGTTGGCGATGTCGGCCCTTACCGCTTCCGCGAACGCGAGAAATCCGGCTTGTTTGTAGTAGATGTTATTAAGCACTCCGTCAAGGTTCCCCGTTGGCAGGGGGGTGCCGGGGGTGCCGGGCATGCCGTTGGTCGCGCCAAAAAGTTTCAGTAGGATGATGAAGGCGGCCGTACTGCCGGGGTTTACATTCAACGAAGAGTCGGAGCCGCCGACGAACAGTACGCCGCGCATGGTGACCGAGTCCGAGACCGCTTTTGT
The DNA here is from genome assembly GCA_016194375.1 of Nitrospinota bacterium. Taxonomy (GTDB): domain Bacteria; phylum Nitrospinota_A; class UBA7883; order JACRGQ01; family JACRGQ01; genus JACQEX01. Next base: position 24,262 of record JACQBU010000031.1, read on the forward strand.
CCCCGGCTTGGCGGAGGGTATCGTGACTGAAACGCCATAGTTAGTAAGCTTTGTGACCTGCGCCGAGTACTGGCCGGAGGAGTTGGTGGTGGTGGTGGCGACCACGTTGCCGTTGGAGTCAACCACGTTCACGCTGGCGTTTGGAAGGGGGTTGGACGAGAGTCCGTTTTTGGTCGTCACCTGGGTGTCCACCGTTCCGGTTAAAACCACCTTTGTGGAGGCCCCGCCGCCGCCCCCGCCTCCGCCGCCCCCTCCGCCGCTACAGGCGAGCGGGGAAAATGCCGCAAATATGGCGACGACGGACAGACAAAGGGAGCTACGAAACTTTTTTACGGCCCTCAAACCCAAGATTCCTCCCGCTCATTAGTCGTTTTCAACAAGGAACGTACGGGTTTAATAATAGCCAATTTACGCCGACGTTGTCAATAAAAGGTTTCGGGGGGGAGGTGGTAGGGGAGGCAATCTCGCCTCCCTATGATTGCGTTGGTAGGGGCGACAATCCTGTCGCCCTGCACGGCAGGATTGCCCTGCCCGCCAAGTTGCGGCCAGGACGAGAAGCGAAAGCGGAGACGAATGTTGCCGCGCCTACCGGTTCGTCGCTTTGCGCCGAAGCACACGCAATCCTGTGTGTACATTTTTCGGTAGGTACACGCAATCCTGCGTGTACATTGCCCCCCAGGGGCAATCCTTGTTCGCCGCTTCGCGCCGAAGCACACACAAGAATGTGTGTACCTACCGCTAAAACTCAAGGTTGTTGAAGAAAAACGGCACCTCGCGCGCCGCCGACTGCGGCGAATCGGAGCCGTGAACCGTGTTTTTCTCCATGTCCACCGCGAGGTCCCTGCGTATCGTGCCGGGGTCCGCCTTTTCCGGGTTCGTCGCGCCCATCATTTTGCGCCAGTCCGCCACCCCGTTTTCCTTCTCCAGCGTCATGGCGATTATCGGCCCCGACGTCATGTAGGAGCAGAGCGGGCCGAAGAACGGCCGCGCCGAATGCTCGGCGTAGAACGCCTCCGCCTGCGCCCTCGTGAGGCGCAGTTGTTTCATGGCGGTTATCTTAAACCCGCTTTTCAGGAGGCGGTCTATGACGACGCCCTGTTTGCCGCGCTCCAGGCCGTCCGGCTTTATCAACCCCAAAGTCTTTTCAATCGTCATTTTCAATCCTTAAAATAATGTTGTAAATGCGGCGTCTAATTCATGGAAGGGGTGGGAATACAAAAGTCAGAAGGCAGGATTCAGAAGGAATGAGTCCTTCGGACTTTTTTCTTCCGTGTTCTGTATTCCGCCTCCCGACTTCTCCTCGACTCCCTTAAATCGCGAACTCCTCGACGAACTCGTTGAGGTCGCGGTTTTTGTCCGCCTTCGCCTTTTGGTTGACCTTCTTTAAATTCTCCACGAGGGTGGGGCGTTGCGTCTCGTAAAAAACGCCGTTGTAAACCTTCCCTGCGGGCGGGTTGAACGCCTTGTCCAGCGCCGCCACGAGGTTCGACTTGTCGTGGTCGGCGGGGAGGTCCACGAAGGCGTCCTTGTAGAAGTCGAAGGTGTCGATCTTGTTGAACGTGAGGCACGGGGAGATGACGTTGACGTACGAGAACCCCTCGTGCATTATCGCCTGCTGGACGATTTCCGAGAGCGCCTTTGGGTTGCCCGAGAACGACTGGGCCACGAAGGACGCCCCGTAGGTGAGCGCGTAGGCCAGCGGGTTGACGGAGCCGGTGTCGGGCGCGCCGAAGGGGGTGGTGGTCGCCACCATCCCCGGGGTGGATGTGGGGGACACCTGCCCCTTGGTGAGGCCGTATATGTGGTTGTCCATCATGATGCAGGTGACGTCGGAGTTCTTCCTGGCGACGTGCGGGAAGTGGCCGCCGCCGATCGAGAAGAGGTCTCCGTCGCCGCCGAACACCACCACCTCAAGCTCCGGCCTGGCCAGCTTTATCCCGACCGCGACCGGCAGGGACCTTCCGTGCAGGGAGTGGAATCCGTACGTCTTTAGGAAGTACGGCAGTCTGCTGGAACAGCCGATGCCGGAGACGCACACGGTGTCGTAAAGGGAGAGCTTCAGCGCGGCGAACGCGTTTTGCACGGCGTTTAGCACTCCGTAGTCGCCGCATCCGGCGCACCAGACGGGCCGGATGTCGCTTTTGTAGTCCTTCGGCTTTAGAACCTCTGCTGTGGCGGTCATTTCAACACCTCCTTAATCTTTTCCAGTATCTGCTTCGGGGAGAACGGCAGGCCGCCGTATATCGGGTAGCTGATGGCGTCGACGCCGGTCTTTCCCCGCAGTATTTCCGCGAACTGCCCCTGTTTGTTCACCTCGGGGACGAGTATTTTTTTGCAGGTCGAGGCGAAGGCCTTTATCTGCTTTTCCTGCAACGGCCAGACCAGCTTGGGGTGGAGGGCCTTCACCTTCAGCCCCTGGGCGCGGGCCTGGTTGACGGCCTCGCGCACCGTCCCGAGCGTGGAGCCCCAGCTTATGACGCCGAGGTCCGCCGGGCCGTCCCCCTGCACCTCCGGCGGCGGGACGAAGTCCACGACCGACGCGAGCTTGTTGAACCGCTTGTCGGACATCCTTGCGTGGTCCTCCGGCGTGAAGGAGGGGGCGGAGCTTTCGGAATGCTCGAGGCCCGTGGAGATGTACGCGCCGCCAGCGTCGCCGGGCAGGGACATGGCCGATACGCCGGAGGCGGTCAGTTTGTAGCGCAGGTATTTCGACGGGGCGTCGCCGTTGCCGCCCGCCTTGAACCGGTCGCGGTTGACCACCGAGTATTTCCTCGGGTCGGGCCTTTTTATGGACTCCGTCCTGAAGCCGAGCGAGCCGTCCGTGAGGAGGAGGACCGGCGTCTGGTATTTTTCCGCTATGTTGAACGCAATCACGGTGAGCTCTATGGCGTCCGACACGTTCTCGGCGGAGAGCACCACGCGGGAGGCGTCGCCGTGCCCGCCGTGGCAGGCCATGAAGAGGTCGCTCTGCTCGTGCTTCGTTGGCAGGCCGGTGGAGGGGCCGCCGCGCTGGACGTCCACTATCACGCAGGGTATTTCCGCCATCGAGGCCAGCCCCAACAGCTCCTGCATGAGCGAGAGGCCCGGGCCGGAAGTGGAGGTCATCGCCTTAGCGCCGGCGTACGACGCGCCCAGCACGTTCGCAAGCGAGGCTATTTCGTCCTCGGCCTGCACGAGCGTTCCGTCCATCTTGGGCAGTCGGACCGCGAGGTAGTTGGCGACCTCCGTGGCCGGCGTGATGGGGTAGCAGGAGAGGAAGTTGCACCCGGCGATTAGCGCGCCGAGCCCCACCGCCTCGTTGCCGGAAATTATGATGACGTCCTTGCCTGTCTTGGCGACGCTCCCCATCTTGTACGGGTCGGTTTTTTTGTGGTTGTCCCGCATGAAGTGGGCGCCGGCGTCGATCGCCTTCAGGTTCACGTCCACGACCGCCTGCCCCTTCCTGCCGAATTTTTCCTTGACCAGCTCCTTGAGCGACTCGAGGGCGATGTCGAACGTGAAGGACAGGGCGCCGAGCGCCACCATGTTCTTCGCGCGGTACATGTCGAGGTCCTTCTTGGCTATCTTCGACATCGGAAGCGCGTAGCAGGTCACGCCCTCGATCTTGACCTCCTCCGCAATGTCGCCGCCGGGATAGTCGTAAACCAGCACCGTGCCCGGGACGAGCTGGCTCCTGTTCTTGTCAAGCGCCTCCTGGTTGAACGCGCAGAACACCTGGAAGCCGGTCCCCTCGGACAATATCTCGTCCTTGGAGAAGCGCACCTGGTACATCGCGTATCCGCCGCGTATCTCGGCAGGGAAGCTCTTGAACGTCAAAATCTCCAGCCCCGAGCGCGCGGCGGCCTCGGCCACCATGTCGCCGGCGCTTATTATTCCCTCGCCGCCCTCGCCGCCTATCCGTATTATCAAGTCACTCATCAAAGATTTCCTCCGTCAATCATTTAACCCCGTTTTTTCAGGACTTTTAGCGCGGTTTCGCCGATGTCGGCGGGGCTGACGCAAACGGTTATGCCCGCCTTCTCCATCGCCGTCATTTTTTCCTTCGCCGTCCCCTTGCCGCCGGCGATTATCGCGCCGGCGTGCCCCATGCGCCTGCCGGGGGGCGCCGTCTGCCCCGCTATGAAGCCCACGACGGGCTTCTTGACGCTGGATTTGACGTATTCCGCGGCCTCCTCCTCGGCCGAGCCGCCTATCTCGCCTATCATCACTATCGCGTCGGTGTCCGCGTCCTCGTTGAACAGTTTAAGCGCGTCCTTGTGCGTGGTCCCTATCACCGGGTCGCCACCTATGCCGATGCAGGTGGACTGCCCGACGCCCAGCGCGGTGAGCTGGCCCACCGCCTCGTAGGTGAGCGTGCCGGAGCGCGAAACGACCCCGACTCGCCCCTTTTTGTGGATGTGGCCGGGCATGATGCCTATCTTGGCCTCGCCGGGGGTTATGATCCCGGGGCAGTTGGGGCCGATGAGGGTGGAGCCGCCCCCCTTGACGGCGTCGTACGCCCTCACCATGTCCTGCGCGGGTATCCCCTCCGTTATGCAGACGATGAGCGCTATCCCGGCGTCGAACGCCTCCAATATCGCGTCCGCCGCGAAAGGGGGCGGGACGAATATCATCGTGGCGTTCGCCCCCGTGGCCGCGACGGCGTCGCGCACCGTGTTGAAGACCGGAATCCCCTCGACATCCTGCCCCGCCTTGCCCGGCGTCACGCCGGCGACGACCTTAGTGCCGTAATTTTTACAGCCGAGCGCGTGGAACGTCCCCTCCTTGCCGGTTATCCCCTGCACGACGAGCTTCGTGTGGTTGCCGACCAAAACCGCCATAATCCTATCCCTTCAAGGCCGCGACGGCCTTCTGCGCCCCGTCCTTCATGCCGGAGGCGATTATGAACTTAAGGCCGCTCTCGGCCAGTATCTTCTTCCCCTCGTCCACGTTGGTCCCCTCCATTCGGATGACCATCGGGATTTTGATCATTATCTTCCTCGCCGCCGACACGACCCCGCCGGCCAGCCTGTCGCACCTCAAGATGCCGCCGAAGATGTTGATGAAGATGGCCCTCACCGAGCTGTCGGCGACTATGATCTTCAGGGCCTCCTCTATCTGCTCCGCGCTCGCGCCGCCGCCGACGTCGAGGAAGTTCGCCGGCTCGCCGCCGGAGTGCTTTATGATGTCCATCGTCGCCATCGCCAGCCCCGCGCCGTTCACCATGCACCCGATGTTGCCGCTCAGCTTTATGTAGTTCAGGCTGAACTTCGAGGCCTCCACCTCGAGCGGGTCCTCCTCGTTGAGGTCGCGGTAGTCCACTATCTCCTTGTGGCGGAACATCGCGTTGTCGTCGTACGCCAGCTTTGCGTCGAGCGCCAGCAGTTTGCCGTCCTTCGTCCGCACCAGCGGGTTTATCTCCGCCATGGAGAGGTCCTCGGCCACGTACATGTTGTAAAACTTGGAAATAAACGAGGCGGCGGCCCCTATCGTCTCCTGCGGGAGGTTCAACCCGTAGGCTATCTGCCTGCACTGGTACGGCATGACGCCAAGGGCCGGATCCACCGTCACCTTTATTATTTTTTCCGGAGTCTTTTCCGCGACCTCCTCTATCTCCATCCCCCCTTCGGTGGAGGCCAAGATTATGTTTTTTGAGGAGGCGCGGTCTAGCACGACGCTTATGTATAGCTCGCGTTCTATTTTGCACCCGGCCTCAATGAGCAGTTTTTGCACCAGCTTCCCCTCGGGGCCGGTCTGGTGGGTCACCAGGGTCATGCCGAGAATGGACTTCGCCTGTTGCTCGGCCTCGTCGGCGGAAAAGGCGAGCTTTACGCCCCCCCCTTTTCCGCGCCCTCCGGCGTGGATTTGCGCCTTTACGACGACCGGATACCCGTCCAGCCTTCCGGCGATTTCGCGGGCGTTGTAGGCGGAGTCCGTGACGAATCCGTCCGGCACGGGGATGCCGTGCTTGCGCAAAATTTCCTTCGCCTGATATTCGTGTAGTTTCAACTAATACCCCTCCTTAAAGCGGCCCCGCACCGCTGTTTGGCGTAAATATTGCGGGCCGAATTGGACGGATAACCATACCATATATTTCGAGTTCTTTGCAAAAAAAGCTCGGCGTGGTTTCTGTCGCAAACAGGCGGAATAATTGGCCGGTATAGGGCGTTTTAACCTTCCATTTCCTCGGTGGGCACACGCAATCCTGCGTCTGCTTCGGCGCGAAGCGATGAACAGGGGTTGCCCCTTCGGGGCAATGTCCAGGCAGGATTGCCCGTACCTACCAATAAAACCGACATGGCACGGGAATCGCCTTGACGGTTGCAAAACTAGCGAGGCTTGGGGATAATGGCACCACCCAATAGAAAAACGGAGTCCTTATGTAAAAGGCGGATTTTGGTGTGCAACCGCCCATGCCGGCGCATCCTTACAATTCTTTGGCGCAAGGAGAAGAAATGAAGAATTCCTACAAGAATGTTCTCGTGGCCGTTCCGCCCCCGTCGCATGAATGGTACAAAAATTCCGTCGATGTTCTCAGAAAGGCGGCGTCCATGATATCGCTCGTGCCCGACGCGCGGATTACCTTCATTTCAATCGTGTCCGTGATCGATATGGTCGGCCGGTCCGTCAACATGGTGGAACCCGACCTCCGAAGGGACCTCTCAAAAGAATTAAGGGAAGAACGCAAGAAGGATGTTGAAGGATATATAAGGTGGTTCACCGACAACGGCGTTTCATGCTCCATACGCATTGAGCAGGGGGACGGCACGGTCGACACCCTTTTGAAGGTCGTGAGGGAGATGAAACCCGACCTGTTGCTTCTCGGATTCCATCACAAAGAAGGGATCTTCGACCTATTTATGCCCGACATCGCAAAAAAGGTGGCGAGACACGCCCCTTGTGACGTGATGCTTGTAGCACCGGCAAATTTGGAAGGGTGAGTAGGATAGAACCCGCGACGATAAGGAGCCTTCCGACGCCACGGCTCCTGGAACTGCTCGGGGTGAATCAGGAGTTCGGCCTTTCCTCGGAGACAGCCAAGGCCAAGTTGTCCGAAATCGGGTGGAACGAGATTCCAGAAAAACGGAAAAACCCCTTTTGGTCGTTTCTCAAAAGATTTTGGGGCCCCTCCGCCTGGATGCTGGAGGCGATCGGGGCAATCTCCCTTATTTTAAGGAAACCGGCCGATTTTTATCTGGCCTCGGGTTTGTTGTTGACCAACGCCCTGATAGGATTTTTTCAGGAAAGGCGCTCAAGCCAGGTCGTCAAAATGCTCCAATCCAAACTCCGTGTGCAAACGCGCGTCCTTCGAGACGGCAGTTGGGGGGACGTCCCGGCAAGGGAACTGGCGCCGGGGGACGTCGTTCGGCTGAGAATGGGGGACTTGGTGCCGGCCGACCTTAGGATAATAAACGGCGACGTCCTGGTGGACCAATCCTCCCTCACCGGAGAAAGTCTGGAACAGCCCAAAACGGCGGGGGACGAGCTTTTTTCCTCCTCCATAGTGCGCCAGGGGGAGGTCCTCGGCGTCGTGACGTTCACCGGCCCCGCCACTTATTTCGGAAGGACGGTCGAACTCGTTCAGGGCTCGCAACCCAAACTGCACGTGGAAGAGGTCGTTTCCAAGATGGTCGGATGGCTTTTGGTCATCGTCGGTTCCGTGGTCGCGCTTCTTTTGGCGCTGGCCGCCTTTCGCGGGACCCCCATGGCGGACGTCCTCCCCCTTAGCCTGGTTCTTTTGATGGGCGCCGTGCCCGTGGCGTTGCCCGTGATGTTTACGGTGAGCACCGCGCTCGGCGCCCGCGATTTGGGGAAGAAGGGGGTATTGGTCACCAGATTGAGCGCGACGGAGGACGCGGCGACCATGCAGGTCTTGTTCGCGGACAAGACGGGCACCATGACCCTAAACCAACTCGTCGTGGCCGGGCTTTACCCGGAGGAGGGGACGAGCCCGGAGGAGCTTTTGCTTTGCGCCGCGCTCGCCTCCAACGAGTCGAATCGGGATTCCATCGACGCCGCCGTTTTGGCCGACGCCCGCCGGAAGAGTTTGTCCTTCGAGCGGTTTCGCCAGACAAGCTTCGTCCCTTTTTCCCCCCGGACGCGCAAAACCGAGGCGTGGGTAGAGGGGAGCGAAGGCTCGTTTAAGGCCGTCAAAGGCGCGCTCCAGGCCGTCGCCTCTGCCGCCAATCTCGGGGCCGACGACGTGCGACGGCTCGAGACGCGCGCGGACCTATTGGCGGAAAAAGGATGCCGCACTCTTGGCGTCGCCAGAATCGCCGGGGATAAGCCCTCGTTTCTTGGTTTGGTCGCCCTTTACGACCCCGACAAATACAAGGCCGCCAAGGCCCTGCAAGACGCCGGGGTGGTGGTCGGGATGACCGGCGACGGGGTCAACGACGCCCCCGCGCTCAACGCGGCCGAGGTCGGCATAGCGGTCAAGGGGGCGACCGACGCGGCCCGCGGCGCGGCAAGCGTGGTGTTAACGGACGCGGGTCTTTCGGAGATAGTGGACCTGGTGGAAAACGGGCGCTCGGTCTATCAAAGAATCCTCACGTGGATAATCAACAAGGTGAGCCGCACCGTCCTCAAGACCGGCTTCGTGGGGCTGGCGTTTATTTTTACGGGCCACCTTCTAATCTCGGCGTCGGGAATGTTGGTGCTGGTTTTCATGACCGACTTCGTAAAGATTACGCTGGCCTCCGACCGCGTCAGGCCCTCCCGAACGCCGGACACGTGGGAGATACGCCCCCTCGTCGCCATCGCCGTGGTTCTCGGGATGTTCATGGTTTTCGAGTCGCTGGGGATTCTCTGGGTCGGCTGGCGGTTCGCCGGCGTTCCCCTTGATTCCCGCGAGCTTCACACCTTTTCTTTTTTGATTCTGCTTTTCATGGCCATTTTCTCCATCCTTTGCATCCGGGAACGCGGTCCGTTTTGGAAGTCGCCGCCGAGCGTTCCCCTCGGGCTCGCCATGCTATTGGACGGCGCCGCGGGGTTGCTCATAGGTTGGAAAGGGGTCGGCGTTCTTCCGCCCCTTCGTCCTTCGGCCGCGGCGGTCGCGTTAGTCGGTTCACTGTCGCTATCGCTCGTTTTTAACGACCTGATAAAGCTGGCCCTTTTTAGGTTTGCGGGGACGGTCTCCCCCGACAAGGGGCGTTGACGGGGCTTATTTCCACCCCGCGAACGCTCCGGGGCGGCCGCGCCGTCATAGGGCGGCGTTTTATTTTCAACTTTGCCAAACGCCGCAGTGCTGATATCATCACCCGCTTACACACAAATGATACAAATAAGCGGTTTGCGGAAAAGTTACGGCAGGCAGGTTCTTTACGAGGACCTTTCGCTCACGGTCGGGCCGCGCGAGCGGATAGGGTTCGTCGGGCGAAACGGCTCCGGCAAGTCCACCCTATTTAGGCTGATTCTGGGCGCGGAGCATCAGGACGAGGGGCAGATAGCGATACCCAAGGGATACCGTATAGGTTCGCTGGAACAGCACCTCAAGTTCTCCAAGCCGACCGTCCTCGAGGAGTGTTGCCAGGCGCTTTCGGAGGACGAGCAGTACGACCACTACAAGGTGGAGAAGGTGCTATTCGGCCTAGGTTTTAACGACGAGGACATGGCGCGGAGCCCCCTGAGCTTCTCCGGCGGATACCAGATACGGATGAACCTGGCGAAACTGCTGGTGCAAAGGCCGAACATGCTCCTGCTGGACGAGCCGACGAACTACCTCGACATAGTGAGCGTGCGCTGGCTCAAGCAGTTTTTGCGCTCGTTCCAGGGGGAGATAATCCTCATCACGCACGACAGGGGGTTCATGGACGAAGTCACCACCCACACGATGGGGCTCATGAGGCGCCAGTTGAAGAAGCTTGCGGGGGACACGGAGACGTTCTTCGAGACGATGTCCCACGAGGACGAGATACACGAAAAGACGCGCCTAAACCAGGAGAAGCGCATAAAGGAGATGGAGGAGTTCGTGGCCCGCAACAAGGCGCGGGCAACCACCGCCTCGCGCGCCCAGTCGCGCCTTAAGCTGTTGGACGGCATGGAAAGGCTCGAGAAGCTCGACCACGAAAAGACCCTCGCCTTCCGCTTCAATTACGAGAACTGCCCCGGCAAGGTTGTCATGGAGGCGCGCGGGATTTCGTTCTCGTACGACGGGAGGGCGGAGAACGCGCTGTTCGGGGACTTGAGCTTCGCCATCGGCGCGAGGGACAGGATAGCCATCATAGGGAAGAACGGCAAGGGTAAGAGCACGCTACTAAACGTCCTCGCCGGGGAGTTGAAGCCGACGGCCGGGGAGGTGGCCCACCATCCGTCCATGAAGAAGGGGCATTTCGGGCAGACCAACATCCAGCGGCTGGACGAGCGGCTCAACGTGCTCGAGGAGCTTTCGCTTTCCAACGGAAACCTGAACAACCAGTCCCTCCGCACGCTGGCCGGCGCGATGATGTTCGAGGGGGACGCGGCGGAGAAAAAGGTGGGGGTGCTCTCCGGCGGCGAGCGTAGCCGCGTCCTTTTGGGCAAGATTCTGGCCAACCGCACCAACCTGCTCCTTCTAGACGAGCCGACCAACCACCTCGACATGGAGTCCATCGAGGCGCTAACCGAGCAGATGTACTAGTACCCGGGGGCCGTCGTGATCGTCACCCACAGCGAGATGATACTGCGCGACATCGCCACCAAGCTGATAGTGTTCAACGAGGGGGGCGCGAAACTGTTCCTCGGCTCTTACGACGACTTCCTTGAGAAGATAGGCTGGAGCGACGAGCCGAGGCCCAAGCCAAAGTCCCCGCCCCCGGCAAAGTCCAAGGCCGGCAAGGCGAAATAATTCCGGCGATTCCCCCGACTTCTTCTCAGGTTTGTTTCGGGTGAAACGCGCCTAATCGCGGTAGTGGATCAGTTTGAAAAATACAGAGATCGCCACGACCGCCAAGGGCGGTCTCGCGATGACAACTAATTGTCATTGCGAGCGTAGCGAAGCAATCCGGGGGTTGCCAAGGTTCCCAAATTTCATACTGACCCGCCACACTAATTGCCTACGGTTGGATTTTGGCGGACGGCGGGTGGTATAAACGCCGTATGGACCATGATTTCTGGCTCAGGAGGTGGGAGGAAAACCTGATAGGCTTCCACCAGTCCGAGGTAAACGCGCACCTTAAGGAGCTTTGGGACAAGTTCGAGGTTCCCGGGGAATCCGTCGCGTTCGTTCCCATGTGCGGAAAAAGCCTCGACATGCTCTGGCTACGCTCGAGGGGTCTGCGCGTCATGGGGGTGGAGTTGAGCGAACTGGCGGTGGCTTCCTTCTTCGCCGGGAACGGTTTGAAGCCCGAGACGAGGGTCGAGGGTTCCTTTAAAATTTACAAGACGGAGGGGGTCGAGATTTTTTGCGGCGATTTCTTCAGTCTGGAGAAGGGGAGTCTCTCGTCGGTCCGGTTCGTTTACGACCGCGCCGCCCTCGTTGCCCTGCCGCCCGACATGCGCAAAAGATACGCCGACGACATGGCGGAAAAACTTCCCAAAAACGCCGTGATGGCCCTTCTGGCGTTGGAGTACGAGCAGGGGGAAATGGAAGGCCCGCCTTTCTCCGTTCCTGAAAAAGAGGTGGTCTCGCTTTTTTCGGAGAATTTTAAGATAGAAAAGCTTCGCGAGCGCGACGTCTCGGGGGCCGACATGGAAACGTTTAGGAAAAGGGGGTTGGGAAGTCTTCTGGAAAAAGTGTACAAATTGAAAAATTAGACTATTAGAAACCCGCCGTACCCGACCACGGAGTCCCTCTTGCCCTCTATGTCACCGGAGGTGGCGTAGCGGACCAGCCTCGCCCTGTCCGCCCCGTTTTTTTCGCAGGCGAGCATGGCAGAGGCCACGGACGACCCGCCGCAGAGCGCCCCCTCGCGCTCGACCCTTTCCATGACCCCCTCGACGTCCATCCTTTCCATCGTCTCTATGGTGAGGCCGTCCAGCCTTCTGGCCACCGCGTCCGGCATGTAGTGGGTCATGTCCGTGCTGGCCACCACGAGCGCGCCGGTCTCCCGCGCCGCCACGGATACCGCCGAGGCGACGTCCGCGATCTTTTCCATGTCCTGCGTCCCCATGCAAATCGCCGTTATGGATACTTTGTGGTTTCTGACGAAGAGAAACGGGACTATGACCTCGAGGGAATGCTCCCACGCGTGGGCCTCCATGTCTGGCTCGATCGTCGCGGAGTTGTCCAATATGAGCGAAAAGGCCTCCTTGTCCACGGGCACGGAACCGAAGGGGAAAAGCCACTCGTCCGAATCGTCCAGCGCGACCGGGGCGCCCAACCCCCTGTGGTTGGGCCCTATTATTATCACCCTCTCGGGAACGGCTATGGAGCCGAAAACCGCGCCCGCCACGTGGCCGGAATAGTAATACCCCGCGTGGGGCGAGACGGCGCCCCTGACTTTTTCCGGCTTCCCCTCCCCGGGGGCGGCGAAGAGGTATTTGTGGACGTCGTTGAGCAGGGTGTCCCTGTCGGCTGAATAGAACACGCCGGCCACCGCCGGGGGACGAATCGTCTTTTTCCTCATGACACACCTGTTTGGAGCAACAGCTCTCGATGTTATTTTAAACCCTTACGATGCG
>JACQBU010000028.1 GCA_016194375.1 Nitrospinota bacterium
ATTGAGCGAAAGTCCCTTGTCCAAGAGTTGTAACGAGCGTTTACGCCGGTCGGCGATTAGGCTGGCATTTCCTTTTGGTCGCATATTGGCACCCCCTTGGGACACCAGTTTATTGCATTAATTATGCAGAAGTCAATAATTTAATGATCTGTAACTTTTGAAAAAAGGCGGTCGCCTGTCATTGCGAGCGGAGCGAAGCAATCTCACTTTATGTTCTACCAATATGTAAAGATTGCTTCGTCGCCATGCTCCTCGCAATGACCCGACAAAATGAATACGGCATTTAGACCGCGGCCAGCTTTGACCTTACCTTGCGCTCCATCTCAACCTGCTCAAGATGGTAATCAAGCATCATCTCAACCACGCTCAGCAATTCCATTCTTGCCCGTGCTTTGGTGGGAGCCCAGGCGAAGAGTTGCGGCTGTCCCGGCACGTCGGCCAGATAGCCCTCGCCGTCCCTACGAACCCTAATTTTCATACGAGCATTCTACGCCAAAAATATGCACGAAAGAAGCGTCGCGGGGGCTCATCCTCGGCGCGGACGGGAGCGCAGGGAGGCGAGCAGTCTCTCAAAATCCGCCGGGAGCGGCGCCTCGAAAACCATCGTCTTTCCCGACGACGGATGTACCAGCGTCAGCTTCGCCGCGTGAAGCGCCGGCCTTGCGATTAGCGGGGACTTCTGCTTGCCGTACACCTCGTCCCCCATCACCGGATTCCCGACCGACGCCAGATGGACGCGTATTTGGTGCGTCCTGCCGGTCTTCAGCCTCACCTTCACCAACGACGCGGGGATGCCGGGAAAAAACTCCAGCGTCTCGTAAAGCGTGCGCGCCTCCCGCGCGCCCGACGACCGCGCCTCGCTCACGGTCATTTTCTTTCTGTGGACCGTGTGCCTTCCTATCGGCTTTGTTATCTCCCCGACCGGGGGCTTGAGCGTCCCCTTCACGACGGCCAGGTATTCCCTTCCCATCTCGCGGGACTTCAACTGCGCCGACAGCGAGGCGTGGGCGGCGGCGTTTTTTGCCACGGCCACGAGGCCCGTCGTGTCCTTGTCCAGCCGGTGGACTATGCCCGGGCGAAGCTCGTCCCCCCCGGCGTCGGACAGCGTCTTCCCCTTGAACAGAAGCGCGTTCACCAGCGTGTCGCGCGCGTGCCCCTTGGCGGGGTGGACGACCATCCCGGCCGGCTTGTCCACGATTATGAGGTCGTCGTCCTCGTAAACGACGTCCAGCGGGATGTCCTCCGGCTCCGCCGACAACTGCTCCGGCGGCGGGATGGAGCCGCGGAAAACCTCCCCGACGCGCGTTTTGTGGTTGGCCGACAGCGTCCGCCCGTCAAGTGTGACGAGCCCGGCCTTTAGCGCCTTCTGGACGGCTGTTCGGGAAACCCCCTCCAGGCGCGTCGAGAGGAAGCGGTCGAGCCTTATCCCCCCGTCGTCCTCCCCGGCGGTAACCTCAAACGTCACTTGGCCGCTTTTCTCCACATTCTGACGAACACCGTCAGGCTGGCGATGAAGACGAGGACGCCCACCCCCTGCGACGTGCTAAGCACTCCTTCCACGACCCAGCCGCGCGGGTCGCCGCGGAACATCTCCACGACGAAACGCCCTGCGGAATACAGGATTAGCCATAGGAGCACCAGCTCGCCCTGGAACCTTTTGTGGGGCCTGACGGCTATGAGAATTAGAAAAATGGCGAACTCGTTGGCCGAGTCAAATATCTGCGTGGGCAAAAGGGGGACGTTAATGGGTGCGATGGAGGCGGGGTCCTTGAACACGATTCCCAGCCACGAAGTGGTCGGCTTGCCGTAACAGCAACCGGCGGCCAGACACCCGAGCCTGCCGATTGCGTGGGCCAGGGCGACGTACGGGGCGAAGACGTCCGCCAGCGGCCAGAACGGCAGTTTGTGTCTTCTGATGAACCAGACGGCGACGGGAATGGCCGCGAGCACGCCGCCGAAAAACACCAGCCCCCCCTCCCACATCTTGAAGAGCTTGAGCGGGTCGTGAAGGAACATCCTGTATTCCACGACGACGTACAGGAGCCTTGCGCCGACTATGGCGGAGACGACGAGGTAGAACCCGAGGTCCATCGTCAAATCGCCGGAAAACCCCTCCTTGGCCCCCCTTCTTGCGGCGAGGTAAACCCCGGTGAACAGCCCCGTGGCGGCGAGCAACCCGTAAGTGTGCAGGGTCAGCGGGCCTATCTTGAAGAGAACGGGAAGCATCAGAAGCTAATGACGACCTTCATGGCGCCGGGTTTCCCCGCCGCCTCGAACGCCGTCGGCCCTTCTTCAATCGGGAATTCGGCCTCCACCATGGCCGACAGCCGAATCTGGCCTAGTTCAAGCAACGCCATGCCGTGCACGAACGGGCCGCATCTGGACCCGACAACCGAGATTTCGTTTATTACCACGGTGTTCAAATCAAGCTCCCGTTTTAGCGCGGTCGTCGTCTTCAGCACGAGGGTTCCGCGAGGCTTTGTCCGGGAAAGCGCCGTAGCCGCGCCTTCGGGCCGCCCCGTCGCGTCCACGACGAGGTCGTATTGTTTGCCCGGAATGAGTTCGTCCTCAAGAACGGCGTTGACCCTCGTGCCGTCAAGCACGTCCAGCCTTCGCCGGTGCCTTCCGCATATTGTGACATTGGCCTTCATTATCTCAAGAGTCTGCGCCGCGAGCAACCCGAGGTTTCCGTCGCCCAGCACCAGCGCCCCCATTCCGCGGACCACAACCTGCTCCACTATCCGGTAGGCGGCGGAAAGCGGCTCCATGAAAACAGCCTCCGCGTCCCCCAGGTTGTCCGGAAGGTGGTGGAGGTTCCCGTCGGGCAACGTCAAATATTCGGCAAACGCCCCGTCGCGCCCCTTTATCCCCAGCACCGTGCGGTCGGGGCAGTGGTTTTGCTCCCCGTTTTTGCAGAACGCGCAGATGCCGCACCCGCAGTTTATATCCCCCACGACCCTTGCGCCGACGAGGCCGGGCGTGGCGGACTTTTCGACGACCCCCACGAACTCGTGACCCGGCACGCCGGTGAAGTCCATGTAACCCGCCGCCATCTCAAGGTCCGTGCGGCAGACGCCGGCCTTTAGCACCCTTATAAGCGCCTCCCCCTCCCCCGGCACGGGAACGGGCAGGTCGCTCCTGTACTCCAGCTTTCCCTTGCTTAAATAAATCGCTTTCATGTCGCTCCTATTTTTCAATTACGGCGCGGCGCGGGCCGCCGTTCATCTCGTTTCCCCGTACGGCACGAATCTGCCGCTTTTGACGTCTTCCTGCGCGGCGCGGTACGACTCCGGAGTCCCTATGTCGGCCCAATAGCCTTCGTGGTTAAAAACGTAAACCGGCTCCCCGGCCGCCACCAGGGGCGCGTACACCTCGGTCGAGACGTTCACTGGGCGTCCGGCCGGAATTTTTTTCAAAAAATCCCTCGATAGCACGTGAATCCCGGTGAACATCAGCGGGACGTTCTCATTCTCGACGTCGTACGCCGGCGATTTTGAGCCGAGAAACCTGACGAGCCGCCCCCCCTCCCCTTCCGCCAGGGAGCCTATTTTTTCGGGGTTCGGATTTTTGCGCGTCACGAGCGTCGCCAGCGCGTTCTTGGAGCGGTGGAAGTCAATCGCCCCGGCGAGGTCGAGGTCGGTGAGCACGTCGCTATTTATCACCACGATGTCGGAGCCGCCGAGGAACCGTTCGGCCCCCTTTATCCCGCCGCCGGTTCCCATCAAAACTTTCTCCTCCACGAAGAAAAGTTTCGCCCCCTTGGGCGGGTTTTTGGAAAGGTCCCCTTTTATCATGCGGCCGAGGTGGAAGAGGTTTATCGCCACCTCCGTGACGCCGTGGCGGACAAGGTAGGCGATGGCGTTGCGTATCATGTTGGTGGAGCCTATCTTAAAAAGCGGCTTGGGGATCCCGTCCGTCTCCGGCCTGAGCCTCTCGCCGTATCCGGCGGCCAAAATCATCCCCGAATGGTGTATCATACGCCTGATTATATGTTGAAAGTGGAACTGCTCGCCATCACCCCCTCGGCCGAAAGGCTCATCGAGGAGGCAGGGCGCACCTGCTACCTCTCCTTCGACAAGACGGGGGAGGACTCCGACAAGCGGTTCATCCGGATGATAATAAAGAACGGCCACCATTCCGTGCTGGAGCACGCGAGCGCCACGTTCCGCATAATCGGCGGCTCGCGAAGCTTCACCCACCAGATAGTGCGGCACCGCATGGCCTCGTTCTCCCAGCAGTCCCAGCGGTACGTGGACGAGCGGGATTTCAGCGTGGTGACGCCCGACTCGATATCGGCGAACCCGGCGGCGCTGGAGATTTTCAACGGCGTGATGGAGCGGTGCAGGGAGGCGTACAAAAAGCTCAAGGAGATGGACGTCCGCAAGGAGGACGCCCGCTTTGTCCTCCCGAACGCCGTCACGAGCGAGATTGTCGTGACAGCCAACTTCCGCGAGTGGCGCCTCATCATCGGGACGCGGACGGAAAAGAACGCGCAGTGGGAGATACGAAAGATATGCGGGCTCATCCTAGCGGAGCTCGCAAAACGCGCCCCCACCGTGTTCGAGGACATGAAATAAGGACTGGCCTCCGGGGCGTTTACACGGGAGATTGTCTATGCGGGCGCTGATTGTTTACGCTCACATCCTGGCCCTCGTCGTCTGGCTGGGCGGGATGATTTTCTTTTCGTTCATAGCGGCCCCGTCCATATTCTCGGCCCTCGGAAGGGATGCGGCGGGGACCGTCGTCGGCGCCATTTTCCCAAAATATTTCATGGTCGGCTACGCGTCCTCCCTCGCGCTGTTGGGGACCCTTTGGGCGATGTGGAGGACGAATTTGGGGGCGGTGAGGGGTCCGCTTTTAATCCTCGCCGCTTGTGCGGCGCTTTCCATCGTTTCCGGCGCGGTGGTGGGCGCGAAGGCCAGGGACGTAAAGACCCGGATGTACGCCGCGGCCGCGGGGCCGGAAAAGGAGAAACTACGGGCCGACTTCCACAAGATACACCTCGTCTCGACCGTGCTGAACCTCGTCGTTCTTCTTTTGTTGGCGGTGTACGTCCGTTATCTGCCGCTGGTCGTCGGGCCGCCCGTAATCCCGTAGATTTTCGCCCGGGGGACGCGGGAAGGCGGCGCATTGTCATCAGTTGGAAAAGCCCGTTAAAATCTGTTAACATCCGTTGCCTAATCCAATTCGCCCGGGTAGCTCAGTTGGTAGAGCAGAGGACTGAAAATCCTCGTGTCACTGGTTCAATTCCGGTCCCGGGCACCACTTTCTAAGGTTATAATCAACGTCGTATGCGCAGGCCCGATTTTCGCAACCCCCCGGCTTTTTGGCCGAAAAATTCCGGTTCGGGGGCGCGGCTGGCCCTTCTCCTTCTTTTAGCCCTGCTCGCCGACTGCTCCGGCGGGCTCCGCCCGAACGTCTCGAGATACCCGCAACACAGGGGGGGTGAAGGCGTGTACGTCGCCGACAAGGGTGACACGTTGGAGGACGTAGCAAAGAAATTCGAGACCACCGTCGAGGCCCTGAAAAAGGAAAACAACCTCACCAAGGACACGCTGGCCCAGGGGCAGAGAATCACGATTCCGCACGTCCCCCCCGAGGCCTTCATTTCGTCGGACGCCAAATCGGAAGCCAAAAAGGAGGAGGCCGTCCAAAAGGAGAGCCCCCGGCCGGAGGTGAAACAATCCCCCCCGAGGGTGAAGGGGGCGCGCCCCCCCTCCAGCCCGCCCAAGATAGACGTCAGGCTAGCCTGGCCGGTGGAAAAGGCCGCCGTGATATCCGAATTCGGCATACGCAAAAACGGCAAACACGACGGCGTGGACCTCGGCGCGCCGGAGGGGGCCAAGATATCTGCCGCCGCGGACGGAACCGTGATTTTCAGCGGACAAGGCCCGAGCGGGTACGGCAACATAGTCGTGCTCAAGCACTCTGAAAGCGTGGTGACCATCTACGCCCACAACTCGAAGAACCTGGTTGAAAAAGGGGGCGCGGTGAAGCAGGGCGACCCGATAGCCCTGGTTGGACGCACCGGACGCGCCACAAGGCCTCACCTCCATTTTGAGGTCCGCGTCAACCGGGTGGCGTTCGACCCTCTGGAGTACCTTCCGAAGAAATAGGCTCGACCAGAAGGCAGGACGCCGTGTGGCCGGGGGATATGGTCTTAAGCGCGGGGACTATCCGGCGGCAAAAATCCCTCGCCTCCGGACACCTTGTGTGAAACGGGCACCCCGGCGGCGGGTTCGCGGGGGACGGCAGATCCCCCTGAAGGACGATTGTCTTCCGGCGCGTCCGGGGGTCCGGAACGGGCAGGGCGGCCAGCAGGGCCTTCGTGTACGGATGCAACGGGTTTTCAAAAAGCTCCCCGCACGTCGCCTCCTCGACGATTTTTCCGAGGTACATCACGGCGACCCGGTCGCTCATGTGGCGTATCACCGAAAGGTC
Source organism: Nitrospinota bacterium (assembly GCA_016194375.1). Taxonomy (GTDB): domain Bacteria; phylum Nitrospinota_A; class UBA7883; order JACRGQ01; family JACRGQ01; genus JACQEX01. The sequence continues at coordinate 6,442 of JACQBU010000028.1, forward strand.
GTGGGAGATGAAAAAATACGCCATCCCATACCTGGCCTTGAGGTCCGTCAACAGGTTCAGCACCTGGGCCTGAACCGACACGTCGAGCGCGGACACAGGCTCGTCCCCCACTATGAAGGAGGGGTTTAGGGCGATCGCCCTGGCTATGCCGATGCGCTGTCTCTGACCGCCGGAAAACTCGTGCGGGTAGCGCCTCATCTGCTCCGGGCGGAGGCCGACCTGCGCCATCAGGGCCGCGACCCTCTCCCACAATTCCCCCCCCTTGCACACGGCGTGTATCTGCAACGGCTCCGCTATTATCCGCCCGACCGTCATGCGCGGGTTTAGCGACGAATACGGGTCCTGGAATATTATCTGCATTTTTCTCCGCAGGGCGCGCATCTGGGCGGGCCTTAGGGCGCGCATGTCGCTCCCCTCGAAAAGAAGCTCCCCGTCGGTCGGCTCGATTAGCCGCAGGATGGACCTTCCAAGGGTGGTCTTGCCGCACCCGCTCTCGCCGACGAGCCCGAACGTCTCCCCCCGTTTGACGCGTAGGGAGACGCCGTCCACGGCCCGCACGGTTCCCCGTTTGCCGGAAAAAAAGCCGCCGCGAACGGGAAAATGAACCGTGAGCCCCCTTGTTTCAAGAAGAAAATCGTCGCTCACAACGGGGATTATATCCCCGGGAACGGGCCGGGGTAAAAAAAAAGGGATGCGGTCTCCCGCATCCCATTTAAAGACGAAAAATGATTACAGCGTGTTGATGAACGCAACGATGTCGTCGATGTCCCCTTCGCTGAGTTTGCCGGGCGCCATCGCGGTTTTCGGCTTGCCTTCCTTGTTGACGCGCTTCTTCAAGTCCTTGACGTCGGCGTCATCGGACGCCCAGACTTCCTGCGGGTTGGCTATCCATTTTTTCAGCCACGCCTCGGAGTGCTTGGCCTTGACGCCGGCGAGGCCGGGGCCGACCAGCTTCTTGTCGTCGGTCTTGTGGCAGGTTTTGCACTTGCCAGCGCCGTCAAAAAGGGACTTGCCCTTGGCCGCGTCCCCCGCAAATGCCGAAGTCGAAACGCAGAAAACAATGGCGAAGGCCGCCAATATTCCGATTATTGTTCCTTTCAGTTTCACCGTTCAATACCTCCTTTTAAATTAAGTTAATAAGTAAAAAATCCACCTCAACTCAGACTCTTGATGATAATTTACCTTAAAACGGCTGTCAAGTGCGACCTCAAACGCTTTTTCCCCGCCACCCGTCGTGAGTTTCCGCACGGGGAAAAAGGCCGG
>JACQBU010000024.1 GCA_016194375.1 Nitrospinota bacterium
CACCCCCAGAAAACTGGGCGTTCCCGGGGAATCCCTTCCGAAGGTGATGTACCGCCTTTTGGAGCCGGAGAATTTCGCGGTCCAGAAAGTTTTGGTCGTGGGGGGCGGCGACAGCGCGATCGAGGCCTCCGTGGCCCTGTCCTGCCAGGAGGGGACGTCGGTAACGCTCTCCTACCGCGGGCCGGTATTTGCCAGAATAAAACCGGACAACCAAAGGCGGATTCAAAACGCGGCGGCCTCCGGCAAGGTCAACCTGCTGATGGAATCCAACGTCCGCCAAATAAAGGAGCGGTCCGTCGAAATCGACCACAAGGGAAACCTTATTGACCTTGCCAACGACTCGGTTTTCATATTCGCGGGGGGGGAGCTTCCAAACGAGTTCCTGAAGGCCTGCGGGATAAAAATGGACACCCTGTACGGCGATTCCATGAAAAAAATGGGCGCCGTCCGCCAAAAAAACGCGGACTAGGCGCCGCGCGACCGCTTCCGTCGCCGGGAACGACTTTGTTCAGAACCGGTACGAGAGGTTGGCGTAAACGGAGGTCGTGAGGTATTCGTCCTTGTATTTCGCCAGGTAGACAGAGTCTACCGAGAGGAACTTCTGGTCCGACGCCTCGACGACGCAGTTGAACGCCAGTTTTTTCGACGCCAGCCAGTTGGCCGAGGCGGAATAAATCATCTGGGTCATGCCGTTGGTTGCGGAGTTTTGGGAGTTGGCGGAGTAGGTCGCGCTCAGCTCGCCGGACACGCGCTCGTTCGCCTGCGCGCCGACCGCGAGAAACATCTGCGTGGACAACGCCGTGAAATAATCAATGTTCCGGTACGCCGCGTTGTAGTACAGGTATCCAAACAGGTCGCTGTCCTTGAACCCCACCGTGGACAGAAAGGCCACGCCGCCGTCGCTCTCCCGTTGCCGATAGTCGTAGTCCGCGTAGATTTTTGCGGTTTTCGAGAGGCTGTAATCGCCGTAAACGCGCATCGTCTGTTGCAAATCCAAGTTTAGGCCGTAGAGCATCGTCATGGACTCCTGGTACCAGACGGCACGGTATTGGTCGTACGTCAGGTTCAGGTATGCGAGCCATCCCCAATGGTAGTTGGCGGACACCAGGAGGTTCGTGACGTAGTATCCGTTTCCGCCCTGCAGGTTGTGGTCGAACCTGCCGGAGCCGTTTAGGTTGAGGGAATCATTCGGGGAATAATAGGCCGAGCCGAAGATGTAGGCCTGGTCCTCCTTCCCGTTGTACATGCTCGTGGTGTATCCCGCGGTCACGCCGATTTCTCGGTCCTTGTAAAAACCGTACGCGCCGTATGCCGGGTACGACGACGCGAAGGCGTCGGTGTACGGGTCGGGCAACGTTCCCCCGAAAACGCCGTAACCCGACGACTCGCCGAAATGGTGCTCCAAAAGGGCGCCGTCCACCTTCGCCCCCACGAGGCCGTCTATCAGCTGGCGCCCCAGAACCACGTCCGTGTTGAAGAACAGCCTTTCTAGCCTCAGGTTGAGCGCGTCAACCCTGTTGGCCGGCACTTGCACGTTGTATGTTTTCTCGCCCTGCCCCAGATTGGAGCCGTCAAAATGAAAACTGTTGTCGACGCCGTTTACGTCCGTGGCGTCCAGTTTTAACCGCGTGTTAAAGAAGTTGTAGTTCTGGTTCGTGGCGTCGTCGGTTTGGTAGAAAACGGACTCGGAGACCCGGCCGGCGACGTCCATTCCGAACGCCAGCAAGGGCGCGCTGAAGATCGCGACGGCGCACAACGCCGCGATTTTCCCCGCATGCCCCGCCTTAGCGCCCATGTTTTCTCGGCGAGGGCTTGCACGGGACGATGTTCTGCGCCCCAGCGAACGTCGTCGTGTTGTGGCACAGGGAGCAGTTTGTGGGGCAGGTGCCGTGGGCTTTTGCCGCGTGGCAGACGCCGCACTGGGTTTCGTTGGTCACGTCCGGCCATTTAAGGGGAAAATTCGCCCCTGCGGCGTGGCAACTGGTGCAGGAGGTGGCTATCACGGCGTGATAGCCGGTGAAAGTCATCGTCTTGTGTGTGAACTTCGCACCCAGCCAGCCGTAAACCTTGTGGCAGAGGGTGCAGTCCGTGCTGGCGCCGACGTGGAACGGGGCCGCCGCCGGCGAGGTGAAGTCGGCCTGGTGGCACGCGATGCACGCGTAAGGCGTGTTCCTGTACGTCCTGTTCCTGTGGCATTGCTGGCAGGCCGCGACGCGGTGCCCCCCTTCCAGCCTGAACCCGGTCAGGGAGTGGTTGAATTTCTCCGGAAACCAGTTTTTCGCGGTGTGGCAGTCTCCGCATGCGACCGGCCCGAACTGGTTGAGGTGCGGGTCCGTGTGGCATTTGGAACATTGCGGCCCGAGGCCGGAGTAGACGCCTTTCGTCTTGTGGCATTGGGCGCACGCCGCCTGGGAGTGTGTCCCGTCCAGCTTAAACCCGGTGACCTCGTGGAAGAAGTGGTTTGGCTCCCAGTTTTGGGCCGTGTGGCACTGATCGCACTTCTCCCCCATTTTCCCCTTGTGGGCCTTGTCGTCGTCCTTGCGGTGGCAGTCCATGCAGTTCATGGCAAGGGGCCGCCACGCCTTGTTGAGGTGGCACTTGTCGCACTTCGCCGTCGCGTGCCTGCCCTCGAGCGGGAAGCGCGCCTGCGTCCTGTGGTTGAATGAAAGCTCCTTCCATTCCCTCGCGACGTGGCATTGTTCGCACTTCTTCCCCTCGAACTGGTCGGCGTGCGGGTTCTTGTGGCACGCGGCCGAGGAGCAGGAGTCGAACTTTATCGGCTTGTACAACACGGGCCGGTCCGCAACGGAAGGATGACACTTGCCGCATGGTGTTTGCGCGTGCTTTCCCTCCAGCTTGTAACCGGCGTACCCGGCGGACTCGTGCTGGAAGAGCGTCGGTTTCCACCCCTGCTCGTTGTGGCACGTCTCGCACTTTTGTCCCTTGAACTGCTCGGCGTGGGGGTTCTTGTGGCATGCGGCGGCGGAGCAGGAGTCGAACTTTATCGGCTTGTAAAAAACGGTCTGGTCCGCACCGGCGGCATGGCACTTTCCGCAGGCGGTCTGCGCGTGCTTTCCAGCCAATTTATAACCGGAGTACCCGGCGGACTCGTGCTTGAAGAGCGTCGGTTTCCACCCCTGCTCGTCGTGGCACGTCTCGCACCTTTGTCCCTTGAACTGCGGGCCGTGCACGTTCCCGCGCGCCCTTGCGTCGTGGCAACGCGCCCCGTCGCAGGAGGCGGTCTGAATCGGCTTGTACAACACGGCCTTCGTCGTGGCAACGCGCCCCGTCGCAGGAGGCGGTCTGAATCGGCTTGTACAACACGGCCTTCGTGACCGGATCCGCGACGTGGCATTTTTCGCATTTCACCTGGGCGTGTTTCCCCTTCAGGATGAAACCGGCGTACCCCTCCCCCGCGTGGGCGTAGGAAGATGGTTTGAACCCTGCCGGGGAGTGGCATTTTTCGCACCTTTGCCCCGCGAACTGCGCGCCGTGCACGTTGCCGAATTTCCCAGCGTCGTGGCAACCCGGCGCGTCGCACGCGTCGTATTTCTCGACCTTGAAAACACCGGTTTTTTTGCTCGTCACGTGGCATTTCTCGCACGACGCATCCTTGTGTTTGCCCTGCAGCATGTATTTCGTCTTGGAGTGGTCGAAGAGGATGTCCTTCCATGCGGAGGTCTTGTGGCATTTTTCGCACGACGTACCCAGCTGTCCCTTGTGCTTGTCCGCCTTCAGGTGGCACGTCGCGCACTTCTCTTTTTCGGCTACGCGGAACTCCCCCTTGACAGGATGGCATTTTGCGCATTGTACGTTCGCGTGTTTTCCGTCGAGCGCGTACGTCTTGCCGTGGTCGAAGCGTACGTTTTTCCCCTTCCAGCCCTCCACGCTGTGGCATGTCTCGCACGGCTCCTTAAACTCCCCCTTGTGGACGTCCTCGTGACAGCTCTTACAGGCCTCCTGCGCCCCCAAATAGCCTTCGACGCCGGCCTTGGTCTTGGTGCGGTGGCACTTTTGGCAGTCGACCCCCTTGTGCCTTCCGACGAGGTCGTATCCGGCCTTGGAATGGTCGAATTTTTTTTTGTCCCACTCGACGAGTTTGAAATCCCGCCCCTTGTGGTCCGAGTGGCACTCGATGCACTTTTGCGCCGACACCGAGCTGTGATACCCCTTTTTGGAGGCGATGGCGGCGGTGATGTCCTTATGGCAGTTCTCGCATGCGGCGTTGGTTATTCCGGAACCGATGACGTGACATTTCGTGCAGTTTGTCAGGCCGTCCACCTCGCCGTGATATGAGGACAAATCACCGGGGCTTATCAGGCTCCCCATGTCCTTGGCGTGCGACGGAAACGCCAGGACGGCGGAAAGAAGGATGAGGGAAAAAGACACAATCCTCACCATGCCCCCCGATTTGAAGCAATATCTATGCCAAGAAAAACCCGGCCTCGCCACCGGTATATTACACCGGGTCCGGCGAACCTGTCCACCCCGTCGGCGCATAGCGACGATGGCGCTTGTAATTTACAACCTTGTGGAAACACTATGACTTTGGAAAAAAAGAAACGGGAATTACACAAATATCGCCATGCCCCGCGATTGCGCAAAATCCATGCCAAACCCAAACCAGCTCTGACGCCGAAACCTCCCGCTGATTCCGGTGACGCTTTTCACTCCATCGGCGCATTTCGACGACGGCGCCTTGAATTTACGACCCGAGGCCGCATGACGGAAGGAGTTGCGTTGCCGGGTTTCCGGCGAAGCGGGGGGTTCGCGGGTGGCGTCCTTTGTCTTTTTCTTTTTGTCCGCCGGGGATAAAATAAAAACATGTGCGGACGGGCTTTTGAGACCTACACAATGGAGGAGCTTGAACTGCGCTACCTCAACCAACGGCTCCGCCGCGCCCCGTCCCCCGATTTCGCCCCGAACTACAACCTTGCCCCGACCGAACTCTCGCCCATCGTCCATGTGCGGGACGGCGTCAACACGATTGAATTTTTCAGATGGGGGCTCGTCCCCTTCTGGGCGAAGGACGTGAAAAGCGCCGCCAAATACTCCCTCATCAACGCGAAGTCGGAGGAGATAGAGAAAAAACGAAGCTACAAGGAACCGTTCGAAAAGAGGCGGTGCATCGTGCCTTTGTCCGGCTTTTTTGAGTGGATGCGAACCGGAAAAACCAAACGCCCGTTCGTCATCCGACTAAAAGAGGAGCCGATTATGAGCGTCGCCGGCGTTTGGGAAAAATGGCGTTCAAAGGACTCCGGCGAGGAGGTGCTCTCTTTTTCCATTTTGACCACGGCGGCAAACAATGTACTGAGCCCAATTCACGACCGGATGCCCGTGATTCTCGGACGAAACGATGAACAAAAATGGCTCGACCCGGAAAACCGCGACATTGAAAGCTTGAAGAGGTTACTGAGGCCGTGTCCTCCGGAATGGCTGACGCTTTACGAGGTCTCCCCTTTGGCCAACTCCATAAAGGTGAACAAAAAGGAACTGCTGGCGCCTTTAAAGGACGGCTAGGCACTCTTTTCGCCGGTTCGGGCCGCGCAAGAACGGATTTCCAACCTCCGAATTTGGCCGGTCGCCTGTCATTGCGAGCGGAGCGAAGCAATCTCACTATATGTTCCACAAATGTGCTAAAGATTGCTTCGTCGCCATGCTCCTCGCAATGACCCGACAATTGGGAGCTTTTATGGGTTACAACTTCTAAAATTGCCGGCCCGCGGCTTAGGCGGGGAGCTCCGGGGTGAAGCCCCGCCGCATCGTGTTTTCCGAAACAATCCGCGGCTGGCAAAAATGCGTGAGGTATCCGGGGCCTCCGGCTTTCGTCCCGGCGCCGCTCATCCCGAACCCCCCGAACGGCTGGCGGCCCACCAGCGCGCCGGTGACGGGGCGGTTGACGTACAGGTTCCCCACCCTAAACGTCCGCCCGGCCGAAACGATGTTGCGCGGGTTGCGCGAATAGACTCCGCCCGTGAGCGCGTAGTCGGTGGAGAGGGCCGCGGCGACCGCGGATTCGAAATCCTTCCGCATTGTCACGGCCACCACGGGACCGAACAGTTCCTTTTGCATCAGGGGATGCCGGACGTCGTCCACGGCAAAGACGGCCGGGGGGACGTAATAACCCCCGTCCGGCACGGGGTTGTCCTCGCCGCGATACATCGGCTCCGCCCCGGCCCCAGGATTTTGAAAAATCTCCTTCAGCCTGCGGAAGGCCTCCTCGTCAATCACCGGGCCGAGGCCGCATTCCGGCTTGTGGGCCGGGGCCATGATTATGCTCCGGCAGGCGTCGACAAATCTGCGGGTAAATTCCAAATACGTCTTCTCACCCACGACGATTACGCGGGAACAGGCGGAGCATTTTTGCCCGGCGTATCCAAAGGCGCTTTTCATGACCCCCGCCACAGCCGCGTCCATGTCCGCGTCGTCGTCCACGATGACGGCGTTCTTACCCCCCATTTCGCACACGACCCGTTTGACCTGCGCCTGGCCCGGCGCCATTTTTGCCGCCTTTTCGATTATAGAGAGCCCCACCTCGGAACTGCCGGTGAACGCTATCTGCGCCACGAGTGGATGGCGCACGAGGACGTCACCCGCCGTCTCCCCCGCGCCCGGGATGAACTGCGCCACGGCGGGGGGCAGGCCGGACGACAAGAGCGCCCGGAAGAACTCGTAAGCCGTCGCGCACGATTTCGACGACGGCTTTAAAATGACGCTGTTGCCGGCGACCAACGCGGCGACCGCCATGCCGCAAAGGATGGCTACCGGAAAATTCCACGGGCTTATTACCAACGTCGGCCCGCGGCCGTCGTAGGTCAGGAGGTTGTATTCGCCGGGAATGGCGCCGAGCGCGCGGGGCGAGAGCTCCAAAAGCGCCCGCCTAGCGTAATATCGGCAGTAGTCAATCGCCTCCCCCACGTCGGCGTCCGCCTCCCGCCAGGGTTTGCCCGCCTCGAACGCCTCGAGCGCCGCCAGTTCGAGGCGCCGTTCCTCGAGCGCGTCGGCGACCTTCTCGACGAGCGCGGCCCGTTTTTCGACGTCCCAGTCTCGCCATTCCTTAAACCCCTCCATGGCCGCCCGCGCCGCCTCCTCCGTTTCGTCGGGCGTCGGCGCCGCGACGGAACAGACCTTCAACTTTGTCTCGCTCGGACAAAAGCGGTCGGTCGTCCCGCCGCCGAAACGGCTTTTGCCGCACACCACGACCGGAACCCTTACGGGCAACCGCTTCCGGCAGGTTTCCATCGCCAAGGCAAAATCCCGCCGCGCGACGGGGTCGGTGAAATCGGCTGGCGGCGAGTTTTCAAACGGGGAACCCGCGTCCCCCTTCGCCATCAGCGGCCGAAAGGGGGGTTCCGGCGCCGCACGTGGTTTGTCCATTAGTTTGACGGAATCGGCCTCGCCGCGATAAGCGAGCCTGATGAAGCTGTTGTTGGAACTGTTTTCCAACAGACGCCGCACCAAATAGCCGATGCCGGGCAGAAGCTCGCCTATCGGAGCGTACAACCGCACCCGAAAGCCCATTTTTCGCAGGGCGTCCCGTTCCGGCTCCGCCATGCCGTACAACATCTGAATTTCAATCGCGTCCGCCGGGACGCCGAGCGCCCTCGCCGCCGCGACGGCGTGCAGAAAGGAGCGCCGGTTGTGTGTTCCGAACGCCGGATGCAGAAGGGAAACGTTGGCAAGCAGGGTCCGGCTCAAGCGTTCGTAATTTGCGTCGGTCGCCTTCTTGACGGTGAAAACGGGGGGCGGCAGTCCCCTTTGCTCCGCCACGGTGGTTTCGTAGTCCCAATACGCCCCCTTGACGAGACGGACCGTGAACGGTGTCCCGCGCCTTGTCGCAACCGCGACCAGCCTGTCCAAGTCTTTTTCGGACTCCTTTAAATACGCCTGAACCACCACGCCGATATGGGGATAATTTTTCAATTCCGGCGCCAACGCGACCTCCTCGAAGAGGCCGTACGTTATTTCGTGATACTCCCACTGCTCCAAATCAAAGTTCACGAAGACGTTCCGCTCCTTCGCCAGAAGGAGAAGCGGCAGGACCATTTTTTTCAGCCTCGAAATCCCGCCCGCCGGGTCGGCGGAGTCCAGGTTCGGGTCCATCGCGGAGATTTTAATCGAAACGTTCGCCAACGGAATCGGGCCCAGATGGTTGAACGAGAGCACGCGCGGCGCGACGGCGCCGGCCGCCGCCGAGGAGAAGCTAGTTATCAACGATTCGTACGCCGCGCGGTATCTCTCCGCCTCGACGAGGCTCAGCGTGGATTCGCCGAGGACGTCGGCGGTGAACGCGAGGCCGTTTTTCATTTCCTCCTTGAACGCGCGGACCGCCCCTTCTACGTCGGGGGCGATTATGAATCGTCCGGCGAGCTGTTCCACCCCCATTCGGACGGCCGCGGACGCCGTCCCGGCAAACAGGCCGGACGCGGAGGCCTTTATGGCGAGGTCGGCGACGATCGGGACGTCGTGCCGTCCTTTGAGCAGATATTCCCTCAAGTGGTCCGCGACCTTTTCCGGCGTGTCGAGAACGGGCAGGACGTCTATGAAGCGGAACAGGTCCGCCTTGAAGGACGTGTCCGCCATGGCCCGGTCCAGCAGGCGGCCGTGCCAGAAGGAGGAATCAAAGACGCCGGGACGCGCCCCCTCGACGAGGGGTTGGAATTGTGCGGCCAGATTTCTGATTTCGACCTCTACGGCGTCCAAATCCATCAGGGACAGTTTACAGGAACCGCCCCCTTAATCAAGCCGTGGGAATTTGCGGTAATCGGTCGGTTTGAAAAAAATGGGGATCGCCACGACCGCCTTCGGCGGCCACGCGATGACAATCAACGGTCATTGCGAGCGGGGCGAAGCAATCCGCGTTTCGTGGGGGCGGCGGATTTTTATTGCCAACCGGCTTTGCATAATGAAAAAATAGCCCCGTGGACGCATACTTGTTTTATCTGGTCAACCGCGGAACGCAAAACCGGGCCTTTGACGCGCTGATGCCGGCGGTGAGCCGTTACGGGAACTGGATTCCCGTCATTCTTGTGATATTCGGATACCTAATCTACCGCGACGGCCACAAGGGGCTCCTGCTTTTCCTGCTCGCCGCCGTCTGCGTGACGGCCAGCGATTTTGTGAGCTCGAAGATTCTCAAGGATTTTTTCGCCGTTCCCCGCCCGTGCATAACCCTTCCCGACGTCCACTTGCTCGCGGGTTGCACCCATTCCGGAAGCTTCCCCTCCTCCCACGCCGCGAACTCGTTCGCCATAGCCTCCACGCTCGGGTTCTACCAAAGGCGGCTCTGGTTTATCGGCGTCCCCTGCGCCCTGCTCGTGATGTTCTCGCGCCTTTACGTCGGGGTGCACTATCCGTCCGACGTCGCGTTCGGCGCCGTGATAGGGCTGGGGATAGCCTGGGCGGCGACAAGGGTCTCGCGCCTCCGCCATGAACCCTCTTAGCATCCTGACGACGCTCCCCCACGGCGTCGCCGTTTTCGACCCGAACATGAGGGTCGTCTTCGTCAACCACTCGTTCTGCGAGATGTTCAACGCGTCCGCCTCCCCGGGGGTTTCGGCCCAGGAGCTTTTCTCGAGGACGCCGGAGGTGGTTCGGCAGATAAGGGCGCTTTTCGTGGAGGGAAAGACGTACGTAAACCACGAATTTGACCCGAGCGGCGGGAAGGGGGGCGCCATGACGCTCCGCGTCCATTCCGTGGACTACGGGGAGGCCGGGCCGGGCGCGTGCGTGATCTGCCAGTCGGACGAGGGAAAAAGGGAGCTCCAGACCGAGTTCGAGAAGGAAGACAAGATGACGATGCTCTCTATGATAACGGCCGGACTGGCGCACGAGATAAAAAACCCGCTGAGCGGCATAAAGGGCGCCGCCCAGCTGATATCCAAGGAGAGCGGGGAGTTCGCCGAGCTCTGCCGCCTGATAATAAACGAGACGGACCGGATAAACTCGCTCGTCAACGAAATGACGGACGCCGAAAAACCGGCCGGGCGCAGAAGGACCAGGGTGAACATACACAGGATCCTCGACGACATCCTAATCCTACAAAAAGCGGGCCTCGACAGGAGAAAAATATCCGTGGTGAGGGATTACGACCCCAGCCTTCCGCCGCTCACCGTCTGTGAGGACAGGCTGAAGACGACACCCGAGGTTTTAAAACACCTCTTCACGCCTTTCAACACCGGCAAAAAACACGGGACGGGACTGGGGCTGGTCATATCGCTCAAGATAGTGCGCGACCACGGCGGAACCCTAACCCTCGAGAACAACCCTTCGGGCCGGGGGGCGGTGGCGCGGGTGTTGTTGCCGTTGCAATAGGTTCCGGCGCCGCCCGCCCCCGGGGGGCTTAGGCCGGCCATGTGCCGGGTAAGTTTGAATTTTTTTGGCGTTCTCGCAATGCGGATTGCTTCGCTACGCTCGCAATGACAATTAGTTGTCATCGCGAGGCCGCCGAAGGCGGTCGTGGCGATCTATATTTTTTTTCAAACTAACGACCCTTTACCGACGGGGACGATTCTTGCCATTTTCCCACTTTATGCGTGTATAATGCGCGAAGGCGGGTTATAATACCAAAATGGATGAATTTTTACACCACGACTTCTCCTCCGTGGAGTCGTCCATACCTTTGGCGATTTCGCCCGCGACCGAAACCGCGGGGGAGGAGCTTGGCTCGAGGATGGCGGCCAACCTTCCGTTTGACGACGGCGGGGACCTCCCCGAATTGGGGGACAAGGCCCTCCAACGATGGTTTAAAACGGTCGACGCCAAACTGAACGCGATTTTGCACGTTTTGCACACGGACGACTCCGAGTTCCGCGGGCTCCCTTATAGGAGGGTCGTGATAAGCGGGGCCGGAATAAAGGTTTTCGGGCCGGAGGGGTACCCGGAGGGAACCGTCGTCGAGATGCGGGTGCTCCTGCCCTCGGCCCCCCCGGCCGCCATGTATCTGGCGGGGCGGGTGGTCCGACGCGACGAGGAGGCCGTTTACGTCGGGTATTTGCGCATGGGCGGGGACTTGAGGGACAGGATAGTCCATTACGTGTTTTTAAGGCAAAGGGAAATACTTCGCGGCAAGAAGGAACAGTAAGGGGAACGCGGATGGTGGCGATAATAGGGGCGATAGTCGTGTTGGCGTGCGTCCTGGGGGGCTACGCCATGGAACACGGCAATTTCTCCGTTTTAATCCAGCCGGCGGAGTTGGTAATCATCGGCGGCGCGGCGGTCGGGGGGTTCATCATACAGGCCCCGGCGAAGATCATAAAGCTGGTGTTCGCGGACCTTAAAAAGATTCTTTCCGGAAAAACCTACACGAAGGCCGACTACGTCGAACTGCTGATGCTCATGAGCGAGATGTTCTTCAAGATAAGGAAGGAGGGGCTCATCTCCATAGAAGAGGACGTGGAAAAGCCGCATGGAAGCAGGATTTTCCAGAAATATCCCAAAATAGCCAGAAACCACCACGTCATGGACTTCATCACGGACACGCTCAGAACCATCATGTCCACCACCATGTCCCACCACGACCTGGAGTCGTTGCTCGACGCGGAATTGGAGACGCACCACGACGAGGCGTCCACCCCGTCGCGGGTCATCGGGAACGTGGCCGACTCCCTCCCGGGGCTTGGCATAGTGGCGGCGGTCCTGGGGGTGGTGATCACGATGGGAAAGATAGACGAGCCCCCGTCGGTTCTGGGGCACCACGTCGGCGCGGCGCTGGTCGGCACGTTTCTGGGGGTGTTGTTGTGCTACGGGTACGTGGGCCCCGTCTCGAAAAACCTCGAGGCGCTCGCCGCCGAGGACCACCAGTTTTTCAACGTCCTCAAGACCATCCTCGTCGCGTTCGTCCGCGGGGACGCCCCGCAGGTGTCCGTTGAATTTGGAAGGAGGGTCATACCCGGCTCGCAAAGGCCCTCGTTCGCGGAGGTCGAGGCGGCAATCTCGAAGATTAAAAAATAATGGCCGAAAAACAGGGCGAAAAAGACGCCGTAATAAAAAAGGTGAGGAAGGGCGGGCACGGCGGGGCCCACGGCGGCTCGTGGAAGGTGGCCTACGCCGACTTCGTGACGGCCATGATGGCGTTCTTCCTCCTCTTGTGGCTCCTTTCGATGGTCGCGCCGGAAAAACGGGCGACTCTCGCCGAGTATTTCAAGGAGTTCAACGTGTCCAAGGAGGGGGTTTCCTCCCTATTTCCGGGGGCCGGCAAGGGGTTGACGCAAAGTCCGGACTTGACGGCCGCCGACAAGGAACGGCCGATTCCAAACCTGGAAGGCGTGAAGAGGCTGGAGTTGCAAATAAGGGAATTAACGCCCGAACAGGTGATGTCAAAATTACGTTCCGCCGTCGAGCAAAAATTCATGAAATTAAGGGACCAAATCGTGCTCGAGGTCTTCGAGGGGGGGGTGCGGATACAGATAGTCGACAAGGAGGGGAGCGTGATGTTCGAGCCGGGAAGCGCCGTCCTGACCCCCAAGGCCAGGGAGATATTGGCGATGATAGCGGAAAACATCATGGAAACCGCCAATCGAATCGCGGTGGAGGGGCACACGGACTCGTCGCCGTTCACGACCTCTGGCGCGAGCAACTGGGACATGTCCGTCATGAGGGCCTCCGCCGCGCGGCGCGAGCTCGAGGCCGACGGGATAGACCCGTACCGCATCGCGCGCGTCGTCGGGTACGCCGACACCGAGCCCTACATAAAATCCGACCAGCGTGACGCGCGAAACAGGCGCATAAGCCTCATCCTTTTGTACGAGAAAAAACCCTCGCAGGAAGGCAACGCGAAAAGAAACCTTGAACTGGGGACTTCCACCGCCCCGCCGTAATAACTTATAATCATCCCCAAGGCGTCGTTGGCGCCGCAACCAACCGATTCATTTATGACTGGAGGAATCAATGCCCATACAATCGTCCGACATCAACGAAAAGAAGACCTATACCGACGGCTCCGTGTCCAAAGTCACCCTTTTGAAAACCGACTCCCTCACGCTGGACGTCTATTACTTCAAGGCGGGGCAGGCCCTCGGATACCACAAGCATCCGACCGGCGACCAGATGTTCACCGTCATCTCCGGCGCAGGCACGTTCAAAATGGACGACGGCAAGGAACACTCGATGGCCGTGAAGCCGGGTAGCGCTTTCGTCGCCCCTGCCAACGCGTGGCACGACCTGATAGACGGCGGCAAGGGGGACCTTATCGCCCAGCAGGTCACCAAACAGCCGGCCGGTTTCGAAAAGCGATAACTTATTTGGACGAGCGCGGGGAGGCCCGGAGGCCCTGACGCCGTCCGGCCTTGGCGCCGTTTGACTTTTTCTGGCGACTTTTTATAATTTAATCAGAGGGGAGACGTTAAACGGAGGTTGCCATGGTAACGTCAAAAACGTCAAAAAAGTCGAAAAGTCCAAAGTCGGCCAAAGTAAAAAAAGCAACGCGCGGCGCGTCTCGGCCGCCCAAACGAGTCGTCAAAAAGCAGGCCCTGGGCCGCGAGGTGGCGTTCACGCGGGAGCTAAACGCGCCGATGGAGCGCGTCTTTAAGTTCTGGACGGATTCAAAACTCCTCGCGCAATGGTGGGGCCCGCGCGGTTTCACCAACCCGGTGTGCGAGGCGGATCCGCGCCCCGGCGGAGCCATTCTTATTCACATGCGCGGCCCCGACGGCAAGGTTTGGCCGATGGCGGGCGTGTTCAACGAAATCGTAAAACCATCGCGCATCGTCTCCTCCAACACCCCGCTGGACGAAAAGGGGAAGCCGATGTTTGAAGTTCTAACCACCGTCTCCCTGACGCAAGACGGGGGAAGGACCAACCTCGTCGTGCGCGCCAAAGCGGAGAAGGCCCCGGTTTCCGCCGCCCCGATGCTGGACGGAATGGAAGAAGGCTGGAGCCAAAGCCTGGACCGCCTTGCGGAAGAGGTCGCCCGGACGGCCGGCGAAAGCCTGTTCGTCATTTCCCGCGCCTTCAAGGCGTCCCGCGAACTGCTCTTTCGGGCGTGGACCGAGCCGGAGCACATGAAGAACTGGTGGGGGCCGAAGGGCGGCGTTGTCCTCAAGGCCAAAATGGATTTCCGGCCGGGCGGGATTTATCATTACGGGATGCGACTCCCGGACGGCACCAAGTCATGGGGCAGGTTCGTCTACCGAGAGATTGCAAGGCCGGAGCGGCTCGTCTGGGTTAATTCTTTTTCGGACGAAAACGGGGGAATAACCAGCCACCCCATGAGCCCGAACTGGCCCCGCGAAACGCTGACCACCGTCACATTCACCGAGCAGTCGGGAAAAACAAACGTCTCAATCCAATGGCTCCCCATCAACGCCACAGAAGTTGAGATCAAGACCTTCGAGGAAGGGCGCCAGGGCATGTTGCTCGGCTGGGGCGGCTCGTTGGACCAGCTAAAGGAATATCTGGCCGGAATCAGGCCGTGAGCCTGTTTTAAAAGCGCGGCCCGCCAGTCGGCTTAACCCTTCCTTAACCTCCGCGAAGAAAAACCACCGGCCTTTTGCGGCACGGCATTGACATTTCGGCCCGCAGGTCTTACTAATAAGGAAATAACGGAGGAACATAAAAAGATGAACGTTTTTAAGACCACCATGTTGTTGACGGGCCTCACCCTGCTCCTAGTCTTGGCCGGCCGGGCGCTGGGAGGACAAGGCGGGATGATTATGGCCTTTATGATGGCGTTGGTAATGAACTTCGTCTCGTACTACTGGAGCGACAAGATAGTCCTTAGGATGTACGGGGCGAGCGAGACGAGCGAGGCCGAATCCCCCTCCCTTCACCGCATAGTCCGGAGCATCACACGGGCGGCGGGGCTCCCGATGCCGAAGATATACATCATCCCGTCCGACCAGCCCAACGCCTTCGCGAC
>JACQBU010000029.1 GCA_016194375.1 Nitrospinota bacterium
CCCTGCCTGCTTTCGGACCGCAACCGCAACATGTCGCCACCATTTCAAACCGGCCCCCCTTTTTTTATCTCCCGTCGGGTGGCTCTGGCTTCGGCATCCACCATGGTTCGAGGTTGGTAGGTGCGACTTTAGTCGCACCTAGGTGCGGATGAATCCGCACCTACCAAAGACCTTCCCTGCCTGCTTTCGGACCGCAACCGCAACATGTCGCCACCATTTCAAACCGGCCCCCCTTTTTTTTATCCTTTGGTAGGCGCACGCAATCCTGCGTGTGCTTCGGCGCGAAGCGACGAACATGGGTTGGTTGCCCCTAGGGGCAATGTACAGGCAGGATTGCCCGTACCTACCGGCAATGTACACGCAAGATTGCGCGTACCCACCCTGAATGTATAGGGAGGATTACCCGAACCTTTACAATGGCCGGGCATGGCCGAGTCGGGGGCAAATATGGTAGAATACGCGTTAAGAAATGAGAACAAACTTGCCAATGGTTTCTACATCGGGGCGCGGCTGAATTGAGGCCTCGCTCCCTCGGCGCCGATTCTTCGAGGGTTCCGGCATAGTTACCGTCAGGGACCGCTTCACGGCGGAAATACCGGGCCTTGGGCGTTTCCGCGAGCTTTGCGGCACCAACGACGAGCAGTTGAGGTTCGTCGAGCAGACGTTCGACGTGAAGGTCGTGGCCCGCCACGGCTCCGTTTTCGTGTCCGGTGCGGAGGGGGACGCCACCCGTTGCGCGCTCCTCATCACCCAGTTGGACGAGCTTATCCAGAAGGGCTCCGCGCTTCCTTTCGAGGACTTCAAGTTCATCGTGCGGTATTTCAGGGAAAACCCGGGCGAAAATTCCGTGACCGAGGTCTTCTCCGAGGACACGAGGGTGCAGACCGCCAGAAAGCTCGTGTCGCCCCGGTCGGTGGCCCAAAAAAGCTACGTTCATTCGCTCACGAACACGGACATCGTCATCGCCATAGGGCCCGCCGGCACGGGAAAGACCTACCTAGCGATGGCCGTCGCCGTGTCCGACCTACTCAAGAAGAAGATAGCCAGGATAGTCCTCACGAGGCCGGCGGTCGAGGCGGGCGAGAGCCTCGGGTTCCTGCCCGGCGACCTCAACGAAAAGATAACCCCCTACCTACGCCCGCTTTACGACGCCATATACGACCTGCTGGGGCCGGACAAGCTGAGGATAATGATGGAGCAGGGGCAGATAGAGGTCGCGCCGCTGGCCTACATGCGCGGCAGGACGCTAAACGACTCGTTCATAATCCTCGACGAGGCCCAAAACTGCACCTCCGAGCAGATGAAGATGTTCCTGACGCGCCTCGGCACCAACTCGAAGGCGGCGATAACGGGGGACGTCACGCAGATAGACCTTCCGCGCGGAAGGCCCTCCGGCCTCGTCGAGGCGCGCGACATCCTCGGCGGGATAGAGGGGATAGACATCATTTTCTTCTCCAAGAGGGACGTCGTGCGCCACTCGCTTGTGGAGAAGATAATCGAGGCCTACGAGGGGCTCGAGGAATCCCTCTCCAGGGAGGACTAGATGGCGGAAAACACCGGCTCCTTCGGGGGTCAAAAAAGCCCGTCCGGCGGGTCCTCCCGGCTCAAAAGGGCGGCCGCGGTGCCGGTCGCGGCCTATGAGGCGTGCGTGCGCTCCGTCGGGACGCTCAAGGAGGGGCTCGACCGGTTTTTCGCGGACGACGGCCGGTTCTACGCGGCGCTGGCCGCGGTCACCTTCGCGGCGCTGGCCGCCATCATAATTCCCTCGGCGCAACTGGCGTCCGAAAAGTTTGCGGCGGGGGACATAGCCTCGAGGAGCGTTTACGCCCCGTCGGACATGACGGTGGACGACGCCGGGGCCACGGCCAGGAGGCGCGACCAGGCGGCCGAGGCGGTGCGGGACGTGTACTACCTCGACCCCGGGATGTCCCGAATCCTGGGTGAAAAAATAAAGCGGGCCTTCTCCCTCGTGCAGGACGGGTACGAGCATTACGTCCCCGAGGCGTACGAATTCGTCATGCGCGAGTTCGACGAGAGGGAGATGATGGACTTCGGAAGGGCCGAGGAGGGGAGGACGAGGCGGAGGGAGGCGTTCCACGACGCCCTGCGCGCGTACGAGTCATCGCCCGGGTTCGCCGCCCTGGAAAGAAAGTTTTGGGGGACGCTCGGCGTGGAGCCGACGGACGACACCGCCGCCGTCATGCGGGCGTACCATTACCGCCCCAACATCTCGGAGTGGCTCTACATGGCCGTTTCCGAGGCGTTGCAGACCGGCGTGGTCGAGAACAAAAGCAGGCTTCCCGCGTCCAGCCACAACGGCCTGACCGAGGTCAACGCCGAGACCGGGGAGAGGATAGGCCTGCTGGACTTCCAGGACGTGTTGGAGCTGAGGGAGACCCCCGGTTTCATCCGTTCGCGGGTGGGGGAGATGATGGCGTCCCAACCGTTGTCGCTACAGAAGGCGGTGGTGGAAATGGCGGAGGCCGTCGCCAGGCCCAACCTCGCGTTCAACAGGACAAAAACCCTCGAGCTTAAAAAGGCCGCGCGCGACGCGGTTTCGCCCGTCGCCCACAAGGTGAGGAAGGGGGAGCTTGTCGTGCGCGAGGGGGAGATAATCACGCCGGAGCACGTGGCCAAGTTGGACCTCATGCGGTCCGGCCTTAACATCGTCGCAAAGGCGGAGGCGGCCGGCGGCGCGCTCGTCTTCATAACCCTCGCGGTGTTCTCGTGCGGCCTCTACATAAGGAGGTACATGCCGGAGTTCACGGAGGTCCGGGCCAACGCGGCGTTGCTGGCGGTAATGCTCGCGGCGCAGGCCGCGTTCTATAGGCTGTTCGCTTACGCGGGCGAACTGCTGTCGGGGCACGGCCCGGGTTCGTCGGCCTCCTCGTACCTGTACGCGGCGCCCTACGCGCTCGCCCCGATTATGGCGGCCATATTCTTCACGCGGGAGGCGGTCCTCATCACCGCGGTGGTCTCCGCGCTTCTGGCCGGCGTGATTTTAAACCCCGCGCACCACAACGTCATCTTCGCGCTGGCCGGGGGCGTCACGGCCGTGTTCCACGTCGGCGCCTTCGCCCGCCGTTCCGACGTGTGGCGCGTCGGGATTCGCCTCACGCTGGTCAACATGGCGGCCCTGGCCATGATACAGATGCTGGACGGCCGGCTTTTCATGAGCGACTCCCTTTCCGACTTCGCCTTTTGCGCGGCTGGCGGGTTCGTCACCGTCGCGCTGGCGCTGACCCTCACGCCGCTGGTGGAGGCGTATTTCCCGGTCGTCTCCGGCTTCAAGCTCATGGAGCTTCAGGACCTCAACCACCCCCTGCTGGCAAGGATGGCGCTCGTCGCGCCCGGCACCTACCACCACTCGATCATCGTCGGCAACCTCGCCGAGGACGCCGCCGAGGCCATAGGGGCGAGCCCGCTCCTGGCGAGGGTGGGCGCGTATTTCCACGACATAGGAAAAATACACAAGCCCGAATATTTCATCGAAAACCAGCGCGACGGCGTCAACAGGCACGACGCGCTGAGCCCCAACATGAGCGTGCTCATAATAACCTCCCATGTTTCCAAGGGGCTGGAGCTGGCGAGGGAGTACAAGCTCATCCCGCAGATACGCGCGATCATAGAGGAACACCACGGGACGAGCCTGATACAGTACTTTTACCACCGGGCGTCGGAGATGGAGAAGGAAGGGCAGGTGAACGAGCAGAACTTCCGCTATCCCGGCAGGAGGCCGCGCACGAGGGAGTCGGCGATCGTGGCGCTGGCCGACTCGGTGGAGGCGGCCACGCGCGCGCTCAAGAACCCGGCGTCCTCCAGGCTGAGGCAGGTCGTCTCCAAGATAATCAACGACAAGTTCGTCACCGGCGAGCTGGACGACTCCCACCTGACGCTCAGCGACCTCAGTAAAATAGGGGATAGCTTTGTGCGGATTCTTCACGGTATATTCCACTACAGGGTGGTTTACCCGGGGGGCAGGAACGACGATGAAAACCAAAATACTGATAACGTCAAGGCCATCGGTCAGGCGTCCGAACACCGTCAGGATAAGGAAAAGGCTCCGATCAATCTTAAAAGAATTGGGTGACCCGGAAGGGGAGCTTTCGATACTGTTCACTGACGACCGTGAGATGAAAAAACTCAACATGCTCCACCGCCGAAAAAACGCCTCCACCGACGTTCTTTCCTTTCCGGCGGGGGGCGGGCCCGGGCCGGCCACTCTGGGGGACGTCGTAATCTCCATTCCCACCGCGAAAGCACAGGCCGAGAAGGCCGGCTGGCCGGTCGAGAGGGAGGCCGTTTTCCTGCTCATACACGGAATCCTGCACCTGTTGGGGTACGACCACGAGCGCGGCCACAAGGAGGCCGTGGAGATGGCGGCCGTCCAAAGAAGGCTCCTGACGGCGGCCTACCGATGAAAAACATCTGGGCGCCCTGGAGGATGGAGTACATCCTGGGGCCGAAGGAAAAGGAGTGCATATTCTGCGTCAAGCCGCGCGAGAACGACGACAAGAAGAACCTCATCGTTTGCAGGGGAAAACACAACTACGTCATCCTCAACCTTTATCCGTACAACAACGGCCACCTCATGGTGGTCCCGTACAGGCACACCAGCGACGTCCTGGGCCTCGGGGCGGACGAGGCGGCCGACATGATGAACATGGTCAAGATGTGCGTGGCGGCGCTAAGGGGGGCGTTCAAACCGCAGGGGTTCAACATAGGGATGAACCTCTATTCCGCCTCGGGGGCCGGCATCGACGAACACCTACACATGCACGTGGTGCCCCGGTGGGACGGCGACACCAACTTCATGCCGGTCGTCGCCGACACTAGGGTAATCCCACAGCACCTTCAATCCTCCTACGAAGCCCTTGTCGGCCGCTTTCCGCCCGATGAGTGACGAAGCCTCCCGCACGCCGCTGATGCGGCAGTACCTCGGAATTAAAAGGAACTATCCCGACTGCGTCCTCTTCTTCCGAATGGGGGATTTCTACGAGATGTTTTTCGACGACGCAAGGACCGCCTCCCGCGCCCTCAACATCGCCCTCACGTCGCGCGACAGGGAGGGGGACGCGAAGACGCCGATGTGCGGCATCCCCTACCACGCGCTCGAGTCGTACCTGGCAAAAATGGTCGGCGCGGGGCACAAGGTCGCCATCTGCGAGCAGATGGAGGATCCGAAGGCGGCCAAGGGGGTTGTCAGGCGCGAGGTGATAAGGGTGGTGACCCCCGGCACGGTGACTGAGGACTACCTTTTGGACGAAAAACGTGCCAACTACCTGGCCGCTGTCGCCGTCGGCCCGGGCGGGGCGGGTCTTTCCACCGCCGACCTCTCCACGGGGCGGTTCACGGCTAGGGAGTTTGCGGGGCCCAAGTGGCTCGACGCGCTTGTCTCCGAGCTGGCGAGAATTCAGCCGGGCGAAATTCTGGCCTCGGAGGGCGTTCCGCCGGGGAATCCGCTGTTTGCGGCGTTGGACGGACTCAGGCTGGAAAAAATGGACCCGCTGGCCTTCGACGAGGAGGAGGCCCGGAAAACCCTGGCGTCGCGGCTTGGGGTGGCCACGCTCGACGGATTCGGCCTGGGCGGGAAGGGTCTGGCCGTCTCGTCCGCCGGGGCGATACTCTGGTACGTCAAAAAAAATTCGCCCGACGCGCTCAACTCGCTCGACTCCATCGTCGTGCCGGGTTCTGGCGATAAGATGGAGCTCGACCCCGCCACCCTGCGCAACCTTGAAATCCTTCAAAACCTGTCCGACGGGGGCAGGGAGGGGACGCTTCTGGACGCGCTGGACGGCACGCGCACGCCCATGGGGGCGCGCCTGCTCCGCGAGCGGCTTGTGAAGCCGCTCGTGAACCCCGGGGCGATAATGGAGCGGCAGGGGCTTCTGACGTCTTTCTTCGAGAACCAGCCGGTTCGCGAGGAGTTTTTGAGGCAGTTGCGCGACGTGGGGGATTTCGAGAGGTGCATGGGAAGGCTGGCCGGAAAAAACTACGCGCCGCGCGATTTTTCGTCCCTGCTGGCGTCGCTCAAAAAACTTCCCCTTCTCCAAAAGGAGGCGGAGCTTCTTCGCGGAGGGGAAATAAAAAAAATCCTCGACGAGTGGGACAACTTGGGGGAACTGGCGGAACTGCTCGCCGCCGCCGTAAACCCGGGCCATCCGGCCGCCTTCAAGGAGCCGGGGTTCATACGAAGCGGATACAGCGCGGAGTTGGACGGCCTGCGCGCCTTCAGGGAGAACTTCATGTCCGCCATCCGCTCGATGGAGGCCGCCGAAAGGGAGGCCACGGGCGTCAACTCGCTCAAAATCGGATACAACAAGATATACGGTTATTACATCGAGATGACCAACAAGCACTCCGCCAAGGCCCCCCCGCACTACATACGCAAACAGTCGCTGGTCAACTGCGAGCGGTACGTCTCGCCCGAGCTAAAGGAGATGGAGGAAAAACTCCTCTCCTCCGAGGAGAGGATAAGGGCCGCCGAGGATTCGACGTACCTGCGGCAGGTGGCCCTTGCCGCGCTCATGGCCCAGGCGGGCGGCTACGTGGCGGCAAAAAGGGCGCGCATCGGGGCGGCGGACAGGATATTCACGCGCGTCGGCGCGCAGGACAGGCTCCAAAAGGGGTTGTCCACCTTCATGGTGGAGATGGTGGAGACGGCGAACATCCTGAACAACGCCACGGCGAAATCCCTGGTCATTCTGGACGAGATAGGGCGCGGCACAAGCACGTTCGACGGCGTCTCGATAGCGTGGGCGGTTTCGGAGTTTCTGGCGCGGGCCGGGGCGCGGACGATTTTCGCGACGCACTACCACGAGCTCGCCGACCTCGCGCTCACCGAGCCGGGGGTGTCCAACCACAACGTGAGCGTCCGGGAGTACCGCGAGCGCCTCGTTTTTTTGCGCAAGGTGGAGCCGGGGCCGGCGGACAAAAGCTACGGCATACAGGTGGCGCGGCTCGCGGGCCTGCCCAAGGAGGTGCTGGCGCGGGCGAGGGCCGTCCTGCGCCAGCTCGAGAAGATGGAGTTCGGGGCCGACGGCACCCCCTTCCTCAAGGGGGCCGACTCCGAGGAGGGGCCGCAGACGTTCCTTTTTTTTGACGCGCGCCGGCACCCCGCGGTGGACGCTCTTAGGGACGCCGACCCGAACTCCATGACGCCGCTCGAGGCGATGAATTTTCTGCAAAAACTAAAGGGTTTGTCCGGCGAATAAAACGAGTTTTTCGGTGATATAATTTTTCGCGTGATTTGCGCGTCGGAGCGGCCATTCGCGCCTTTAATTGTGGAGGAGCAGTAAGGTGTTAAAAAACACGATTGCGAAGCTGGAGCAGGAGCTCGCCGAGATAAAGAAACAGCTCGCGGTGGAAATCCCCAACGAGATAAACAGGGCGGCCTCGCTGGGGGACCTTAAGGAGAACGCCGAATACCACGCCGCGCGCGAGAAGAAGCGCAACCTCGAGGCGCGCGGGGCGCAGATAAGCGGCAGGATACGGTTCCTCATGTCCATAGACCTGGACAAGATATCAAGGGAGGGCGTCGGGCTCGGAAGCGTCGTCACGCTGGAGGACCTCGACACCGGAAAAAAGATCACATACGAACTCGTCGTCGCCGACCTCGTCGACGTGAAGGAGGGGAAAATATCCATTCAGGCCCCGATAGGAAAGGGGATGTTTGGAAAAAAGGCGGGGGACGAATTCTCGGTCGTGCTTCCCGCCGGCAAGAAGGAATATGTTATTGACAAAGTCGTCACGCTTCATGACCGCTAGGTTTGAGCCGAGGATTTTTTTATTTCCGGTCATTGACAACCGGCGGAATTTTGCTAGCATAACATCCTAGATTTCTTCCGCCGAATCGTGTTTTGCCGGCGCGTTTTTCGCCTCGGCATAAGCGGACGGGGTCTGGTTGCGTTTTCGCGAGGGAATAAGGGTCGCGGCCTTTAAATGAGCCGCAGTTTGTGGGGTGTCGCCGTCATGACCATCGAGGATTTTCTTAAAAAATCCCTCAAGGAGCACCTTGGCAAGATGAAGGCGATGGAAAACGGAAGGCTCCACCAAACGGTCATAGGACAGGTTGAAAAGTGTCTCCTGCGAATGGTCATGGAGGAGACGGAGGGAAACCAGTCCGACGCCTCGCGCATGCTGGGCATAAACCGCAACACCCTCAGAAAAAAAATGCGCGACTACAAGCTCGACCGTTAGCCGGGACACCAATCAATAGCCGGGATCCGGACCCCGCCCCGAAAGTTCTTTTAGGTGGCCGCAAACCGGATTAAAATCCACCGATGGCAAAACTTGGCGTGAACGTGGACCATGTCGCCACCCTTCGGGAGGCGCGCAAGACGGATTATCCCGACCCGTTCGTAGCGGCGCGCACGGCCGTCGGGCTCGGGGTCTCGTGCATCACGGTGCATCTGCGCGAGGACAGGCGCCACATAAGGGAACAGGACGTGTCGAGGATACGCGGCATCCCGTCGTGCAGGCTCAACATGGAGCTTGCCGCGGACGAGGACGTCGTGGCGTTCGCCCTAAAAACAAGGCCGGAGCAGGTCACCATCGTGCCGGAGCGCCGGGAGGAGCTGACGACCGAAGGGGGGCTGGACGTGGCGGCAAACCCGCGTCTGTTTTCCGAACTGGCGAAAAGGTTTCAAGAAAAGGGGATAACCGTCTCCCTTTTCATAGACCCCGAGGCGCGCCAGATCGAGGCGGCGGCAAAAACTGGCGCGGAAGCGGTCGAAATCAACACCGCGGAATACAGCGAGACAAAAACGGAAAGGGACTCGCTCGCCGCGCTCGCAAGGGTGGAAAGGGCCGCCAAAAAGGCCAGGTCGCTGGGCCTTGTCGTGCACGCCGGGCACGGGCTCAACTACAAGAACGTCGGCCCCGTCGCCGCGATCGAGATTCTCGAGGAGCTGAACATAGGCCACAGCATAGTGTCCCAGTCGGTGTACGACGGGTTCGAGGAAGCCGTCAGGACCATGATGCGGCTCATCGAGTCCGCCGGAAAAAAAAAGGGGTAGTAATGGAATGATACGGCACGTCGTGTTATTCAAGTTAAAAGAGGGGTTCGGCCCTGAGCACGGCAAAAGGCTGGCTGACGCCCTGACGGCGCTAAAGGGAAGCACCGGCGGGCTGATGGTCGAATGCGAGACCGGGCTCGACGTCGTCCGCGGGGGGAACTCCTACGACCTCGCGTTGAACACGGTTTTTAGGAGCGTCGGGGACCTGGAGAAATACCGCGTCCACCCGGAGCACAAGAAGGTGCTGGAGTTGATAGGAGAGCTGTGTTCGACAAGGTGCGCGGTTGACTACGAGATTAAAGCGGGCTAAGCGCCCGGGTGCGGCGTGGCCAGCGGGAGAGTCAGCGTGAAGACCGCCCCTCCGCCCGGCCTGTTGCGCACGGCCACCGTCCCCTTGTGGGCTTCGACGATGTTCTTGACGATGGATAGCCCGAGGCCGGTTCCGCCGGGGGGCGTTCCGGGAACGCGGTAAAACTTTTCAAATATCTTTTCCAACGCCTCCTCGGGGATTCCTCTTCCCTCGTCCGCCACCGAAACGAAGACGTTTCCGTCCTCGGGACGGGTGGTTATTTCGATCGCCGTTTCCGCGGGGGAGTAGTAGGCGGCGTTCAAAACTACGTTGGAGACGGCGTCCGCCAAAAGTCTGCGGTCCCCCTCGCAATAAAGTTCGCCGGGGTGCAGGCGCAGGTACAGCTTGTGAAAACGGAGCGGCCGGCTTAAGGACCGAACCGTGGACGTGACCAGCTCGTTTGCGTCGAACATATCCTTCTTAAGGGTTAGGATTCCGCCGCTGAGCCGGGACATGTCCAGAAGGTTCCCCACTATCCGGTTGAGCCGTTCCGCCGAGTCTATAAGCTCCTCGGACACGGTGAGGCGTATCATCGGGTTGTCGGCCACGCCCGGGTCCTGAAGCGCCGTGGCGTGGCCGATGATGTTGGTTATCGGGGTTCTCAGCTCGTGCGAAACCGAGTCAAGGAGCGTCTGGTGGAGCCGTTCGGACTCCTCCAACATCCGCGCGGCCTTGGCGCGGGCGTCCAACAGCTCCCTTTCCAGCGCCATGGCAAGCTGGGACGCTATGGTGTCGAGCAGGTTTTCCTCCTCCAGCGGAAAGGGGGTGCGCGACTCGGGGTACAACAGGAGGACTCCGACCGGCTGGGCCTTGCCGCAAAGCGGCAACGCCATGCATCGCGCGGATTGGAGGGTGTCCGTGTTCCATCCCGCCTTTTTGTTGTTTGAAAAGCTCCAGAAGGCGACCGCAAAATCCTTTTCGTCCGCCGCCCGCGCCCCGGCCCCGGCGCCGGCCGGGGTTCGCGAGAGCTTTCCCTCCGGGTCGGCCATCAGCAACGCCGCCTTCACCGCAAAAAGCCCCTCGACGCACGCGCAGGCGACGGAGGCGATTTTCTCCGCGTCCTTGGCCTCCGAAAAACTCTTGCCCAGCTCGTACAGGACCTTCGCGTGCCGCTCCCTAAGCCGCAGGTCGGCGTCCTGGCTCCTTATCCTAGTGGTCAGGGCGCCCGCCACGGCCGCCACGAGGAAATACGCGGCGATCATCATCAGGTCTTCGGGGGACGAGACCCGGAGCTCGTACAGGGGGGGGACAAAAAAGTAGTCCCAGGTGAGCGCGCTGAACGCGGCGGCGAAAAGGACCGGCCCCATGGTGGAGACCGTGGACAACAGAAGCACCGCGGCCATGAACGCGTAGCCCACGGCGCGATAACCGATGAACGGCCTTAGAAACGCGCACGCCAGCGCGACGCCCACGAGCACGCCCGCCACCCTCGCGTAATCCGACGGGCGGGCCTTGGCGGGGGGGAGCGTAAGGCGGGGGGCGGTGTATTTCTTTTTGCCCGACCTCCTTATGACGTGGACGTCGATATCGCTCGATTGTCGAATCAGCCGGTCAAGTATGGTGCCGCGCGCCAGGAAATCCCTC
Organism: Nitrospinota bacterium; assembly: GCA_016194375.1. Taxonomy (GTDB): domain Bacteria; phylum Nitrospinota_A; class UBA7883; order JACRGQ01; family JACRGQ01; genus JACQEX01. The sequence goes on from JACQBU010000029.1 coordinate 10,951, forward strand.
AAAAACCCCCTGTCCGGCCTTCCCAAAATTATCTGGGTGACGTTTCTTTCGAGGCTCACGCGGTTGACCGCCTCGGCTATGCCCATGTCGCGGGTCGTGACCAGTTCCGCGCCCAGCTCCTTCGCCAACTCCAGGTTTTCGTGCAACCGTTTTTTATCATCCTCGTCGAGCGCCGCGCCGTCGTCCACGTACAGGGCGATCCACGGCGCCCCGAGCCTGAACGCCATCCGCCTCGCGGCGCGTATTAGGGAGGGGGAGTGCGGGCTCTGGCTGACCGCCACCAAAAGCCGCTCGTTCGTGTTCCACGGCCCCAATATGCGCTTGACGGTCATCTGCCCGCGCAGTTCGTCGTCCACCTTTTCGGCGGTGAAGCGGAGCGCCATTTCGCGCAGGGCCATCAGGTTTTCTTCCTTGAAAAAATTGGTCGCGGCAAGCTCCGCCTTTTCGCCGAGGTACACCTTCCCCTCCTTCAGCCGCCTCAAGAGGTCCCTGGGGGGGAGGTCTATGATTTCTATCTGGTCCGCAAGCTCCAAAACCGTGTCCGGCACGGTCTCGCGCACGAGGACGCCGGTTATTTTCCTCACCGAATCGGCCCGGCTGTCCAGGTGTTGCACGTTCATGGTGGAGTAGACGTCAATCCCGGCGTCGAGAATCTCCTCCACGTCCTGGTGCCGCTTCGCGTGCCGGGAGCCGGGCGCGTTGGTGTGCGCCAGCTCGTCCACCAGCACCAGGGAGGGTCTCTCTACGAGGACGCGCTCGATGTCCAGTTCCCCGAAGGAGCTGTTCTTATATTCCACCAATTTTTTGGGGATGACGCGGAGCCCTTCGAGGAGGCGTTCGGTCTCCGGGCGACCGTGGGTCTCGACGACCCCGGCGGCGACCTTGACCCCCGCCCTGGCCTGCTCCCGCGCGGCCAGGAGCATGGCGTAGGTTTTGCCCACCCCCGCGCACATCCCGAAAAAAATGCGCAGTTTTCCGCGCGCCTGGCGTTTTTCCTCCTTTTGGACGCTTTTAAGAATCTCGTCCGGGTCGGGCCGCTCGTCAATCATTCGCGCCGCAATTCCTCATCAAGGGCCAGGTTTAAAAGCAGGACGTTCACCCGCTCCTCGCCTAGCAGTCCGTATTGCCTGCCTTCAGTGCGTACCGCTATTAAAACACGGACGGCGTTTTTTTCCATTTCATTCAGCCCGCGCGCCGCGGCTATCCGCTCGACCTGGTCGTGCGCCGCCCGGGGGCTTATGTGGGGGTCGAGCCCGCTTCCGGACGCGAACAGCATTTCCCGCGTCATCCCCAGTTTTTTCCTCTCGTTTATTTTACCCAGCAATGCGGCGCTGGAAGGGGCGTAGTTCGACCCGCCCGAGGGGAGCGGATTAAAGCCGGCCGCAGACGGCCTCGGCCAGAAATGTTTCGGGTCCTTGAAGTTTTGGGCTATGAGTTCGGAGCCGACGACCCTGCCGCCGCGAACCACCAGCGAGCCGTTCGCCTGTTTGGGAAACGCGAAACGGGCGATTCCCGCCACCGCCCCGGCGTAGAGAACGCCCGTGAGAAGGGTGAAGAACAGCAGGGCGGCAAAAGCGGTCGCGGCCGTCCTCATACAAGCCCCACTCCCACTATGAGGACGTCTATAAGCTTTATGCCCAAGAACGGGGCGACCAACCCCCCGAGCCCGTAAACCAGCAGGTTGTTGCGCAACACCGTCATGGCTCCCACGGGGCGGTATTTGACCCCTTTGAGTGCGAGCGGCACGAGCGCGATGATGATGAAGGCGTTGAAAATGACGGCGCTCAGGATGGCGCTTTGGGGGGAGTGCAACGCCATGACGTTCAACCCGGCCAGCGGGCCGACGCCACCCGGGGCCGCGTACAACCCGGCGAACATCGCCGGGATTATCGCGAAATATTTCGCCACGTCGTTGGCGACGCTGAAGGTCGTAAGTGCGCCGCGCGTCATCAGAAGCTGTTTGCCAGTCACCACTATTTCTATGAGCTTCGTCGGGTTGCTGTCCAGGTCCACCATGTTTCCGGCCTCCCGCGCCGCCTGCGTTCCGGCGTTCATCGCGACCCCGACGTCGGCCTGGGCGAGCGCGGGCGCGTCGTTGGTCCCGTCGCCCGCCATCGCCACCATGTATCCTTTTTCCTGCTCCTCGCGTATGCGCCGCAGTTTTGTTTCGGGGGTGGCCTCCGCTAGGAAGTCGTCCACGCCGGACTCCGCGGCTATCGCGGCGGCCGTCAGCGGGTTGTCGCCGGTTATCATGACGGTCTTGATGCCCATCCTCCTCATTTGGGCGAACCGTTCCCTTATTCCGCCCTTCACGACGTCCTTGAGGTGGACGACGCCGATGACGTCGGCGTTTTCGCTGACGACGAGCGGCGTTCCGCCGCTTTTGGCGATGGTTTCCACCACGGTTAGGATGTTGGCGGGCATGGTTCCGCCGGCCGACTCGACGTGCCTTTTTATCGCGTCGAACGCCCCCTTTCTTATTGACCGCGCCCCGGCGGCCCCCCTTATGTCCACGCCGCTCATGCGGGTGTGCGCCGAGAACGCTATGAACGAGGCCTCCGCGAGGGTTCCGACCTCCGCGCGCAGGTTGAACCTCTCCTTCGCAAGGACGACGATCGACCGCCCCTCGGGCGTCTCGTCGCTCAGGGACGCCAGCTGGGCCAATTCCGCCAGCAGTTTTTCCGAGTGCCCGGACGCCGGGATAAATTCCCGCGCCATGCGGCTCCCAAGCGTTATGGTGCCGGTCTTGTCCAACAGAAGGACGTCCACGTCCCCGGCGGCCTCGACCGCCCTGCCGCTTTTGGCGATGACGTTTTTTCGGATGAGGCGGTCCATGCCGCTTATGCCTATCGCGCTCAACAGGCCGCCGATGGTGGTGGGGATGAGGCAGACCAAAAGCGCCGTCAACACCGGAATCGTGATGACCTTGGAAAGGTCGGCTTTCGCCGCGCCCGCCGAATAGTCGGCGTATGGCTTGAGGGCGACCACCACGAGCAGGAAGAGCGCGGTCATCGCCGCCAGAAGGATGGTGAGCGCGACCTCGTTGGGGGTCTTCCTCCGCCTCGCCCCCTCGACGAGCCCTATCATCCGGTCGAGGAAGCTCCTTCCGGGTTCGGCGGTGATTCGGACGACGATCCTGTCGCTGATGACCCGCGTGCCTCCGGTGACGGCGCTCCGGTCGCCGCCGCTCTCCCTCACGACGGGCGCCGACTCCCCGGTGATGGCCGACTCGTCCACGGTGGCGATCCCCTCCGTCACCTCGCCGTCCCCCGGGATGAAGTCGCCCGTTTCGCAGACGACGCTGTCCCCAGTTTTCAAGTCGCCCGCGTTGACGACCGTTTCCTTTTCGCCGTCTAGAAGCCTCGCCCTGACGGCCGTCTTCATTTTCCTCAGCGCGTCCGCCTGCGCCTTGCCGCGCCCCTCGGCGAGCGCCTCCGAAAAATTGGCGAAGAGGACGGTGAGCCAGAGCCAGAAGGCTATCTGCGCCTCGAACGCCGAAACGCCCTCGGGGGCGTTTGCAATTATTACGACGGTGGTTATAAACGCCCCGACGAGGGTTACGAAAATCACCGGGTTCGCCAGCTGGGTGCGGGGGTGCAACTTTATAAAAGAGTCTCGTACGGCCGCGACGACGAGCCGCGTAGAGAACATCGTTTGTTTCCTCATCGGTTATAATCCCCCTTTCTAGAAGGTCCGACCGAGGCCGACCAGCAGATGTTCCACGATCGGGCCCAGCGCGAGCGACGGGAAATGCGTCAACACGCCCACCACGAGGATTGTCGCGATGAGCAGGGCGAAGAAAAGGAACGTGTCCGTCCTGAATCCGGTTTCCCGAGCGGCGACGCTTTTCTTTCCGGCGAGGCTCCCGGCGACGGCCAGGATGGGAATTATGGTTAAAAACCGGCCGACAAGCATGACCAAACCGAGCGCGACGTTATAAAACGGCGAGTTGGCGTTGAGTCCCTCGAACGCGCTTCCGTTGTTCTGCGCGGCGGAGGTGAAGGCGTATACGACCTCCGTGAACCCGTGCGGCCCCTTCGCGGAAATCCCCGCAAGTCCCGCCGGTGTCATCAAAGCCGCCGCGGAGCCGATTAAGATGACCGCGCTCGGGGCGAGTATCGTCACCATGCTCATCCGCACCTCGCGGGCCTCTATCTTCTTGCCGAGGTATTCGGGCGTCCGCCCGACCATCAGGCCCGAAAGGAAGACCGTGATGAGAATGAAGACCAGCATCCCGGCCATCCCGACGCCGACCCCCCCGAAGACCACCTCGCCGACCATGATGTTGACTAGCGCCACGCCGCCGGAAAGGGGGGAGAGGGACTCGTGGGCGCAGTTTACCGAGCCGTTCGAGGCGGCGGTGGTGAAAACGGACCACGCGACGCAGTTGGCGGTCCCTATCCGCGTGTCAATCCCCTCAATCACTGCCGGTTCGCCCAGGGAGCGGTTCGGCCCGTACTGCGCCCAAAGGGACGCCGCCAAGCCCGCCGACAACAGCGTAAACATGGCGGCGAAAACGACGAGCCCCTGCCTTCGCCGTTCGAGCATTACCCCGTAGGTCCACGTGAGCGCGGATGGAACGAGCAAAATGGCGACGAGTTCGAGCAGGTTGGCGAGCGGGGTGGGGTTCTCGAACGGATGCGCGCCGTTGGCGTTAAAAAAACCTCCGCCGTTCGTGCCGAGCTGTTTTATCGCAATCTGCGAGGCGGCCGGCCCCATGGGAATGGACTGCGCCCCGCCTTCCACGCCCGTGGAGGAAACGTACGGGGCGACGTTCTGCACCGACCCCTGCCAGACGAGGACGAGCGCGAGAACGAACGAAAGGGGGAGCAGGACGTAGATTGTGGAGCGGGTGAGGTCCACCCAAAAATTTCCGACGGTGGCCGAGCCGCGGCTGACAAAACCCCTCGTAAGGGCTAGGAAAACCGCCATTCCCGTGGCCGCGCTTAGGAAGTTCTGCACGCAGAGTCCGAGCATCTGGGTGAGGTAGCTCATGGCGGTTTCGCCCGCATACCCCTGCCAGTCCGTGTTGGTGACAAAACTGACGGCCGTGTTAAAGGCGGAATCCCAGGAAATATTCGCCAGCCCTTGGGGGTTGAGCGGCAGGCGGGCCTGTAGCGTCTGCAGGGCGAACAGGGCCAAAAAACCGAACAGATTAAAAAGGAGGAGGGAGGACGCATACTTCTTCCAGGTCATCTCCTCCTTTTCGTCCACGAGGCAAAGTCGGTATGCCAGGGCCTCCAGCGGGCGAAGCGGTTTTGAAAGGAGATGGTTTTTCCCCTGAAGGGCCTTCGCCATGTACCCTCCGAGCAGGGGAGTCAGGACGACCAGCAGGCCCAGGGGAATAAGAATCTGCAGGACGTCGTGTTCGTTCATTTTCTCCCCGTTTAAAACCTTTCCGGCCTGAACATGACGTAGATAAGATATATAAGGATCAACGCCGAGAGCACGACATATACGAAACCCATTTCATCACCCCTTTGGCAACGGCCGGTGTTTTCAATCCGCGCGGTTTTTCGGACTCGCCTTAGGTTATCAGGAAAATCATAAAAATGGCGCAAAATGAACGCTCAAGGGGATAAAGAAAACATAAAGAAAGGCTCCGTCCGGGCGACTGATTTTTAGGTAGTGTCTCAGTTTGAAATTTGGGAACCTTGGCAAACCCCGGATTGCTTCGCTACGCTCGCAATGACAATTAGTTGTCATCGCGAGACCGCTCTTGGCGGTCGTGGCGATCTCCGTGTTTTTAAAACCGAGACAATACCGATTTTTAGGCGAAAAGCGGCGCGAGTTTCCCGGGGCCGCCCTTCATGCGACGCCGGGCGGGGCGTCCCCGCCGTTGGTCGCCCCCTCGTCCGATTTCGGCGGCGTCGGGGCGGCGGGAATATCGGCGGCCGGGGCCGACGGCGGCGGGCCGGACAACCCGGCTTTGCGGTTGAAAAGCGAGGCCGCCATCACGACGGCGAGCAGAAACAAGGACGCGAGCGTGACGGCGTTTGCGGCCGGCTGTCTTGTAGGGACCTTGAAGTCAAAACTCTTGTAACCGGTGAACCGCGCCGCCTTTCCGCGCTCGCCGGCCTTGAAATGGTCGCCCGGCTTGCACCCGTTCTCGGAGGGGAACACCATGCACGCCGGGTTCTTTAGGTTGAGCGGTCCGTCCTTTTCGTCCATCACGCCGCCCAGATGGAGGGTTTGGAGCGGAAACGTCTCCAAGTTGTAGCCGAAAACCGGCTCGTAGCACAGAAGGGACGAAAAGCCGGCCGCGAGCAGGTCGTTCCTTCCCATCGCCGGAAACGGGACCCCGTTGTCGACGATGGCGCCGACCACGATAACTTCCGGCGGGCGCCGATTTTTGGCGGCCTTGTCGTAGGCGTCGGAAACCTCCTTGGGGTTGTAGGGCTGGTTCTGGTAGGCCTCCCTCGAGGGGAAGAGCGCCAGGTTGGCGACCAGCAGGGAGCAGAACAATCCGGCCGGCACGCCGAGAGTTTTGTTCGTGAAAACGTAGTCGACGCTTTTTGCGGAAAGAACCGAAAAGACGAGGACGTACGACGCCATCCAACGGACGTTGTTAGTGCTGTGCCTCAGCACGGGAAGCGACTTCAAGACCGCCTGCCACCACGGCGTGTAGAAGTTCAACGCGAGCGGTACGGCGAGGACGACGGAAAGCGCCGCGACGCACCAAAAAGCGTATTTGGGCCCCCTGGCGAGCGGCGCGCCGCGCTCCAGCCAGACGACCGCCCCGACCGCCATAAACGCGGCCGGCGCCCAGGTTATGCCGAAGTCAAACTCGTGCAGTTCCAGCGACCACCGGTAGGAGGTGAATAGTTTGGAGCCGTCCAACGACGCGGCGTCGCCGAAAACCGACGCGGTGAAAAGCCGCCAAAGGTCCGCCGCCTTCGGTATCAGCGGCAGGGGATAGAAGTCGCGCGGGAAGTTGTGCAAGAAGGCCGATACGGCCGCTATTTTCGCGGCCGAAAGCGCCAGCGCGAAGGCCGTCGCGCAGACGAACGCCGCCGCAAACGGGAGGAGCCGGAACCCGGGCTTGAAAATCGCCGCCATGACGCCGATTCCAAGCGCGCTAAGGAGCATGACCGGAAAAATTACGAATCCGCCCGAATATACGACGTACGCAAGGCAGGCCGCCCCCGCCGCGATCCATGGCGCGCTCCTTCTGACGGGTCGGCCGCCGGCCGCGGCCTCGGCGGCCATGACGAGAAAATAGCAGACGAGCGGCAGGAGCATGAAAGCGTGCTTGGTCAAATGCCCGATTATCATGCCGGCCGCAAAAAACCCGTTGAACAAAAAAACGGACGCCCCGACGAGCGAGCCGGGCTTGCCCAGGCCGAGGGCCCGGGACAAAAGGTACGTCCCCACGAAGCCGAGCGCCCCGAAAACGACGACGGTGACCCTGAGCGCGTAAATCGGCCCCCCCCAGAAGAAGAGCCACTGCGGAACGGAAAAATAAGGGTCCTGCGGATTGGGAAACTTGGGCACTCCTCCGCAGTACGCCGGGGTGAACCAATGGACGTTGAAGAATCCGTCCGCCAGGGCGCCGTAATACCCGTCGAGCATCGAGGGCAGAAAGTACATCCAGTCGTGTCCCAGCAGGCCCCTGTGGTTGGGGAGGAAGGCGAGCATGTCGAGGAAGTAGACGGCCAGAATGAACAAGCCGGCGAGCAGTTCCCAGCCCCTGCCCGAAGGGGGGGCGCTCATGAGGCTTTTTTCTTGGTGTTTTTAGGGTCCTCGTTTTTTTTTGCGCCGATCTCCACCAGCTTTTTTAACGCCTCTACCACGTCGGGCCTGTCCCACTTAGCCGGACCGACGAGGTGGTGGATTATGATTCCGTTCGGCGCGACGAGGTAGGTCTCGGGCACCCCGGTGATCTTGTATTTGGCGGCGGTTTCGCTGGCGGGGTCGAGCAAAATCGGGAAGGTGAGGCCGAGCTCCTTCACGAAGGGCGCGACGCTTTTTTCGGGGTCCTTGTCCACGCTTATGCCGATCATCTCGAAGTCGGGCCCCTTGAGCATACCGTATAGTTTTTCCATCGAGGGCATCTCCTCGCGGCACGGGAGGCACCACGTGGCCCATATGTTGATGAACAGCACCTTCCCCTTGAGGTCGGCGAGCCTGACGCGCTTGCCCCCGAGGGTCGGGAGGTCGAAGTCCGGGGCCTCCTTCCCCTCCATCGGGCTCGGCGGCGGCTCGCGTTCGGCTTTCGCGGACGGGGCCGGAGCCTCGGCCGGCGCAGGCTGGGGGCGCGAGGTTATCTCCGCGATTGTGTACGCGTAAACCGCCAAAAGCGCGACGCACAGGACGGCGAACGGAGCCAGCGCGGCCCGGCTTTGTTCCTTAAAGGTTCGGGTGTTTTGCATACCAATCGTCAACGGCGACTCGAATCTCCTTCGGGGTCTTCCCCTGTTTCGTCAGGTCGGCCGCCATCTCGGCCTCGTGCATGCAAATGTCGCAGTCGGCGGCGTGGTTGTTCGTGTAGCAGGTAAGCAGGGTCTTGTGCCGGAACATCGGGTTTTCCTTGCATTTGCAGTAGCAGTACAGGCCGTCCACCGCGCCGGGAATCTCGGCGGCGATGCGGTACGCGTTTGCGACCCTGCCCGTGAAGTCGGAGTACGGCAGGACGGGGCGCGTCTCCGTGAGCGCCGACCCCCCCGGCGAGGGCATTTCCCGCGCGACCGGGGCCTCGGCGGCGGGGACGGGCTCAACGTTGTGCTTGCCGGAGAAGAGCAAAAACGCCGCCATCCCGGCAAGCGCGGCCGCGCCGGCCATGAAAACCCATTTTGAAGACGCCCAGTTGCCATCGTTTTTTTTCATAATATACGCTCCGTTGTGTGTGGTTTTAAGTTTGTCTGCGTTCCCGCCATTCTAACCCGCTTTATAAAGGGAATAAAGCGGGTTAAACTTCAGCGATGGACAAACGGGGCGCGACCGACGGGGCGGTTCTTTTTTTGGCGACCGGCTTTTATTCGGGCTACAGCCCCTTCGCGCCCGGCACGGCCGGGTCGCTCGTCGGGGTCGGGTTGTTCTGCCTGATTCACGGCTCCCCCCTTTACGTCCCGATAACCCTCGCCGTCCTCCTTGCGGGGGTTGCCGCGTCGGCCCGGGCGGAGGCGCTTTTCGGGAAAAAGGACGACAAGCGGATAGTGATTGACGAGGTCGCGGGCCAGCTAATAGCCCTGTACGCGTCCCCGTTCGCCGCGGCCCCGGTCGCCTGCGGGTTCCTGCTTTTCCGCCTTTTCGACATATGGAAGGTCTGGCCGATACGGCTGTTTGAAAAAATGCGCAACGGCTGGGGCGTGATGATGGACGACGTTGCGGCGGGCTTTTTTGCGCTGGTCTTTTGCCGCGTAATTATCTATTCTTTCGCATGGGGTTAGGAACAATTTTTCCGGGCGAGGGTGGTGGAAGACAATAAACTTTTTGCGGTCATAATTGCCGGGGGGCGGGGCACGCGCTTTTGGCCCCTTTCGAGGAACACGAGGCCGAAGCACCTGCTGGCCATCAGCGGCGGCCTCCCGCTGTTGCGGCAGACCGTTGACAGGATACTGCCGCTGGTCGGGCCCGAGCGTGTGCTGGTGGTCACGACGAACGACCAGGCGGGGGAGGTGAAAAGCCTCCTGGCCGACGTCCCGCCGGGAAACATATTGGTGGAGCCGGCCGGCAAAAACACGGCCCCGGCCATAGCGTTGGCGGCCGCCCACGTGCTCGACCGGGCGGAGGACGCGGTGATGGCGGTGCTCCCGGCCGACCACATAGTGTCGCCCGACGGGAACTTTCTATCCGACCTGCGCGACGGGGCGGAGCTGGCCCGGGCCTCCGGGCGGTTCGTCACCCTGGGCGTGCGCCCGACCCGCCCCGAGACGGGCTACGGCTACATAGAGGTGGGCGAAAAGCTGGGGAAAAAGGCGTTTGCCGTCGCGTCCTTCACGGAAAAGCCGAACAGGAAAAAGGCGAGGGACTACATCGGAGCCGGCCGCTACCTTTGGAACAGCGGGATGTTCCTGTTTCCCGCGCGGCGCCTGATGGAAAAGATAAAAACCCACGTGCCCGCGCTTTACTCCGGCTGGGAAACTTACCGCTCCGGGGGCCGGACCCGGGAGGACGTCGAAAAGTTTTATTCCGGGCTGGAGCCGGTCTCCATAGACTTCGCAATAATGGAAAAATGCGCCGCCGATTCCGCCGTGCTGAACGCCTCCTTCGACTGGAGCGACGTGGGCTCGTGGGAGGCTATAGACGAACTGTGGGGGGCCGACGCCGCCGGCAACCGCTCCAACGACTGCGTCGTCGTTTCCCTTGCGTCGAAGGGGAACACGGTGGTGTCAAGGAAACTCGTGGCCCTTTTGGGGGTGGAGAACCTGATAGTCGTCGAGACCAACGACGCGATACTGGTGTGCGCGAAGGATCGCGCGCAGGAGATTAAGTCGTTGGTGGGGGAGATGGAGAGGCGCGGCCTCGACAAATACCTCTAACGTGTTTTAACCTGTTATAGATACGTTCTCGCGTTGTCATGCCGGGCTTGACCAAAGGCGCGCTTTCGGGGATGACAAGTGAGGGGGCGGGAATGACGAGGCCTCAGAGTCCGTGAAAAGTTAAAATGCCCTACTTCGGCTACGCGGTTTTTTTGGCCGCCCGGCGCGGGGCGTCCTTTATGATGAACGTCTCGTCCATCCCGTAGAAGAAATCAGCGGCCTCCTTGATGGCGGTCGAGGTGGTTTCGGGGTAGCTCCAGACCTCGGTCTTGCACCCGAGGGATTTCACGTACCATATCAGCGGGAGGTAGTCCTTGTCCCCGCCGACCACGACCACGACGTCGAGTTTCGGGGCCAGGGTGACGGCGTCTATGACTATGAAAGCGTCGGCGTTCTTCACGGGTTGCTTTATCTCGCCGCCGAGGTCGAACCAAAACTTCTTGAATACCTCGCTTATCTCCTTGTGCTGGGGCTTGTAATAAATGATGCGGATGACCTGCCTTTGGGCGCCGATCGCCTCCAGCAGTTTTTTGTAGTCCGTCCTGCCGTTGTATATGTTGAAACCGGAGAGTTCGACGTTTTCCGCGTCCACGAAAATACCTATCTTCTGGTGCTCCAGGAATTTTCGGTTGTATTTCGGCGGATTTTTATTTTCCATTATTGACGGCATACTAACCCGCCATAGCGATAAAATAAAGCCGCAATTTAATCCACTTTTCTATACCCCCCCTTTTCCCTGTCGCGCACCATCTTGGTGAACCCCTTTTCCTTCAAATTGGCGGGGGAGAGGATGTTCGTCTTGCCGGTAAAAATGGAGGGCACCATCTCGACGGGCTGGCCGCAGTCGGGACAAACCTTTAACGGCTCCTTCCTAGCCAGCTCAATTATTTCAAAGCGTTCCCTGCAAGAGCCGGTTTTTTTCAGGTGTCTGTACTCATATATCGGCATGGTTTCTCCAAATTGGTTTATGACATTCTATCAAAAGTCTAAAGTTTAAGGGCGTCAATCCGACAAGTAATGTGGGCCAACGGGACAAATCGGAGGATAAGGGATTATGCATGCAAATTAAATTAAGCTGGATGAAGGGCGTGCCGGACGTTTTTAAGGCGAGTCCGATAAAAGTTCGGAAACCGGCAGGCAAGCTAAAAGATCAACAGGGGAACATCCAGAGGATGCAGTGCAACGCCAGACAGGAGACCCGGAAGGGGCTTGAGCAAATGCGTCAGTGGGGAAAGACCCCGAAGGGGGGCGTTTAGCCAAGGGCGGGGAAAAGCCCCTTTAATCCCGTCGCGATAAATTCCACCGAGATGGCCGACAGCAGGAGCCCGAGCAGTCTCGTGAAGATGTTCATTCCGGTCTTGCCCAGCAAGCCCGATATTTTGTCCGACGACAGGAAAATTAAGAACGTCATGACGGATATTAAAAGCACTATCCCCGAAAGAAGCGCCAGGTTCGGGGCCGTTTTCGCCGTCTGCGCCGAGATGACAGCAGTGGTTATCGCCCCCGGCCCGGCCAGCAACGGTATTCCAAGCGGCACGATGGCGACAGAGGACCCGTCGGCGGTCTCGTCCTGCTCCCTAGGCGTCTGCCTGATGACCGGGCCGTATCCTCCCAGCATGGCGATGCCCGTCAGGAAAATCAAGGCTCCGCCCGCGACCCTGAAGGAGTGGATGCTTATCCCGAAAAACCCCAGAAGGTTGTCCCCCAGGAATATGGCGGCGATCAGGGTGATTCCCATGGTCGAGGCCGCCATCCAGGCTGTTTTCATCCTGTCCTGGGCGGGCCGGTTTCCGGCAAGGCCGTTGAAGAAGACGATCGCCCCGATGGGGTCTATTATCGCGAAGAGGCTGATGAACACCTTTATGGCGCCGGTCCATTCCATGGGCCGATTATCCCACGTTTCCCCCCTCGCCGCGCCGAAAATGGTGTTGCGCCGACCCCCTTAAACGGGGGAGGATGTCGCATGTTCCAAAAAGCATCGCGCGAGGAGGGCCTCGTCGGGGCGTCCCTCGTTTTTTTGGCCGCCGCCGCCTTTTCCGCAAAGGCGGTGATGATAAAGCTGGCGTACAGGTACGACGTGGACGCCATCACGCTTCTCGCGCTTAGGATGGCGTTTTCGCTCCCGTTCTTCGCCGTGATGGCGGCCTACGGGGAGGCGAGGACGGAGTCGAGGGTGTCGCGGGGGGATGCGGCCAAAATCATGTTCCTGGGGCTGGGCGGATTTTACCTTTCGGCCCTTCTTGATTTCATGGGGTTGCTGTACGTCTCCGCCGGTTTTGAGCGGCTGATACTTTTCCTCTACCCGACGATCGTCGTGCTTATTTCCGCCGTCTGGTTCGGGCAAAGGATTACAAAGACCGTCGCGGCGTCCCTGGCGCTCTCCTACGTGGGAGTCCTGCTGGCACTTTCAAACGAGGCGAGGTTTTACGGGAAGGACGCGCTGTACGGCGCCGCGCTGGTTTTCGGCTGTGCGTTCACCTACGCCGTCTATCTGGTGGGGGCGGACAGGGTGATACCCCGCGCCGGCACGTTGCGCTTCACCGGGTATGCGATGACGGTTTCCTGCGCGGCCGTGCTGACGCAATACGGCCTGACCCGGGGGGGCGGGATATTCCGTCTTCCCGCGCCGGTTTATCGGCTCGGCCTTTTGATGGCGCTGGTCTCGACGGTCTTGCCGGTGCTTCTGATGTCCGAGGGGATGCGCCGCATCGGGGCCGGCAAGACGGCGATAATAAGCTCCGTGGGGCCGGTCTTCACCATCCTGACGGCGTACGTTTTTCTGGGCGAAAAAATTACGGCCCTGCAGATGGCCGGAACCGCGCTGATAATCGCGGGGGTCGTCTCGGTCAAGGAGAGCCGAGCCTAAACAGAAATTCCGCCGCCGTCGCCGCGCGCTTTCCGGCCGGCACGGCGGAAAGGTCCACCCTTATGGCCTCCCCCGCCCCCGCGCCTATGGGGCCGGAGCGGAAGAAATCGGCCGCCACGGACGCGGCGACCGCCGCGGCCCCCGACCCCCTCGGGAACGACGCCTCGAGCCGGCCCCCCTCCAGTTGGAACCTTTCGACCCCGGCGCGGATGCATCCGAGCCTTATCATGACGGCGTCGACCACCTTTTGCGCCTTTTCCGGCGGCGGGCCGAACCTGTCCGCCAGCTCGTCCGCCACCTGCCTCGCCTCGTCCGGGTCCTCGGCGCGGTTGAGCCTGTGGTAGAAGTCCATCCGTTGCTCGAGCGCCGGTATGTAGCTCTCCTCCAGCCTGCCGGCGAAATCAAGCGAAAGAAGCGGCTCGGCGCGGCGCGGGGCGGCGCCGCCTGATTTTATCTCGTCCACGGCCTCCTCGAGCATCCGGCAGTAGGTCTCGAACCCCACGGCGGTTATGTTGCCGGACTGCTGGGGGCCGAGCAGGTTTCCCGCGCCGCGTATCTCCATGTCCCGCGCCGCGAGTTTGAAGCCGGAGCCGAGCTCGCTCAGCTCCTCGACCGCCTTTATCCTCTTTTTCGCGGCGGGGGTCAGCGCGGCGGGCGTAAGCATGTAGGCGTAGGCCCTGTGCCTCCCGCGCCCAACGCGCCCGCGCAGTTGGTAGAGCTGGGCGAGGCCGAACTTGTCCGCCCTGTTGACGATTATCGTGTTGGCGTTCGGGATGTCCAGACCGGACTCGATAATCGTGGTGCACAGCAGAAGGTCTATCTTGCGCCGTACGAAATTGTCCATGACCTCCTCGAGCTCCGCGCCGGCCATCTGGCCGTGCGCCGCCTCCGCCCGCGCGGCGGGCGCGACCTTTTTGAGCCAGCCGAGCATCTTGTGGATGGATTTGACGCTGTTGTGCAGGAAGAAGACCTGCCCGCCCCGCGCCAGCTCGCGGTTGATCGCCTCCGAGATTATCGGGCCGTCGAACCTGCGGACGAAGGTAGTTATCGAATGGCGCTCGGGAGGGGGGGTGTTGATGACGCTTATGTCCCTTATGCCCGACACGGACATGTGCAGGGTGCGCGGGATGGGCGTCGCGGTCAGGGTGAGGACGTCGACCGTCTCCCGCATTTTTTTCAGCCGTTCCTTGTGGGCCACGCCGAACCTGTGCTCCTCGTCTATGACGACGAGGCCCAGGTTCGCAAACTTCGTCCCCTTTTGCAGGAGCATGTGCGTCCCGATGACGACGTCGACGTCCCCCCCTGCTATGCGGGCCAGCGTCTCCCTCCGTTCCCTTGGAGCCACGAAGCGGCTCAACAGACCGACTTTTATCCCGAACGGCTCCATCCTAGCCTTGAAGTTCGCGAAGTGCTGGTTCGCCAGCAGGGTGGTCGGCGCGAGCAGGGCCGTCTGCCTCCCGTCCACCGCCGCCTTGAAGGAGGCGCGCATGGCCACCTCGGTTTTTCCGTACCCAACGTCGCCGCACACCAGCCTGTCCATCGGCTTGTCCGACTCCATGTCGGCGGTGACGTCCGCTATAGCCTGCGCCTGGTCGGGAGTTTCGCTCCACCCGAACGATTGCGCGAACTCCGCGTGAAAATTCCCGTCGGGCGCGAAGGTGTGCGCCTTACCCGTGGCGCGCCGCGCGTAGATCTCCAACAGCTCCTTCGCCATGCGCATTATTCCCTGCCTGACCCTTTCCTTCGTCCGCGCCCAGGTCTGGCCCCCCATGCGGTCGAGTTTTGGACGGGGCCCGCCCGCGCCGGAAAATTTTTCCAGAAGTTGAATCGAGGATATGGGCAGAAAGAGGCGTTGTTCCTCGGCGTACTCTATCTCCAAATATTCGTCCGTCCTGTCCCCGGCGTGCACCCGTTTCACCCCGTGGTAGAGCCCCACGCCGTGGTCGCGGTGCACCACGTAGTCCCCCGGTTTTACGTCGGCAAAACTCGTCACGAACGCCGTCTTGCGCCTGCGCTTTTCGGCCCTGCGGGCGGCGTGCCTGCCGAATACGTCCTCCTCCGTTATTACGGCGATTCGCGCCTCGTCCAGCACAAAACCCTCCGAAAGGGAGCCGACGGCGGAAATCAGTCGCGGTGTGTGCGGCGCGCCAAGAAGCTCCGCGACGGGGCTTTTTGAGGCCTCGGCGAATCCGAGTCCCTCCTCGGCCATCAGTTTTCCGGCGCGGCTTACTGTTTCCTCGTTTCGGCCCACGAACATCACGACGTACCCCTTGTCGAGCCGGTCCCGACAGTCGTAGATGAAGCGGCTGAAAGCGCCGTGAAGCCTCTCCGCCTCGCGCGCCGAGATGGTTCGGCACTCGGCCCCGTCGGGCCGGTCCGAAATTTCGAAAAGCGCGGTCCCGGAGGAGGTTTCAATAAGCTCGTCGAGCAGTTTGTCGTCGGCAAAAAGCTCCTCCGGCCCGCAATAACGCTCCCCGCGCTCAAGCGAGCCCTCGTACCCCCGCGCCGCCTCCTTGCGGAACATTTCGAGGTGTTCGGCCACCTTGTCAGGCTCGCAGACTAGGATCGGCAGGTCGCCGGGCAGATAGTCCATGGGGGTCGCGGCGTCGGGGTGAAAAAGCGGAAAAAACCACTCCATTTCGGGGAAAAACAGCCCGTTCTCGACCGCCTGTAAAATGCGGGGCTGTCTGACGCCGAACTCCACGAACCTTTCCAGCAACGGTCCCTTGTCCACCCCGTGGTAATTCGTTTCGCGCGCGGGGGGGAGGGTGATGGAAGGGAGGCGTTCGGACGAGCGTTGCGTGTCCGGGTTGAACCGGCGTATTGACTCGACCTCGTCGCCGAGGAACTCCACGCGAATCGGGCCGCCTTCGTCCGGCGGGAAGCAGTCCATCAGCCCGCCGCGAAAAGCGAACGCGCCCGGTTCCGCAACGGGGTCGGAGCGCTCGTACCCGGTCAGAGCGAGGAATTCCGCGAGCTTGTCCCTGTCCGCCTCCGCCTTTTCCCAAAGACGGAACGAAGCCGTTTTTCCGGGGGGCGGGCATTTCTGCAAAAGTCCGGCGGCCGCCGAGATCAAAATAAAGGGTCGGTCGGTCTTCCCGGCGAGCCGGGCAAGGGCCGACTGCCTCGCCGCCTCCGTCTCGGGCGAGCCCGGGGCCGCCTCGTAGGGGATGGACTCGACCTGCGGCAGATAAATTATGTTTTCCGGGCCGCCGAGAAGGAAGCCGACGTCCTGCGCGAGCGCCGCGGCGGACGCGTTGTCGGCGGTTATGACCGCCATGCTCTCGCGGGCGTCCGAGAGCAGGGAGGCCATAAAAAACGCCTGCGCCGGACGGGTGAGCCCTTGTATCCGGCGCGGAAGGGCGCGCGCCGACATCCCCGCCCTTGCGTACCACGTCATAAAAAACTCCGTCGCGTCGGTTTCTTTCGGAACTCCATTCTGCCTAGAGTACAGGGTTTATAATGGCAAAGTGAAGAGGGTTTGCTTCGTCGGAGCCCACGTCAGGCCGTGGATGGAAAACGCCGCGAGGCACGGATACCAAGTGACCGCCGTTGACGGGTTCAACGATTGGGACGCCCGGTTTTTCGGCTCGCTTGTCGAGCCGGAGGCTCCGGCGCGCGACGCGAGTCTTCTGGCGCGGTTTTCGGGGCTTCCGAAGGAGGTTCCCGTCATTTTTTGCTCCCCCGTCGAGTCGTTTCCAGACTTCGTGGAAAAGGCGTCAGAAACGCGGCGGGTTTTCAACTCCCCGCCCCCGGCCGTGCTAAAAAGCAGGGATTTCGGCTTTCTTCGGAAATTTGCCGGGGACGGAATCTCGGCGCCTGAGTTTGAGGCCGACGCGGACGGCAGGGCGCGGCAAGGCTGGATAATAAAGCAGGCGAAATCCGCCGGAGGGGCCGGCGTAAGGAAGGACGACGGCGTTTTGCGCGAAGGGGAGTATCGCCAGAAATTCGTCGAGGGGGGTTCCGTGGGGGCGATATTTTTTAGTTCCGGCTCCGGGACGAAATTTTGCGGGGTCGCGGCCCATATCAACGAGGGTTACAGGTTCGCCGGTTGCGTTTATCCCGCCGAGGCCGACCCGGAGGCTCTGGGTGCGGTCGCCCGCTTCGGTCAAAGATTTGCCGAGGCGGTGGAGCTCGTCGGGTGGTGGGGGGCGGATTTCATATTGGGGGAAGGAGCGCCGAACCTGCTTGAGGTCAACCCCCGGTTTACCGCCGGAATGGAGCTGATGGCGAGGGCGCACGGTATTGACTTGGCCGGAACCCAAGCCGCGGCTTTTTCGGGAGACAAATGTCATTTCGACATGGGGCCGAACCTCGGATATCATGGAAGGCGGGTGGTTTACGCCGGCAAAAACACGGTTTTTAAAAACCCCGGAAAGTGGTTCAAGGCCGGCATGAGGGACGTGCCGCCCGACGGCGCCGCCCTTGCGAAAGGCGCGCCGGTGCTCTCGATTTACGCCGGGGGGGGGATTTTTAGCGAATGCCTTGAAAACCTCCGGACGACGAGGTCGGGGTTCGAAAGGGAGCTGTATGGAGAATGATTTTTTCAAGCCTATAATGCCGAAGGAACACGGCCTTTGGGTCTGGGTTTTTTTGCCGATATTCGTCGGCGGCCTTTTTGCGGAGGGAAGCCTCGCGGATTTTTTCCTCGTGCTTGGGGTGGTGTTCTTCTGCTTTTTGGCGATGACCCCTACGCGGATGTTTTACAAAAACAGGAAAAGGGGCCTGGAAACCGCCTCGAACGTCGTTTTCTGGTCCGCGGCCTATATGGTCGCTTCGTTCGTCTTCGCCGTTCCCCTCGTCGTCAGGCAACCGTTTCTCGCCGCCTGGATTTTGTTCGTGGTCGGCGGGTTTTACATCGGGATGAGGGCGTTCCACTCCGGATTCCACCGCGAGGCGTGGTTTGAATACGGCGGTCTGGCGGCGTTGTCGGTGGGCTCGCTGGCGGCGGCGCACGCCGTGACGGGCGCGACGACCCTCCTCAACGTGGGCGTATGGCTTCTGGTCCTGCTGTTTTTGCTTGACCGCACTATGCAGTCCCGGCGGGTGGTGCGGCTGGGCGGATTCCAGCTGGCGCTGGCCGAGCAACAGCCGACGATAGCGGGGAGGCTGAGGCCGGTTTTCCGGGAGAACCTGCTGTCCTCGTTTTTTGCGATGCTGTTCGCGCTCGGGATACTGGACAGGTTCCACATTAAGTTCGCGCTTTTCTGGCCCTTCGCGCCCGGATTTTTCGTGACGCTGTTTTTTTATTTCCGGCCGCCCCACACGCTAAAGCGGCTCGGCTACGCGGAGCTGTTTCTGGCGCTTGCGTTCGGGGCGTCGTTCGTCCTCATCTCAAGGTTTTATTGAGGCCCGCCCTCGCGGGGTATTCTCCGGCGTGAATCCAAAGTGGTAGCACGGGCTTTAGGCTGTGGTTGCCCCGGCTAAGGGGCAAGAAATCTGCCGCGGCTTCCGACCGCGTCAAACCATTGCCGTGCGTTTTCTGTCGGCGGTCTTTTTCCTTTCGTCCAGCAAATCCACCAGCCACGTTTTGATGAGCGACTGGCGGGTGATTCCCCTACGCGTCGCCTCCGCGTCCAGTTCGTTGACCGCCCATATGGGGATGTCAATGTTTATCCGGAATACGGTGTTTTTCTCGTCTATGTATTCGCTTATATCCTCCCCGTCGTCGAATTTCCGGTCAAATTCCTCGGTGGAAATGGTTTTGGTATTTTTCTTTTTCTTCACTGCGAGACCTCCTTACAGAAATTATTCTAACGGCCACTCCGCGCAGGGTTATGGCCGCGGTCTAGAAAACATCGTTTATCCCGCCGATTACCAATATTCTCGGTTCCCCCGTCAACTTTAAAACGGGGGACTGCATGAAGTTACCGGCCCACAACTTTTTAGCTTCCTCGAAGTCAATTCCGTGCTTGGCCTTGTTCGAGGCGCTTTTTTGCCCGGTCGTATTCGAACTTCACGGTTGAAGTATACCATTAATGAAATAAAAAAGGAATAAAGAATATACATAAAAAGAATAATAAGGGAGCGAGATTGTTCTGGACACGGGCGTTTTTTCGGGCGGGTCTTGCGTTCACGAACAGAAGCCATATTGCAATTCCTGACCCCCGATTCCGTAAAATAGGATTTTGACCTTACATGGGCTAAAATACTTTTATGGCTTATTGGGTTGATTTATTTACTGGTACCACATGGAATGAATTTATTGTTGCAGGCAAAAGTGTTACTGGCTTTACTCAACGAAGGCGGAATATTGTTTCCCAAATAAAGCCGGGAGATATACTTTTGTGTTATCTAACCGGCGTTCAGCGGTGGGTTGGTGCTTTAGAGGTCCAAGGACCAAGCCAAGACAAATCTGATATCTGGCAAGTGGCCGAATTCCCAGTTCGACTAGCAGTAAAGCCAATCATCCTTTTACAACCGGAGTATGGAATTCCTATGGAGGAGCTTTTAGGTAAAGGTCGATTTTTTTCTAGATGCATCACACCGTGGAAAGTTTAAATTTTTTGTACGAGGTTCACCAAACCGTTTTAAAAAAGATTCTGACGGAACCGTTATCATAAACCTATTAAAGCAGGCTGAAATAAGTCCAGTCGGCCGCATGGTTGACGCAAAGAAACTTGCAAGGGAACCAATTTTTAGCGTCAAAAGTAAAAGAGGGAAGCGTGAAATAACGGTTAATGTTACTGTTCCAGAACCAGAGGAAATTTTAACATCCCCCAAAAATGGTCATAGTGGTGATGATCCAGTTGCTCCCACAACAACCCGACATACTGAAATCCAACATCGTCTTTTAACTTTAGGTTCGGAAATGGGTCTTGATACGTGGGTTGCAAACAATGATAGGTTACGTACCTGGCAGGGGCAGACACTCGGAAGTTTGCCCAATATAATCTCAGAACTACCAACCCAATTTAATGATGCCACCCAACGAACAATAGAACTAATTGATGTGCTGTGGTTGAAAGGCAACTCAGAGGTGGACCCCAAATTTAGGACAGTGTGCTAAGGTGGAATCCGAATTGAAAGGAGACCATCAAAATGAACAAAAGGAAGAATTACTCCGGCACGTTTAAGGCGAAGGTGGCCTTGGAGGCTCTTCGCGGGGAGAAGA
>JACQBU010000025.1 GCA_016194375.1 Nitrospinota bacterium
CGGCCTGCCCGGCTATCTTTCGAGCAGGCTGTTGACCGGGATGGTGGTCGGCCTTCAGAGGCCGGACGAGACGGGGATGAGGGAGATATTGGGCAAGATGGCGGACGACAGGAGCATAAGCCTCACCCCCGGGGCGAAAAGCTACGTTCTGCACAGGTGCGGACGCTCGATAGGCGACCTGCTGGCCCTGGCGGACCGCCTGGAGGCCGCCATCCCGCCCGAATCAAGGCGCGTGGGTTTACAACTCCTAAGGCGCGTGATAAGTTACGATTAATCATGATTCACAGGAGGGGATCCGGCCGGGAGAACAAAACCGGCGGCAGGCCTGCCGCCGTGGAGTGCCGGGTCTGCGCCTGCCCCAACCGGCCCGGCGCCGCCCGATGCATGTATTGCGGCTCCGCGCTCCCCGGCGCCGGCCCCGGGTTCGGCCTCCCCCGTCTCGACGGCATAAGGAGATTTTTCGGCGGCTTGTTCGGAAAAAAAAGGGGCCCGCTTTTTAAGGCGTCCGTCTCCGCCCTGCTTTCGACCCTGCTTTTCGCGCTCGACGCCCATTTTTTACTCAGGGCGGCGAGGAACGGGGGGTATTTCGAATGGGCGGCCGTCCTTCTTCTGGCCTTTTACGCCGGAACGCTTCTTAGGAACGCCTACCTGCTTTTGTTCGACAAGAGGCTGGATTAAGTCCCGTCCGCCGCCGGCGCGCCCGCCCCGGGAAATCCGGTCGAGCCGCCGCCAAAAACCCCGCTAGAAGGAGACGACGGCCCTTCCCGCCATCTCCAAATACGCGGAGGGGACGACGCCGATCAACAACACGCCGATGATGGACAAGGCGATCGCGACCACGAGCGCGGGGGAGGCCTTGACCGGCGGCAGTTTCTCCTCCGGCTCGTCCATGTACATGTGGACCGTGAAGCGAAGATAGTAATAAATCCCCACGGCGGAGTTCAAGACCGCCGCCAGCACGAGCCAGTAAAGCCCCGCCTTGACCGCGGCCATGAGGACGTAGAACTTCGCCATGAACCCCGCCATCGGGGGTATCCCGGCGAGCGAGAACACCAGTATCGTCATCGAGACGGCCAGCACCGGGTTGGAGCGCGCAAGCCCCGCGAAATCCCTCATCTTGGTCCTTTGCTCGTTCTTCCTGGCGACTAGCGCCAGTATCCCGAACACCGCTATGTTCATCAGCGTGTAAACGAGCATGTAAACGGCGACGGAGGCGACGGCCTCCCGCGTCGCGGCGGCAAGCCCCACCATCGCGTACCCGGCGTGCGATATGGACGAGAACGCCAGCATCCGCTTGGCGTCGCTTTGGACGAGCGCGGCGACGTTCCCGACGGTCATCGTCATCACCGCCAGCACGGACAGCCAGACCAGCCAGTCCACGTGCATGAAGGAGACTGACTGCGCGTAGACGCGTATCATGACCGCCAGCACCGCCGCCTTCGGGCCGGCGGACATGAAGGCCGTCACCGGTATCGGGGCGCCCTCGTAGACGTCCGGGGTCCACTGGTGGAACGGAACGGCCGCCACCTTGAACCCCAGCCCCGTCAGAAGCATCACGGCGCCGACGACGAGGTAAAGCCTGTTGTCCGCGCCCCGGGCCGCCTCCCTGCCGATGCCGGCGAAGTCGGTGTGCCCCGTGGCCCCGTAAATCATCGCCATGCCGTAAAGAAGAAACCCGACGGCGAACCCCCCGAGCAGGAAGTATTTCAACGCGGCCTCGTTCGACCCCGGCCTGTTCCTGGCGTATCCCGCCAGCACGTAGAGGGATATCGAAAGGAGCTCCAGCCCCAAAAAGAGAGTCATCATGTCCGAGGCGGCGGCCATCAGCATCATGCCAGCCGTGGAGAAGAGCAACAACGCGTAGTATTCGCCGTTGTTCATGTTCTCCTCCTCGTTGTACTTGACCGACACGAGCACGACGAGGCCGGTCCCGAGCAGGAAGATTATCTTGAAGAACTGGGTGAACCCGTCGGCGGCGTACATCCCGGAATAGGCCGAACGCGGGGCGCCCTGGCAAAGCGCGAACCATCCCGCGACCGCCAGGCCGACGAGCGCGACGCACGCGTTGACCCATCCCCCCTTCCCCTTGAGGAAGACGGCGGTCATGAGCAACAGACAGGCGAACCCGGAGACGGCTATCTCCGGCGCGACCGCCAACAGGTCAATCGGCGGAATCGTAATAGGCATCACTCCCTCCTCAAACCGTCGGGCGCGCGGACGCCGGCCGCCACCGCCGTCCCCCCCGACCTGGCCTTTGCGACCTGCCCGACCAAGTTGCGCACGGACGGCTCCATTTTCTTCAACACCGGGTTCGGATAGACTCCGATCAGGAAGACCAGGATGACGAACGGAGCCATGTAGGCAAGCTCGCGCGCGCTGAGGTCGGGCAGGTCCTTGTTCTTCTCGTTGGTGATCTCCCCCAACATCACGCGCTTGAAAGTCCAGAGCATGTACGCCGCCCCGAGCAGGACGCCGACGACGGCGAGCGACGCGTACACGGCGTTTGCCTCGTAAACCCCGACCAAAATCATGACCTCCCCGATGAACCCGTTGGTGAGCGGAACCCCTATCGAGGAGAGCGCGATCAACATGAATATGAAGGCGAACTTCGGCATCACCTTCCATACGCCGCCGTACTCCGCTATCAGGCGGGTGTGCCGCCTTTCGTACAGGATTCCGACGATGAGGAAGAGCGCGCCGGTGGACACCCCGTGGTTTATCATCTGCATGATCCCGCCGGAGACGCCGCGCAGGGTGAACGCGAAGGTTCCGAGCACGACGAACCCGAGGTGGCTCACGGAGGAATAGGCCACCAGCTTCTTTATGTCCTCCTGCGCCAGCGCCACGAGCGCGCCGTAGATTATCCCTATGATGGCGACCCAGCTCACCCACCAGGCGGCGGCGAGGGAGGCGTGGGGGAATATCGGCAGGGAAAACCGGAGGAACCCGTAGGTCCCCATCTTTAGCAGGATTCCCGCCAGTATGACCGAGCCGGTGGTCGGAGCCTCGACGTGGGCGTCGGGAAGCCACGTGTGGAACGGAAAGACCGGCACCTTTATCGCGAACGCGACGAAGAAGCACAGGAACATCCAAAACTGGAGGTTCTTGTCAAACGCGAACGCGTGGTATTTGAGCACGTCGAAGGTGTACACGCCGGTCGCGGAGTGGTACTGGAAGTAAAGGACGAGTATCGCGAAAAGCATCAGCACCGAGCCGGCCATCGTGTATACGAAGAACTTGACGGTGGCGTAAATCCTGTTCTTGCCCCCCCATACGCCGATGAGGAGGTACATCGGAATCAGCATCAGCTCCCAGAAGACGTAGAAGAGCACGAAGTCTAGCGCGCAGAACACCCCCACCATCGCCGTCTGCAGGACGAGCATGGATATGTTGAACTCCTTCACGTTCCTCTCCACCGCCGTCCACGTGGCGAGGTAGCAGACGACGCAGGTGACGGTGGTCAGCATGACCATGAAGAGCGAAATGCCGTCCACCCCCATGTAGTACTCGGCGCCGAACGACTTTATCCACGGCGCCCTCTCGACGAACTGCATGGCGTGGGTCGAGTCGTCGAACCCGTAATAAAGGGCGAGCGAGAAGGCGAAGTCGACCAGGCCGGTCGCCAGCGTGATCATCCTGATGAGGTTTTCGTTTTTCGAGCCGACGAAAAGCAGGACGAGCGCCCCGGCCAGCGGGACGAAGGTTATGACCGAAAGAAGCGGGAACATCATCTGCCCCCGAACAGGTAGTAGCCGGCGATCAGGACGAACGCGACGACCATGGTGAAGGCGTATCCGCGCAACAGGCCGGACTGCATGCGCCGGGCGTCCTCGCTCGTCCGCTTGAAGAACCTTCCGACTTCGTTCACGGCCCCGTCGACTACGTTGACGTCGGTCCAGCGGCCCGACTTGGAAATCCGTTTGACCGCCGCAAAGCCGGAGAGGTACAGGGTGTTCATCACGGTGTCAAGATAGTAGACGGCCGAGGTTATCTGGCGGCCCACGTAATAAAACCCCTTGCGGTAAAACCATTCGGTGTCCAGGCTGACGCCCGTGTGCGGGGTCAGGAACCTAAGCAGGACGAAGAAACCCAGCCCCGTAAACAGCAACAGCTGGAGGGAGCCGACCACGTGCCAGGGGGTGTACGACTCGAAATGAACCGGGTGGTTCGGCAACAACGCGTACAGGGGGCCCGGGAACACGCCTATGCCGATGCACAGGACCGACATGAAGACCATCGCGGCCAGCATGTTGGAGGGCGCCTCCTTCACAGGCTCCCCCCGCCATTCCCGGTGGAAAAACGTGTAGTAGGGAAGCTTCAGACCGACGCTGAGAAAAGTTCCGGCGGAGGCTATGTTCAACATCAGATAGATCGCCGTCAGATGCTGGTGCTCCGCGGCGGCCACTATCATGGACTTGCTGACGAAGCCGCTGAACAGGGGAAAGGCGGATATGGAAAACGCCCCGATCATGTATAGCGTCATCGTGATCGGCATGAATTTATAAACGCCGCCGAGGTCGGTCTGCTTCCTCAGGCCGGTGGAGTGGATGACCGCGCCGGCCCCCATGAACAACAGCCCCTTGTACAGGATGTGGGTGAACGCGTGGGCTCCCGCGCCGTTGACCGCCAAATGCGAGCCCATGCCCGCGCCGGCGACCATGTATCCCACCTGGCTGATTATGTGGAACGACAACAGGCGGCGAATGTCGTTTTCCAACATCGCGTAGCCGACGCCGTAGAGCGTCATTATCGCGCCCATCCAGGCCAGAAGCTCCACGCCCGCGAACCCCCGCATGAGGCAGTACACGGCGGTCTTGGTGGTGAACGCCGAAAGGAAGACGGCCCCCACTATCGTCGCCTCGGGGTAGGCGTCCGACAGCCAGGCCGACAGGGGAGGCACGGCCGCGTTTACCATGAAGCCGACCAGTATCAACTGCCCGCCCAGGTCCGAGACCCCGAGCCCGTCGAAGGCTATGCTTCCCGTCTTGACCGCGTGAATGGCGATGCCGCCCACCATGCAGACACCGGCAAAGATGTGCACCAGGATGTAACGGAACCCGGCCTTGAGCGCCTTGTCGGACCCCTCGAAAATTATCAAACAAAGGGACGAGAACGCCATCAGCTCGGAAAAAATGAAGAGGGTTATCAGGTCCCCGGCGTAGACCACGCTCAGGGAGCCGCCGACGTAAAAGAACGCCGCCATCCACAGGTTGGTTCGGTGCTTCTCGTGCAGTCCGTAAAGGGCGCCGGCGAAGGACGCCAGGATGAAGACCAGCCCGAACAGGCGGCTCAGGGCGTCGGCCCTTATCATCGTAATCTGACGGCCCATGAAATCGAACGAAAGGTGGTTCCCCATCGGCAACAACAGCCAGAACAGGCCGGCCACGACCGGCACGGCCAAAAGGTAGGCCGCGCGCTGTTTTTTCACCAGCGGCATACCCAGGGCGCCCAACAGATAGACCCAGGCCGGATTCAGGTAGTCAATCATAATAATCTTCTTCCTTGTGTATGAACAGTTTTGACAACCCCTTCGCAACCGCGGTTATCAGGAGCGACGCCGCAAATCCGAAAAACGCGTAGAAACCGGCCCACGTGTGGCCCGGAAACGCCCCCTCCTCCTTCGGGACGAAGACGTCGCCGGCGACCAACAGGACCAGGACGGCGAAAAATAACTTCAGGCCCCGAACCTCGAGCCATTCCAGCACCGATAAAATCAGCTTGTCCGACTTCATTTCGACCCCCCCGCCAGTCCCATGCTAGGCTATCCCCTTAAGCAAACCCACGATGAAATCCGAATATATCCCCACCAAACAGGTGCCTATCGCGGTCGTGACCAGCGCGACCCTCATTATCAGGGGGGCCTCGTGCTGATGGGCCGCGTCGTCAGACTCCTCAAAATACGCCTTCTTTATGACGGGCAGGAAGTAAGCCGCGTTCAACAGGGTGCTCCCCAGCAAAACCAACGCTATAGGGATTTGTTGGGCCTCCATCGAACCCAGCAACAGCCTCCATTTCACCGCAAAACCCGCCAACGGAGGAACCCCTATCATGCTGAAGGCGCCGACGGTGAACGCCCCCATCGTCCACGGCATCGTCTTTCCGATGCCGGCCATCTCGCTTATGTACTTTTTATGTATGCCGACGTAAATCGCCCCGGCGCAAAAGAACAGGGTGATCTTCCCAAACGCGTGGGCCACGATCTGCAATATGCTTCCCCTGACGCCGTCGGGGGTGAGCAACATGACCCCCAACACCACGTATGCCAGCTGTGAAATCGTCGAGTAGGCCAGCCTCAGCTTTAGGTTGTCCTGTCGCAAGGCGACTACCGAGGCGCCGACGACCGTCACGGAGGCGACAAATGCCATGACAACCCCTATTCCCAGATGACTCAAAAAGTCGACCCCGTAGACGTGCACCACGATCCTGACGACGGTGAACACCCCGGCCTTCACCACCGCGACGGCGTGCAGGAGCGCGCTCACCGGCGTGGGGGCCACCATCGCCGAGGGGAGCCAGTTGTGGAACGGCATGAGGCCGGACTTGGCGACCCCGGCCACGAACAAGACGAGCGTCAAGCCGACCCAGAAGGGGTCGACACCCGAGAAAATCCCCGCCGACTTGAAATCCAGGGTTCCCG
Organism: Nitrospinota bacterium; assembly: GCA_016194375.1. Taxonomy (GTDB): domain Bacteria; phylum Nitrospinota_A; class UBA7883; order JACRGQ01; family JACRGQ01; genus JACQEX01. Next base: position 6,638 of record JACQBU010000025.1, read on the forward strand.
TCAAGCCGAACGTAAAGATTATCGCCGGAAGGAAGAACAGCTTCCCCGTCCCCATAAGATAGGTGAGGTACTTCGTGCCCGCGCTGTAGGACTCCTCCGTTTCGTCATGAACGACCAACAGGTAGGTCGACACGGTGATGAGCTCGTAAAACAAGAACAACGTCAATAAATTCGCGGAAAACGCCACACCCAGCGCGCCGGTCAGGGCGAGGGCGAAACAGACGTAATACCGGGCCTGCGAGTGTTCGTTCAAAGCGCGCATGTACCCTATCGAGTACATCGTCGTCAAAATCCAAAGAAACGACGCCACCGCGGCGAACAAGAATCCCAAGGCGTCCACCCGCAGGGCAAACCCCAGGTTGGGCATGAGTCCCGCGGGAAAGGCCACGAGGGGGCACTCGACGACGTACCCGTCCCTAATCAGGGGATACAAGGACATGACGAGGCCGAACTTCACCAGCGCCGCCGTTATGGAGCAAGCCTCCCTCCCGTTCGGAGTGTTCCGAAGGAAAAATATGCCGAACGCGGCCGCGACCGACACGAGAATAGCCAACAACGGGACTATGGACACCACGGTTTTCAACGTCGTCACCCCTTCAACAGGTTCACGTCGTCCACGTCCACCGACAGGCGGTTGCGAAAAACGGAGATTATTATCGCGAGCCCGACTGCCGCCTCGGCCGCCGCGACCGTCATCACCATGAAGGTGAATATCTGTCCGCCCATGTCCCCCAGCTGGCGGGCGAACGCTATGAACGTGAGGTTCACGGCGTTTAGCATCAGCTCTATGCACATGTAGACGATTATGGAGTTGCGCCTCGTGACGACGCCGACCACGCCGACGGCGAAAAGAGCCGCGCTCAACAACAGGTAGTGGCCGACCGACACTTGCACGTCAGACCTTGCTCTTGGCCAGCATGACGGCCCCGACTATGGCGGCCAACAACAGCACCGACGCTATCTCGAACGGAAGGACGTAGTCGGTGAAAAGAATCCTTCCGACCGCCTCCACGGTGCCGAACCCGGCGGAGGCCGCCTTGGACTTGGGGAGGGCCGCGGTGTTGAGCCTCGAAACGACCGTCATGACGAAGAAGCCGAACGCGGCGACCCCGACGACCTGCAGGCTCGCCTGATGCTTGGTGATTATCCCCTTTTTTTCCCTCAGGTTGAGGAGCATTATCACGAAAAGCACGAGCACCATAATCGCCCCCGCGTAGACCAAAAGCTGGAGGACCGCGATGAGGTGCGCGTCCAAAAGCGCGTAAAGCGCCGAGAGGCAGAACATGTTGAGTATCATCAACAGGGCCGACGTCACCGGCTGGCGCGACAAAATCATCGCGACGCCCGCGAACAGCGCGAGCAACCCGAACCCGTAGAACATCAATAGTTCCATTTGCCGTACATCCTCCGCCTAATGTAGTCCAGCCGCCTCGTCAGTTTTTCCTCGGGCACCAACAGCGCCTCCTTGTCGTAAACCATCGGCTTCCGGTCGTATTCGCACAGCCCCTCGTACCGGTCGCTCATCACGATGGCCTCCTCCGGGCACGCCTCCTCGCAAAAACCGCAGAAGATGCAGACGGCGCCGTTGAGCACGTAGGTGACCGGATACCGCGTGCCGTCCTCCCTCTGGCCGCCGACGATGCTGATGCACTTCGGCGGGCAGGCGACCTCGCAAAGCCCGCAGGCCACGCATTTTCCCCTTCCGTCCCTCGCGCGGACCAGCACCGGCTTGCCCCGGTACGCCTCCGGCAGGACCGGCTTTTCCTCCGGGTAGTAAATCGTCATTATCTTCCTGTCGGAGGGCTTCCCCCCGAAGTAGGCCTTCGTGACGCTCACGAAGTTCGGGACGAAGTGGCCCGCCGCTATCAGCACGCCGCGTATGACCTCGGGAAAGTAAAGCCGCTCCCAAAGTGTCAGCGTCACGCCGCGGTTCACCTTCTTGTACGCGCCCGACATCACTTCACCAACAACATCACCAAGCCGGTGACCAAGATGTTTATTAGGGAGAGCGGAAGTATTATCTTCCACCCCAGTTTCATGACCTGGTCGTAACGGAACCTCGGCAGGGTCCACCGTATCAGCATGAGTATGAATATCCAAAGGAGTATCTTCGCCCAGAAGACCGCGACGTGGACGAGCATCACGGCGACCTGCGCCAGGTTGGGGCCCAGAAACCCGAAGAGCCTCGCCAGGGCGGCGCCCGATACGAAGGGGATCTGCCAGCCCCCGAAGAAAAGGGCGACCAGCACGCCCGATATCGTCACCATCTCCAGAAACTCCGCCATCCAGAACATGGCGAACTTCAGCCCGGAATACTCCGTGAAGTACCCCGCGATGAGCTCCGACTCCGCCTCCGGTATGTCGAACGGCGTCCGCTTGTTTTCCGCGAGCGCGCAGGTGATGAAAAGGATGAACCCGAGCGGCTGGAGGAAAATCCCCCAGTGCAGGAAGTTCTCCTGCGCGACGCCGATGTCGGTGAGCCTCAGCGTGCCGTACACCATGAATATGCCGACCAGCGCGAGCCCCATCGCCACCTCGTAGGATAGCATCTGGGCGGCGACGCGGACGCCCCCCAGCAGGGACCAGTTGTTGTTCGAGGCCCAGCCCGCGATGACGGAGCCGTAGGTGGAGATGGAGGCCACCGCGAAAACAAACAACACGCCGACGTCCAGGTCGGCTATGACGAGGTTCGTCTTGTGCCCCCACAGGTCGTACTGTCCGCCGAAGGGAATCACCGCGAACGCTATGAGGGCCGGAACGACCGCTATGAACGGGGCGAGGTAATGAAGCGGCCTGTCCGCCCCCTCCGGGATGAAGTCCTCCTTCGTGAGGAGCTTTATGGCGTCCGTGAGGGTGTGGAGAAGGCCGAACACCGTGAACCCGAGTATGTCCGCCCTGTTGGCGCCGATCCGGTCCTGCATGAGCGCGGACTGCTTGCGCTCGACCCAGCCGAGCAACGGGGCGAAAACCCCCATGTTCATGGTGAATATGAAGATGATCTTCGCCATCATCTCAACGAGCGAGGGAAGCATGCCCGCGGGGAATATGTCCGGACCCGGGAATATGTCGGCCATTATCTGTCGCACTCCCCTCCGATAAGGTTGATCATGTCGAACGTCGGTATTATGTCCGCCAGGAAGGCGCCTTTCACCATCTCCCCCACGCCCTGAGTCAGCGCGAAACTGGGGGGGCGGACCCGGCATTTCCACGGTTTGCCGCCGCCGACGCTCACGAGGTAGAACCCGACCTCGCCGTTGCTCCCCTCCGTGGGGACGTACACCTCGCCTGCGGGAACCGTTATCCCCTCTATGGTGTTCTTGAAGTGGTGAATCATGGACTGTATTTGGTTCTTGACGTCCTCCTTCGCGGGGTTGCGCACCGAGGCGTCGTTGATGTTTATAGGCCCCTTGGGGAGTTTGCCCAGCAGTTGCTCCACTATCCTCAGGCTTTGGTTTATCTCCTCCATGCGGACGAGGTACTTGTCGAAGTTGTCGCCGGTGGTTCCGACCGGCACGTCGAAGTCAACCCGGTCGTAAACCAAGTACGGATTCGCCTTGCGGACGTCGTACTCGACCCCGGCGGCCCTGAGGCAGGGCCCGGTGAACCCCAGCGCGATCGCGTCCTCGGCGCTTATGGCGCCGGTGTCCCTCATCCTGTCCATGAATATCCTGTTTTTCGTCAGGAGCTTGTCGAACTGCCTCCAGTGCTCGCGGTTGGTCGCGAAGACCCTCTTCACGTGGTCCGCGAACCCCTCCGGCAGGTCGCTCGCCAGGCCGCCGATCCGCACGTAGTTGGACGTGAGGCGCGCGCCGCAGACGGACTCGATGAGGTCCCATACCAGCTCCCTGGCCTCGACGAAGTAAAGGAACGCGGTGAGCGCCCCCAGCTCGAGGGTGGCCGCGCCGAGGTTCGTGTAGTGGTCCGCCAGTCGCGCCAGCTCGCACATTATTGTGCGGACGTAGACGGCGCGCTCCGGCATTTTGCCGGCCACGCCCAGCAGCTCCTCCGCGGCGAGCGCGTAGGCCACGTTGTTTTGCACCGCCGAGTTGTAGTTGAGCCTGTCCGTGTACGGGAACGCCTGCGTCCACGTGCCGTTTTCGCAGTGCTTCTCGAAGGCGCGGTGCAGGTACCCTATCTCCGTGTCGCAGTTGAGTATCTTCTCTCCGTCGAGCTTCAGAAGGAACCGCACGGTGCCGTGCGTGGCGGGGTGCGACGGCCCCATGCTCAGTATCATCGGCTCCGTGTGCAGGTCCATCCTCAGCTCGGACATCGTCAGTTCTCCGGCCCCAGGAGCGGTTGTCTTTTTCTCAGCGGGTAGTCCTTGCGAAGGGGGTGCCCGACGAACTCCTCGTAAAGGAGTATCCTCTTTAGGTTCGGGTGCCCCTTGAAGGTTATCCCGTACATGTCCCACGCCTCGCGCTCGAACCAGTCGGCGCCCCTCCACACCTGCACCACGGAATCAATCGCCGGGTCGGCCTGCGAAACGGGCGCCTTCACCCGGACGCGGTGGTTGTGCTTGAGCGAATAGAGGTGGTAGACGACCTCGAACCTAGAGCCGGCGTCCCTTTTCCCCAGGTAGTCCACGACCGTGAGGTCCATCATGAAGTTGAACAGCATCCCCTCCTCGTCCCTGAGACGGCGCATGAACTCCAGTATCGCCTCCTTGTGGACGACGACGCACTCCTGACCCAGCGAGGAGCTGACGGACGCCACGGCGTCGGGGGACATCTTTTTTATCCTTTCGGCGAGGTCGGCCATTATATTTTCGCCTTCGGCACGTAGGGCGCGGCCCCGCGCGGCCATTTTGAGGAGCGCTCCTTGGCGACGAGCTCCTGAAGTTTCAGCAACCCGTCAAAGACAATCTCGGGCCTCGGGGGACATCCGGGGACGTAAATGTCGACCGGCAGTATGGTGTCTATCCCCTGCACGGTCGAGTAGTTGTTGTACATCCCGCCCGAACAGACGCACGCGCCGTAGGCGAACACCCACTTCGGCTCCGCCATCTGGTTGTAGACTTTCACCAGTATCGGGGCCTGCTTGTGGCTGATGGTGCCCACGACGAAGAGGATGTCCGCCTGCCTGGGCGAAAACCGTGGAAGCGCGGCCCCGAACCTGTCGAGGTCGTAGCGCGGGCCGGCGACCGACATGAACTCCATCCCGCAACAGGCGGTGATGAACGGATAGAGGAAGAAGGAGTACTTCCTCCCCCAGCCTATGACCGCGTCGACCGTGCTTAGGATGACGCTGTCGCCCAGCGCGGCTTCCGGGTTCCTATCTTCCACTTCTACTCCCATTCCAAGGCCCCTTTTTTCCAGATGTACCCAAGCCCCACGCCCAGGACGACGATGAACACCAGCATCTCCGCGAACCCGAACATCCCCAAGCTCCTGTACACGGCCGCCCACGGAAAAAGGAAGACGGCCTCTATGTCGAACAGTATGAACAGCATCGCTATTATGTAGAACCTGACCGAGAACCGGGACTTGGGGTTCGCTATGGGCGAAACTCCGCATTCGAACGGCTCCATCTTGTCGTCAAACTTCTTTTTCGGGCCGATTATGGAGGTCAGCAGTATCATGCCCGCCGCCGTCCCGATGGCGGCAAGGGTCATTATCAGAACCGGGAGATACTGGTTGAGTTTCATTTCCCCTCCATTCCGGCGCTGTTGGCGCAATCGGCCTCTCCGCCCGTTCCGACCACCCTCACGCGCGCGTATTTGTCCAGTTCCTCCGGAACGCGCATCGAGCCGACCCTCACGCCCGGGTTGATGCACACCCTGGCCTTCCATTCCTTTTTGGGATGTTTGAACAAAAGCGTGGAGTCGCCGGAGCATCCGCACCGCGCGGCGTCCTCCGGGTTCAAGTCCACGTACGGCATGCCGCCGACGTGGAAATCGGCGTAATGCTTGCCGCGCAACGCCCCGAGCGAGGGGCAGTAGTCCGTGTACACCCCGAGGCTGAAGAGCGAGTGGTCCGGCAATATCGCCATGATTTTGGAGCCCTTCAAGTCCTTCATCTCCGCCGGCGTCTCCAGTTTCAACTCCTGAGTCTGGACGGACTTAAGCGCGTAACCCGCGTACGAGGCGTCCTTTTCAACGTCCTTGTACATCGGGACCTTCGCGGCTATCTCCGCCGAAACGTCCGAGACCGAGTTGTAGCCGAAGTCGCCCCCCATCCTCTTCGCCAAATCCGCCATTATCCGCCATACGGGCCTTGACTGGCCCACCGGCTCCACCGCCTTGCGAACCCTTTGCACGCGCCCCTCCATATTGGTGAAGGAGCCGTCCATTTCCGCGGCGGTGCAGGTCGGGAGCACGACGTTGGCCGACATCGCCGTCTGGGTGTAGAACTGGTCGAACACCGCCACGAACTCCGCCTTGTCCAGCGCGGCGCGCGCCTCGAAATAATCGGGATGCCGCCGCAACGGATCCTCGTCCGCTATGATGACCGCCTTGGCCGATCCGAACAGTTCGTTTTCCTCCTTGAGCTCCGACCTCGCGTCCGCCGCGTACCCCGGGAGAACGCCGGCCGCCACGCCCATGTCGTTCGCGCCCTGAGAGTTGCAATATTCGCGAAGAAGAAGCACTCGTCCCCCCGTAATTTTCGCCAAGTTTACCACATTGCGCACAATCGCCTTAGACTGCGGGTGGTTTTGCGCCTCGAGGCCGACGAAGAAGACCGGATCGCCCCTCCTCCTCAGCAGTTGGACGACCTCGGAAACCTCCGCCTTGAGGCCGTCGTCCAAGTCGGAACCGGCGGCGGACCTCACTTTCCGGCCGAACTCGTCCGACACGGGCGCGCCGCCCGCAAACGAGCCGTCCTTCTTGACGCCGTCTATCAGGCGGTCCAGAAGCGCCAGGAGCGTCTTGTTTAGCCGGTCGTAGTCGTAGACGATTTTTATCTTGGGCGAGGGAAGGAAGGTCGCCACCTTGCTGTATAAAAGCGCGACCTCCGCCCCCCGCTCGAAAATCGCCTCCCTTACGACGTTGCTCAGCACCGGGTTCTCGTTGCTCCCGTCGGCGCCCACGAACACGAACGCGCCCCCGCGCCTGACGTCCCCGAAAGTGCAGTTCATGGGGAAGTCACCGAACTCCTTAAAGACGGCGGACGCCGTCTCCGGCCCGTGCAGGTTTGCGAGGTTCTCCAGGTTGCCGCTTCCAAGCGCCTCGCGGAAGAATTTCTGGAACGCGTAGTCGTCCTCGTTCGTGTCCCTTTCGGAACCCAGGCCGGCCACGGCGTTTTTGGAGCCGGCGTATTTTTTCAGGTTGTGCGCGATGAAGTCCAGCGCCGTGTCCCAGTCCGTGGCCTCGAACCCGGAGCCGCGCTTTATCAGCGGCGAGGTCATCCTTTGGGGGCTTTGGACGAACTCGTACCCGAACCTGCCGCGGGCGCAAAGGTTCCCCTTGTTGTTCCCCACGGAATCGCGCGAGGTGACGCGTATCACCGCGCCCTTCTTGACGTTGTAGTAAAGCGTGCAACCCACGCCGCAGTGCGCGCAGACGGTCTGGGTCCTTTCCACCTCCCACGAGCGTGCCGAGAAATACATTCCGCTCGAAAGCGCGCCGACGGGGCAGACCGATATGCACTGCCCGCAGAAGTCGCAGTCCAGCTTTTCGCCGGTGACGGTGTTTATCCGGGCGGCGTTTCCGACCCCGTCCACCTTGTACGCGGCGCACCCCTGCACCTCGCGGCACACGTAGACGCACCTTTCGCACATGATGCAGAGGTTCCGGTCGTACTGTATCAACCCCCAGTCCACCACCGGAACCTTCTTGTGTTCGGCCGTCTGCCAGTGCGGCTTTTGTATCCCGAACTGCATGGTCAGGTTCTGCAGGGAGCATTCGCCCGACCTTTCGCACACGGGGCAGTCGGTCGGGTGGTTGACGAGTATGAATTCGACCATGTTCTTGCGAAACTCGACTATCTTCGGGGTGTCGGTATAGACCACCATGCCGTCGGCCACCGGCGTGTTGCAGGACATGACCGGCGAGGCGACCCCCTCCACCTCGACCGAGCAGACGCGGCAGGAGCCTATCGAGTGCGTCTTCGGCAGGTAGCAAAGGGTCGGCACGTTCACGCCGTTTTTTCTGGCGGCCTGCAGTATGGTCGTTCCGGGCGGAACCTCCGTGGCGCGGCCGTTTATGGTGACCGTCAGCACGGCCTTTGTCTCCGCCGTCGCGTGGCTCATGCGCCGCCCCCGTCCGCCGGCACGCAGGCCATGCCCACGATGTAACAGCGCATGCACCGGGAGGACTCCTCGACGACTTCCTCCAGGGAATACCCGAGCTCCACTTCCTTGAACGAGCCGATCTTGTCCTTCCGGTCGCAGATGGGCATCTCCTTGCGGGGCCACCCCTTGGCCTGCGGAACAACCTCGTCCCTGTCGTACGCGCCGATTCCGGCTATCATCTTTTCCATTATCTGCGCGTCGGCCGGGGCGACCCGCTCGCCGCGCAGGAACTGTCCCATGCCTTGGGCGGCCCGCCTTGCGTGGCCGACCGCCGTCACGAGGTTGAGCGGGCCGGACACGACGTCGCCGCCCGCGAAGACGTCCGGCACGGCGGTCTGGAAGGTCTCCTCGTCGGCGACGATGGTCCTCCACTTGGTCGTTTGTATCGCCGCCTCTTCCTTGAGGTAGTTGATGTCGCAGTCCTGCCCGATGGCGGAAATGACCATGTCCGCCGTCATCACGTGTTCGGAGCCCTTCACGGCCACCGGCTTGCGCCTGCCGCTTTCGTCCGGCGGCCCGAGCTCCATCTTCTGGCACTCGAGCCCCGCCAGTTTTCCGTTCTCCCTCACGAGCTTCGTCGGCGCAAGGAGGAAGTTGTACTTGACCCCCTCGTCCTCGGACTCGCGCACCTCGTGGGGGTCGGCGGGCATCTCCTTTTTCGTGCGGCGATAGACTATGTTCACGTCATCACACCCAAGCCGTATGTAGGAACGCACGCAGTCCATCGCCGTGTTGCCCGCGCCGACGACAAGCACCTTCTTTGGGACGGGCACCGGATGGGGCCTTACGTCCGGATTTTGTATAAAGTCCTTGGTTACGTTGTAGGTTATGTCCTTTAAAATCTGTATTCCGCCGTAGACGCCGGGAATGTTGTCCTTCTCCCCCTCCACCCCCATGTCCTTGGAAATGTCCCCGCCGGTCGCCAGGAAAAAGGCCTTGTACCCCTTCTGCCTGAGCGAGCCGAAGGTCTCGGCCTTTCCGAACTCGACGTTGAACTTGATCTCGACCCCCATGTCCCTTATGAACTCGACCTCCCGGAGCATGACCTCCTTCGGGATTCGGTATTGCGGTATGCCGGTCCAAGCCGCGCCGCCAACCGTGGGGAGCTTTTCGAAAACCGTGGGCCGAAAGCCCTGTAGCGCAAGGTAGTAGGCGCAGGAAAGTCCGGAAGGCCCGGCGCCGATGACGGCGACCTTCTCCGGCCTCGAGTGCTTGTTGGGGTTGGACGGTTTCTCCACCTCGTGCTGGTCCTCGTAATCCCACGCGAACCGCTTTATCTTGCATATGGAGATGGATTTGTCCACGTTGTCCCTCCGGCAGTTGTTTTCGCACGGGTGGAAACAGGCCCTGCCGAGCGTGCTCGCCATCGGACTCGCGTTTCGAATCGTCTTAAGCGAACCGGCGAAATCACCCTCCTTCACCTTCTCTATATAGAGGGGGATGTCCATGCCCGTCGGACACGCGGAGGTGCAGGGCGCGGTCATCTTGTACGGATAGTAAAAACCGGAGGGCTTCCTTTTTCCGCTTATGTAATCCTCGTAATCCCCCCTGAAATATTGGAGCGACTGGACGAGCGGCTCCGGCCCCAGCTGGCCTATGCCGCATTTTGAGTTTTTCGATATGGAGTCGTAAAGTGACTCGAGCTGTTTGAGGTCGTCGGCGCCGCCGCGCCCGCCGAGTATCTTAGCGAAAACGTCCTCCCCGACCTTCGTCCCGACCCGACAGGGGAAACATTTGGCGCAGGAGCTTTTTTGCAACGCCCCGGCGTATTTGTAGGCCATCTCGACGACGTCATAAGGCTCGTCCAAGATTACAATGCCGCCCCAACCCATGAACGCCGTGATTTTTCTTTTGGAATCAAATGCTTGCGGAAGCTTTGCCGGAACGTCAGCCCACGCCTCCGGGGGTTTTCCCCTGTTGTCGACGAGCTTGTCCTTCCAAGTGCTGAACAGGGCCTTCAAGCCGAAACCCCTCTAATATTCCCCGTTGTCATTGTAGAAAAGATGACGTAGGAAACCTGATTAGCGTTATTTGAGCACGCCAATACATCCCCCCATGTCAGTATCCCCCTCCTCAATTTGGTTTATCTAGCCAGCTTAAACCTTACCGAAGCCCGCCATTTATATATGATGCGGAAATTAAAATCAAGGAAAAACCTTTAAAAAAAGGCCCCGCGAAAAAAAACTTTTTTCATGAGAGCGCGGGTTTCGACCGCCGCCCGCCGCGCGAGGCGACCTCGGCGGCTTTTGCCGCGTTTTAAGGAAGGTGAAACGGAAAAAATAGTTTCCGGGGGTCGGCCGGTTTTAAGGCGTCAGGCCGTCTCGTCCTGCGGTTTTTTGGGCGCTATCCCGAGTTTTTTTATCTTGTACCATATGCTACGCTCGCTGATGCCCATCTCCTTCGCGGCCCTGTTTTGCCGCCAGCGGTGTCTTTCCAGCGAGTCGAGCAGTATCTTGCGCTCGAACGCGGCCACGCGCTCGTCCAGGTTCTGGCCCGCGACGGAGGCATCCGGCTCCGGCTCGGCCAAGACGCCGTCCGAGCGCACCTCGTTTTTGGTTATCGTGTCCGAGTCGGTCACGCCCACGGCGCGTTCGATGACGTTTTCAAGCTCGCGGATGTTGCCGGGCCATGCGCGTTTTTGCAGGTGTTCCAGCGCGTCAAGGTCGAGCTTTTTCGGCTCGACCCCGTTTTCCTCGCAGTATTTCTTGATGAAGTGCGCGGCGAGGAGGGGGATGTCCTCGACCCTTTTCGAAAGGGGCGGCATGTGGATTTGAAACACGTTGAGCCTGTAGAAGAGGTCGGCGCGGAATTTTTTTTCGGCGACTGCCGCCGTGATGTCCAAGTTGGTCGCGGCGATCACCCGGATGTCCACCTTTTTAGCCTTTGGGGAGCCGATCCGCTCCACCTCGCGCTCCTGAAGGACCCTGAGCACCTTCGCCTGGGTGGCCTGCGTCATCTCGCCTATCTCGTCCATGAAGATGGAGCCGCCGTCGGCGAGCTCTAATTTTCCGGCGCGCTGGGCAACGCCCGTGGCTATGTTCTTCTCTATGCCGAAAAGCTCCGCCTCCAGCATCGACTCGGGTATCGCGGCGCAGTTGACCTTTATGAAGGGGCCCCCGGCGCGGCTCGAGTTGTAGTGCGCCGCGCGGGCGATTAGCTCCTTGCCGGTTCCGGACTCCCCCGTTATCAATATCGTGGACTTGGTCTTTATCGCCTTGTTGAGCACTGTGAACACGTCCTGAAGGGCGCCGGAGCGGCCGATTATGCTGTCGAACTTGTACCTCCGCCCGAGCTCCTCCCTCAGCCTTTCGTTTTCGTCCCTAAGCCGCGCCTGCTCGGCTATTTTTTCCACCAGGCTGAAGAGCTCGTCCGCCTGCACCGGCTTCGTCAGGTAGTGGTACGCGCCGGACTTGATCGCCTCGATGGCGTCGTTGACCTCGCGCGAGGCGGTCAGTATGACCACCGGCAGTTCGGGGCGCTTTTCATGGAACCGCTTCATGAGCTCCATGCCGGTCATGACCGGCATGTAGAAGTCGATCACCGCCATGTCGGGATTGACGTCGTCAATATTGGCGAGGGCGTCCTGCGGGGAGAGGTGCGGGAAAACGGAGTGCTTTTTTAGGAGCAGAAGCTCCTCCAACGACTTCAGCACGTTGATGTCGTCGTCGACCGTCAGTATCCTTACGCCCATCGCGGATTCTCCATTTGAGAATACCGAGTATACCACCCGGCGAACCCGGTTTGCCGGGCTCCGCCCGAAAAAACGAAGTCTACGGCCCCAGCCATTTTATGGAGTCTTCCATCCCCCCCGCGCGGCGCCTTAGCTCCGACTGGCTGTTGCGGTCCTTCTCCAAAATTTCCGGCGGGGCGTTTTTCACGAAATTTTCGTCCTCGAACTTTTTGTCCAGCGCGGCGAGCTCCTTTTTCACCTTCGCGAGCTCCTTTTCAATCCGCTCCCTTTCCTTTCCTATGTCTATCAACCCCGCAAGCGGCACGTACACTTCGGAGTGGGCGTGCACGGCGGTTGCGGACTGCGGCGGCCTTTGGGCGCCGGTCGAAACTTCCAGCGACGCGGCCTTGGAAAGCGCGAGAATGGATTTCTCGTGGGCCCTCACCTTCTCCGCCCCCTGCTCGTCCCTGGGTTTGACGACCGCCCTCAACGGAACCGAGTGCGGGATGTTTAGCTCCTGCCGGATGGAGCGGACGGAGGAAATTATTTCCATCACCGTCTCCATCTCCCCCTCGGCCTCGGCGTCGACGAATTTGGCGTCCGGCTTCGGGTAGTCGGCGATCATCAGCGATTCGCCGTGGCCGGGAAGCTTGTGGTAGATCTCCTCCGTTACGAATGGCATTATCGGGTGTAAAAGCCTCAGCACGTTGTCCAGCAGATGGACCAGCACGGCGCGCGCCGTTTCCGCGTCCCCGTTGGCGAGGCGCGGCTTGGCGAGCTCTATGTACCAGTCGCACAGTTCCCCCCACGTGAAGGAGTAAAGCGCGTTCGCAAGGTCGTTGAACCGGAAATTTTCGAGCGCGTCCTGCGCCTGCGTTATCGTTTTTTGCAACCTGCTTAATATCCACCTGTCCGCGACGGTCAGCTTCAGCTTTGTTACGTCCGCCCCCCCCTTGTAGTCGCCGACGTTCATCAGGACGAAGCGGGACGCGTTCCAAAGCTTGTTCACGAAGTTCCTGTACCCCTCTATCCTCTTCTCCGAAAGGCGGGCGTCGCGCCCCTGCGACTCCATGGCGCAGACGGCGAACCGCAGGGAGTCCGTGCCGAACTGCATCATCAGCGTAAGGGGGTCCACGACGTTTCCCTTGGACTTGCTCATCTTCTTCCCCTCGGCGTCCCTGACGAGGGCGTGTATGTAAACCTTCCTAAAGGGAGGTTCGCCGGTGAACTTGAGCCCCATCATTATCATGCGGGCCACCCAGAAGAAAATTATGTCCAGCCCCGTAACCAACACGGAAGTCGGGTAAAAAGTCTTGAGCGCCCTCGTCTCCTCCGGCCAGCCGAGCGTGGAAAACGGCCAGAGCGCCGACGAAAACCAGGTGTCCAGCACGTCGTCTTCCTGCGCTATGTTTTTCCCTTTGCACTTTGCGCACTCCGTCGCGTCCGTGCGCGAGACCGTTATGTGGCCGCAGTCGGCGCAATGCCAGGCGGGTATGCGGTGCCCCCACCACAGCTGTCTGCTTATGCACCAGTCGCGTATGTTGCGCATCCACTCGAAATATGTGTTCTCCCAGCTCTTGGGGACGAACTCGACGTCGCCCCTTTCGACCGCCCTTATCGCCGCCTCCGCGAGCGGGGCCGTCTTCACGAACCACTGCATCCCCAGGCTCGGCTCCACCGTCGTCTTGCACCTGTAGCATTCCCCGACGGCGTTTTTATGGGCGCGGGCCTCAACGAGGAAACCCTGCTCCTTCAAGTCCTCCACGATCATTTTCCGGCATTCCTCTCGCGACTTGCCGGCGTACCTTTCCGGGACGTTCTCCATCCTGCCGTTTTTGTCTATTACGGTCATGGCTGGAAGGCCGTGCCTTTTCCCCACCTCGTAGTCGTTCGCGTCGTGTGCCGGCGTGATTTTCAACGCGCCGGTGCCGAAATCCATCGCGACGTAAGAGTCGGCGACGACGGGTATCTCCCTCCCCGCGATCGGGAGAATCACCGTCTTGCCGACGAACGCCCTGTATCGGTCGTCCTCCGGGTTGACCGCGACCGCCGCGTCCCCGAGCATCGTTTCCGGCCTCGTGGTGGCCACGACGAGCCTGCCCTCGCCCCCCTTCACGGGGTAGGCTATTTCATAAAGGTGGGAGTTCCTCTCCGAGTATTCCACCTCGATGTCCGACAGCGCGGTGTGGCACCGCGGGCACCAGTTCGTGATGTAATTCGCGCGGTATACGAGCCCCTCCTCGTAAAGGCGGACGAAAACCTCGCGCACGGCCCTTGAAAGCCCCTCGTCCATGGTGAACCTCGCCCGGTCCCAGTCGCACGACGCGCCCAGCTCCTTTAGCTGGCCGATTATTTTGCCGCCGTACTCCTCCTTCCATTTCCAGGCGCGCTCGAGGAATTTTTCGCGCCCGAGCGCGTGCCTGTCCAGCCCCTCTTTTTTTAGTTCCCGCTCGACGACGTTTTGGGTGGCGATTCCGGCGTGGTCCGTCCCGGGCATCCAAAGCACGTTGAACCCAGACATCCGGCGGTGGCGCACGAGAATGTCCTGCAGGGTGTTGTCCAGCGCGTGCCCCACGTGGAGGGAGCCGGTGACGTTCGGCGGGGGTATGACGATGCAAAACGGAGGGCGCGCGTCGGCGTCCTTGGCCTTGAAATACCCCTTTTCCAGCCAGTAGTCGTACCAGCGTTTGCCGACCTCGGCCGGGTCGTAACGGGTGCTCAGCTCGGTTTCATTCATATGATTCCCCGGCGATTATACATTGAAAAATCCGGAATATAAGACGGTTCGGAAATCATGCGGGTGAATTGGGACGGAAGCGCCTCCGGGAATAGCGGGAGACGGATTAGTTTGCCTTCCCCCCCTTGATCCGCTCAATGGCTGTTTTGATCATCTGCTCGGCGATTTTCGGGGTTATCTGCAGGGTGGCCTTTTCCATTATTTCGAGCATTTTCGGCGTCGCCTTGCCGATGCCTTCGGCCATTATTTTGCCAATCTCTTCGCGGAACACCTTTTCGAACCGGGCCTCCATCCCGCCCCCTACCTGGTCGCGAATCGCCTCGGACGCCACCTCGCGGAATATTTCCGGCGCGCGCCTGGCCATGAACTCCCGCACCTCCTCCTCGGCCAATTCTTGAAAAATTCGCCCAAGCTCGGCGAATCCGACGGTAGGCGCGGAGCGTTCGGACGCGGAAGGCCTCTCGGCTACCGGCGCCGGAGCGGCGACCTCGGAATCCGATGCCCGCCTGCCACGCCTTTCATCGGACGCGGGGGAAACTCCTACGTCCAAATCCCGCAGGTCCAAATTGTCCAGGTTCAACTCCAGGTCGTCCGCCTGTCCGACGGGGGTCTCGGAGCCTATTGCGACGACCTCCATGTCGTCCTCTTCCTTGGCCTGTTCGTCCGACGCCTTTGGCTTTAATAGCTCCAGCATGGCCGGTTTTTCGGCGGCCCCGGCGTTTTCGGCGAGTTTGCGTATGGTCGCCAACAACTCCCCCGATTTGAACGGCTTCGTGATGTGCGACGCGGCGCCCGCTTCCTCCCCCTTTTTGTCGTCGTATTCCTCCATCTCGCCGGTTATGAGCACGACGGGGATGTGGGCGGTGCCTGCGTCGGCCTTCACCTTCCTGCACAGGCTGAAAC
This sequence comes from Nitrospinota bacterium, assembly GCA_016194375.1. Classification (GTDB taxonomy): domain Bacteria; phylum Nitrospinota_A; class UBA7883; order JACRGQ01; family JACRGQ01; genus JACQEX01. The sequence goes on from JACQBU010000025.1 coordinate 22,177, forward strand.
CGTCAACCCCCGGCATGTGGACGTCCGCAACGATGACGTCCGGCCTCTCCCTCTTGGCCGCGTCGAACGCCGACTCGCCGTCCCCGGCTATCGTAAGCGCCACGTTTTCGTGCTCAAGGGCGAGTTGAACCACCCTTTGCATAGTCGCGGAGTCGTCCGCGAAAAGGAGTTTTATTCCCACGAAAAACCGCCTTTCATATCGGCAAGTATAACCCGCTTTGTCGCGCGGACAAAGCGGGTTAGAATCCCTGCGTGAACGGAACGAGCGACGAAAAGACGGCTGGAAAAAACCCGGCGGCGGTTTGCATCGAAACGGAAACAACCCGATGACGCACCGCGGCGCGACAAACAATCTCGCCGGCAAACGTAAACCCGAATGGCTGAGGAAAAAGGTGGTCTTTCGCGCGTCCGACCCCGTCAAGAACGAGCTCAGGAAAAAGCGGCTCAACACGGTCTGCGAATCTGCCAGATGCCCCAACATGGGGGAGTGCTTTTCCCGCAACACCGCCACGTTCATGATATTGGGGGACGTCTGCACCCGCAACTGCCCCTTCTGCGCCGTTAAAACGGGAAAGCCCGCGCTCCCCGACCCGGCGGAGCCAGAAAAAGTGGCGGAAATGGCCCGGAGCATGGGGCTGGCCCACGTGGTGATAACCTCGGTCACCCGGGACGACCTTCCCGACGGTGGCGCGGGGCAGTTCGCCGCCACGGTGAGGGCCGTTAGGGAAAAGAACCCCGGCGGCAGGATAGAACTGCTCGTCCCGGACTTCGACGGCGACAATCGGCTGTTGGACGTCGTGCTTGGGGAAAAGCCGGACGTGCTAAACCACAACGTCGAGACCGTCCCCTCGCTTTACCCTCGCGTGAGGCCGCGGGGGGACTTCAAAAGGTCCCTTGGCGTGTTAAATTATGCGGCGGTATGCGGCTTCGCCGTCAAATCTGGTATCATGGTTGGCCTTGGCGAAACCGAGGAGGAACTGTTGCCTACGATGAGGCAGATCAGGGCCGCCGGCGCCGGGGCGCTGACGGTGGGGCAGTACCTGGCGCCGTCGCGCAACCACGCGCCGGTTTTTAAACACCACACGGAGGAGTTTTTTGAGATGATTTCCAGGGCCGCTTATGAAATCGGCTTCGAGAAGGTGGCCGCCGGGCCTTTCGTGCGAAGCTCGTACATGGCGGACAGGCTGTGAACTTCTCGTTTCCGAGGATAAAACGGCTCCCGCCGTACATGCTGGCCGAGGTCACGCGCCTCAAGACCGAGGCGCGCCAGCGCGGCGAGGACATCATAGACTTCGGGATGGGGAACCCGGACCAGCCCACGCCGGACTTCATCGTCCAAAAAATGCTCGAGGCCACCCAAAAGTCGCAGAACCACCGCTATTCCGCCTCCAAGGGGATTAAAAAACTCCGCGTCGCCATCGCCGACTGGTACAAGCGGCGGTACGACGTGGACCTGAACCCCGACACGGAAACGGTCGTCACCATCGGCTCGAAGGAGGGAATATCGCACCTTGCGCTGGCGGTCTTCGGGCCGGGCGACAACGTGCTGGTCCCCACGCCCACGTATTCCATCCACACCTACGCGGTGGTGATAGCGAACGCGGACGTGATAAGCGTGCCGCTTACCGGCGACAAGGACTTTTTCGAGAGCGCGCTGGAGGCGTACAACAGGACCTGGCCGAGGCCCAAGGGGCTGGTGATAAACTTCCCCCACAACCCGACGACCGCCTGCGTGGACCAGGGGTTCTTCGAGAAAGTGGTGGATTTCGCGAAGAAAAACGAGGTCATGATCATCCACGACATCGCATACGCGGACATAGTGTTCGACGGATACAAGGCGCCGAGCTTCCTCGCGACGCCCGGCGCGAAGGAGGTGGGCGTGGAGATTTTCACCCTCTCCAAAAGCTACAACATGCCCGGCTGGCGCGTGGGGTTCGTCTGCGGCAACAAGGAGATGGTGCAGGCGCTCACGCACCTCAAGGGGTACCTGGACTACGGGATGTTCCAGCCGATACAAATAGCGAGCATAATCGCCCTCAACAGCGGCGACTCCGTGGCGCGCGAGATAGCGGAGGGTTACAAGTCCCGAAGGGACGCGCTCGTGGACGGCCTCAACCGCATAGGCTGGCACGTCGAGAAGCCAAAGGCCACGATGTTCGTCTGGGCGCGGATACCGGAAAAATTCCGGGGCATGGGTTCCATCGAGTTCAGCAAACTGCTGTTAAAGGAGGCCAAGGTCGCGGTCTCCCCCGGCATCGGGTTCGGCAGGGAGGGGGACGACCACGTGCGGTTCGCGCTGGTGGAGAACGAACACCGGACAAGACAGGCGGTCAGGGGCATAAAAACGGTCATAGGCTCGTAAACAAGTCGCCGCGGACGAGCGGCGCGCGACGGGGAAAAGTTATTTGAAAAAGATAGGCGTGGGGCTTCTGGGGTGCGGAGTGGTCGGCGAGGCCGTCTACCGCCGTCTGACCGAGGGCGCGGCCGTCATCTCCGCAAAGTGCGGGGCCGTAATTAAGGTCGAAAAAATCGCCGTTAGGAACCCGGCAAAAAGCAGGGGGAAAATCCCCTCGCGCCTTTTCACGAGAAAATGGAGGGACGTCGTCGCCGCCCCGGAGGTCGACGTCGTGGTCGAGCTAATCGGCGGAGAGGACGAGGCCTACGCCGCCGTAACGGAATCCATCAGGCAAAAAAAACACGTCATAACCGCCAACAAACTTCTTCTCGCCAAGAAGGGGGAGGAGATTTTCAGGCAGGCGCGCAAGGCCGGCGTGAACGTCGGATTCGAGGCCAGCGTCGCCGGCGCCGTTCCGGTAATCCGCACGATCAGGGAGGCGGTGGCCTCCGGAACCATAAAGTCCGTCTTTGGGATTATCAACGGCACGTCCAACTACATACTGACCGACATGATGGAAAACGGGGCGTCGTTCCGCGACGCCCTGAGCGAGGCCCAGCGGCTCGGTTACGCCGAGGCGGACCCGACGTTCGACGTGGCTGGGATAGACGCGGCGCACAAGCTCGCGATTCTGGCGAACCTTGCATTCGGAACACCGGTGAAGCTCAGGGACATTTACGTGGAGGGGATAGCCATGCTCTCCCCCGACGACTTTCTTTTCGCGCGACAGTTCGGCAGGGTCATCAAACTCCTTGCGGTGGCGAGAAACGACGGCGGCAAACTGGACGTCAGGGTGCATCCGGCCATGGTCGCCGCCAACAGGCAGATAGCCCGCGTGGACGGAGTGACCAACGCCGTGGAGCTGGAAGTCTCGGACGCCGGACGGTTCATGCTGATCGGTCCCGGCGCGGGCGGCGACGCGACGGCCAGCGCCGTGATTGCGGATATTGTGGACACCGCCAGGGACATCGTGCGCGGCTCCGTCGGAAGAATGACCCCGACAGGGTTTCTGCCGGACTCGAGGAAACCGATGCCGCTCAAGCCGATGGACTCCATCAAAAGCGGGTACTACCTGCGGTTCACGGTCGACGACAAGCCCGGGGTGCTCGCAAAAATGGCCGGCGTCCTGGGCGCCAAGGGAATTAGCATAGACTCGGTCATCCAAAAGGGGAGGTCCGGCGGCCCCGTTCCTTTGGTAATCCTAACGCACGAGGCGACGGAAAAAAACGTGCGCGCCGCGATAAAATCCATAGACCGGCTCCCCTCCACCCGGGCGAAGACCATGTTGATACGCCTGGAAGACGGCCGCTAAAAAGGGCGGAACTCCGGAAGGAAAAAGTCTGGATCCCCGTTTTCACGGGGATGACAAGCAAGGGGACGGGGACGACGATGGCGGCGTATCCATGAAAAGTTGGAACGCCCTAGTCTATGAACATAAAATCGTCCCTCTTCGGAACAGGCGACGGTTTCTTTTCTTCGGCGCGCGCCCGTAAAAACGCCTGGTTCTCCTCCCTCCACTTGGTGCCCCAAACGGCCATCGCGCCAATCAATTCCCCCAGCTGTTCCCCTTTCGGGGTGAGGCGATATTCGACCCTCGGCGGAACCTCGGGAAAAAATTCCCTATGCACCACGCCCGCCTTCTCCAACTCCCTGAGCCTTACGGAAAGGGTTTTGGGGGTTATGCCGACGACGGCTTTTCTCAGCTCGCCAAACCGCTTTTTGCCGGGAATAAGGTCGCGCAGTATGTGAAGGGTCCATTTACCCTGAATAATTGATATCGTCGAAAGAACCGGAGACCATTGGCCCAACTTTTCTCCGTCCGACCCGGAATTATTTTTTGGCGCATCGTATTGTTTCATATTTATAATCACCTTCTATATACCTAGTAACTAAATTATTTTAAGTTGATAAATTATACCATTGGTTACCGCTACGAGAAACAATTTTTTGTTGTATGTAAGTTTTAATTAGTATGAACCGGCTAGGAAGCGCAAACCGCAGGTTAATGCCCGTGCTACCGGGCATGCCAGTACGCCACAATCTCCTTTCAAGCGCGAGCCGCGCCGTGCGTGGTAGAATTTAAAACCTTGCGGGCGCTCCGATCATCACGCGCTGGACGAAGAGCCACAAAAAAGTGATGTACGACAGCAGGATAAACACGACCTCCCGATTGGTGCGCGCGTTTGAGATGATGCCGTCGAAACCACCCCTTTTCATCTCCACCTCCGCGGTCGGTTTTTACGCCGAGGGGGTTAAACAGACCGAGGATAACTTTAAGCGTGCCGACGATTTCCTGGGAACGCTTGCATATGATTGGGAACAGGCGGCGTTGAAGGCCGTCCCGCTCGGGGTAAGGACCGTGGTTTTCCGGTTTGGCATCGTCCTGGGCAAAGGCGGCGGCATGCTGGGCAAGATTCTTTTGCCGTTCAAGCTCGGATTGGGCGGCGTGATAGGGGACGGCTCCCAATCCTTCTCCTGGGTGCAAATCAAGGACTTGGAGCGGGCTTATATGGCCGCCATCGCCGACGATTCGTTCAACGGAGTCTACAACCTCACCTCGCCCAACCCGACTACGAACAGGGGCCTGACCAAGGCTCTGGGCAAGGCGCTCAATAGGCCCACCGTATTGCCGCTTCCCAAATTCGCGCTGAGGCTTCTTTTCGGCGAGGGGGCGACGGCGGTCATAGGCGGTCAGGAGGTCTACCCAAAGAGGCTCGTCGAAGCCGGTTTCAAATTCGTCTATCCCGACATTGACGCGGCGGTAAAGGCGTCCGTCTAGCCGCCTCGCGACCAAACATAATCACAGTGCGGCCTCCTCCGATAGCCCGTGGGCCGTCATGGAAAATGATGCGACGAATTATTGTCGGCGCTATTTTCGTCCGGACGAAGTCTGGTCCGCTTCAAGGGTCAACCCGGCTCTTTTTCCCAAAGACTTATTGGGATAAGATGCAATCCCGCCCGTCTTACGAGGGCGGTGGAACGGGCGCGTTTTTTTTAAAAAGGAGCATGAATGTCGGATTCTTACATACGGAGGCTGTTCGCGGAGAGGCTCGGGGGGGCGAATTTCGGCAAGGGGGGGGAGTACAAGTTTGAAAAGATAAAACGCGCGAAGAGGGCGGCCGTCGCCGCCAACCCGGGCGTCGAGATGATAGACATGGGGGTCGGCGAGCCGGATTGGATGGCGGACAAAATCGTGGTGGACGAGCTTGCGGCGCAGGCCGCCAGGCCGGAAAACCGGGGCTACACCGACAACGGCATAGCCGAGTTCAAGGAGGCCGCCGCAAGATACATGGAAAAGGTGTACGGCGTGAGGGGGCTTGATCCCGCGACGCAGGTGAACCACGCCATCGGCTCGAAGCCGGCGCTCGCCATGTTGCCCGCGGTTTTCATCAACCGGGGGGACGTTACTTTGATGACCGTCCCCGGATATCCGGTGATGGGAACGCACACCGCGTACTACGGCGGGGAGGTTTACAACATGCCGCTCAACCGTTCGGCCGGCTTCCTGCCGGAGCTGGACTTGGTGCCGGAGGAGAAGCTCGCAAGGGCGAAAATGTTGTACATCAACTACCCGAACAACCCGACCGGCGCCACCGCGACCGCCAAGTTTTTCGACAAGGTCGTGGCGTTCGCAAAAAAACACAAACTTATCGTAGTGCAGGACGCCGCGTACGGCGCCCTCGTTTACGGGCAAAAACCGCTCTCCTTCCTCTCCGTGGACGGAGGCGCGGAGGTGGGCGTCGAAATGCACTCGCTGTCAAAGGCGTTCAACATGACCGGCTGGCGGCTCGCGTTCGTGGCGGGCAACAGGCTCGTCGTGTCCGGGTTCGCCCACGTGAAGGACAACTGCGATTCCGGCCAGTTCGCGGCCATACAACGGGCGGGGATCGCCGCGCTAAACGACGTCTCCATCACCGAACGCACCGTGGCGAAATACGAGAGGCGCCTCAAGGCGATGGTCGCGGCGCTAAGGTCGGTCGGGTTCGACGCGCTGGTTCCGGGCGGCACGTTTTACCTGTTCGTGCCGGCGCCAAAGGGGATAAAGGGGGGGCCGGAAAGGGCGTTCATTTCCGCGGGCTCCAACGTCGGTGACAGGCGCGCGTCGCTCAAGGCGGCGGTCTCCGAGGTCGGCCGCGTCGAGGGGACGACCGTTGAGAACGTCTCCTCCCTTTATCTTTCCAAGCCGGTCGGAATCGGCCCGACAAGGTGGTTCCTAAACTGCGTATTCGAGGTCGAGACCGGCTTGGGCCCGCTCGAACTGCTGGGCCGTCTCGAGCAGATAGAGGTGTTTCTCGGGCGCGAGGCAAAGGGGCTTAACGCCCCCAGGACGATTGATTTGGACCTTGTTCTATACGGCGACGCGGCCTCGGACGAACCGCGGCTGACGATACCACACCCGAGAATGGCGGTCAGAAGGTTCGTGCTGGAGCCGTTGCTGGAAATCGCCCCGAGCGCCGCTCATCCGGTTTTTGGAAAAATCGCCGACCTTTTGCCGTCGGTCGCGGGGCAGGAGGTGGTCCGCGCGGAGCCGTTCAATCCGCCGGTTTCACGCCGACGGATCGCCGTGGAGGGGCCGATAGGAGCCGGCAAGACGTCGCTCGCCGAAAAACTCGCGGATTATTACGGCGCGAGGCCGGTTCACGAGATGTCCGTGGACAACCCGTTTTTGGGCCCGTTTTACGAGGAGCCGCGCAAGTTTGCTTTCGCCGTCCAGCTCTTTTTTCTCCTGTCGAGGCTCGGCATGTCGCTGGAGGCGGAAAAGGCGGGCGTTCCGACCGTCTCCGACTTCCACCCCGACAAGGACCTGTTGTTCTCGCGCCTGAACTTGGAGGGGGACGAATTAAGGCGGTATAATGACGCGCGCGGCCTGCTCGGCCAAATGCCCGCGGCGCCGGACTTGACGATTTTTCTTTCGGCGGACGACGAGGCGCTTTTCCAAAGGACTAAAAAACGCGGCAGGGCCTGCGAGACCGGCATAACGAAGAAATACGCGGCGGAGGTCGGTTCGGCATACCGCGACTGGTGCTCTAAATATGACGGGGGGCCCGCCCTGATGGTGAACGCCAAGGACGTGGATTTTGCCAACGACGAAGCGGCGTTTGGAAAACTTTTGTGGAGAATTTCCCGTCCGATACGCGGACGCGAGGCCTTCGACCCTTCCGACCCGGATTATTAACATGGATGAAATAAACGTCCTTCAATTCGCGGAATACAAGCGCGAGCGGCGCAAGATAACGGCGATAACGGCTTATGACGCTCCTTTCGCAAAAATCATGGAGGAGGCCGGAATAGACCTCGTCCTGGTGGGTGATTCGGTCGGGATGGCCGTGCATGGGAGGCCGGACACGCTTTCCGTCACGATGGAGGAGATGATTCTTCACGGCCGCTCCGTGGCCTCGGCCGTCACAAGGCCGTTTGTCGCCGTCGACATGCCGTACATGACGTTTCAGGCCTCCAAGGAGCTTGCGGCGCAAAACGCCGTGCGGCTCGTGAAGGAAACGGGGGCGAAGGCGGTCAAGGTGGAGGGGGGCGTCAAGGTCGCTTCCGCAATCAGGGCCATCGTGGAGGCGGGCGTGCCGGTCATCGGACACGCCGGGCTTTTGCCGCAGTCGGTTCATGAGATCGGCGGGTACAAGGCGCAGGGCACGACCGCCCAATCGGCCAGGGTGGTGATGGAGGACGCGCTTGCGGCGGAGGAGGCCGGCGCGTTCATGGTCGTGCTGGAGGCGATTCCCGCCGAACTTGGGCGGAGCATAACCGGGGCGTTGGGGATACCCGCCATAGGAATCGGCGCGGGGCCGCACTGCGACGGACAGATACTGGTCATGCACGACATGCTCGGCCTTTCGACCGGCCGTCTACCGCGCTTCGTAAAGACTTACGCGAACCTAAGGGAGCAGGCGGTCGCCGCGGCCAGAAAATACGCCGACGAGGTCAGATCCGGCGCGTTCCCGACGGACGAGCATTCCTACCACGCCAAGAACGAGGGCGAAGGCCGGAAGTGAGAATTCAAAATGGATTAATCGGACCCCTCCCGCGCCTCCCCTTTCCCCCATTCTGGGACGAGGGTCGCTGGTAAATGCGTATGCGGCCAAGGGGAGGATTAAGGCTGGGTTTTCCAATCCGTATTTTGACTTCCGTGTTCTGAATTCTGGCTTCCAGCTTCTAGCGTCCCGCTCCTTCGTCCATGCTGTACGGGCCGGCCCCGAAGTGGAAGATGATAAGCGCCCCGCCCAGCATCGAGAGGTTCTTCAAAAACATTATCTGTTGAATCATGGCCGCCTGCGGGTCCGCGACGGACCAGAACGCGTGCATCACGAGCGTGGTGGGGACCAGAAAAAGTATTATCAACAACGCCCCGATTCTCGCCCTGAAGCCCAGAAGTATGCTCACGCCCCCCGCCAGTATCATCAACCCTGTCAATGGCACGAGCAAGTCGGGGAACGGCACGCCTTTGCTTGCCGCGTATCCCACCGTGCCGGATTGGAAATGATGGGGCGCCGCATGGATGAAAATAATCGAGAAAAGCAGGCGACCCAAAGGCACCATGTATCTGGAAAAATCTTTCATGATAATTTCTCCTCAGTTTTTATTTTAAACCCCTTTGTTCGACGGGTAAAGCGGGTTATATTGTTTTGGTTGGGTTATGGGGAAAAAACACGAGCGCGCGGATTTTAGTCGGCTAAAAACTCATCCCATCGCCGAGCGCAAAAACAAGGTCTCGACCGCGGATTTCGCGGACGTGGACGAATACCGGCGCACCGGCAACATAATCGACCTGCTTCCGCGACAGCTCAAGGCGGACGACATGCGGGGGATAGCGGCGGCCGTCCGGTCGGCGCGGTCGAAAAACCGGGCGGTCATTTTCGCCATGGGCGCGCACGTCATAAAGAGCGGATGTTCCAGCATCGTCATAGACCTCGTTAAAAACGGCGTCATAACCGGAATAGCGATGAACGGCGCCGGCGCCGTGCACGACCTCGAGGTGGCGTTCATCGGCGCGACCTCCGAGGACGTGGAGGAGGAGGTCAAGACCGGCCGGTTCGGAATGGTCGGGGAAACCGCGCACATGACGATGGAAGCCCTGCGCAGGTACCCGGACGAGGGGTTCGGCGGGTCGGTGGGCCGGTACGTCGCGGACGAAAAGATGAGGTTCGCCGACAAGAGCATCCTTGCCGCGTGCGTTTCCGCCGGGATACCCGCCACCGTGCACGCCTCCATCGGGTGCGAAATCACGCACATCCACCCCGAGGCGGACGGCGCGCTCGTCGGCGCAAAAAGTTTCGACGACTTCAAGATATTCACCGCCGCGCTCAGGCGCCTCTCCGACGGCGGGTGTTATTTCAACGTCGGCTCGGCGGTCATACTGCCGGAGGTCTTCATCAAGGCGCTCAGCGCCGCCCGCAACCTGGGGGACGAGGTAAGGGACTTCACCGCCGTGGACTTCGACATGATCCAGCACTATCGCCCCGGCGTGAACGTGGTGTACCGCCCCGTGACGACCGGCGGAAAGGGGTACCGCGTGACCGGCCACCACGAGCTTCTACTTCCGCTTCTCTACCACATGGTGCGGTCCGCATGAAACTTTGCGTGCTGGGAAGCGGAAGCGGCGGCAACTCGACCCTTGTGTATTCCGACTCCACGGCCCTGCTGGTTGACGCCGGGTTCTCGTGCAGGGAGATCGAGAAGCGGCTCGCGGCCGCCTCGTTCCAGCCGGACAAAATAAGGGCGATTTTGATAACGCACGAGCACGGCGACCACATAAGGGGGGCCGCGCTTTTCTCCAGAAAATACGGCGTTCCGATTTATCTCACCGAGGGCACCGCGACCGCCGACCGGAGCCTGGAAAAGGGGGACGACCTGAGGTTCATACGGCCGGAGGGGAATTTCGCGGAGGGGGACCTGGAGATACACCCGTTTTCCGTTCCGCACGACGCGGCCGACCCCGTGGCGTACATCGTCTCGAACGGCGGCAGGCGCGCAATGGTGATGACGGACCTCGGCCACGTGACGGTGCGCGCCGTGGAAAAGACGCGCATGGCCAACCTGGTCATGGTGGAGTCCAACCACGACGTCGAACTGCTTAAAATCGGCCCGTATCCGTGGAGCCTCAAGGAGCGGGTCGGCGGCAAGCTGGGGCACTTGTCGAACGACGACTGCATGGAACTGCTGGCGAACGCGGGCGGGCCGCACCTATCCACCGTCATATTCGCCCATTTGAGCAGGCAGAACAACAACCCGAACCTCGTCCGGCTGAACGCCGATGCCTTTTTCGGCGGCGGCAGGGTGGTTTTCGAAATAGCCTCGCAGGACGCCTGCGGGAAAACTTACGAGGTCTGAAAAAATGATTCAAAGATATTCGCTGAAGGAAATGGCCGCCCTGTGGTCGGCGGAGAACAGGTACGCGACGTGGCTTGAGGTGGAGCTGGCCGCGTGCGAGGCGCACGCCGCGCTGGGCAACATCCCAAAAAAATCGCTCCGAAACATCAGGAAAAATGCGGCGTTCGATGTCCGCCGGATTGACAAAATCGAGAGGGAGGTCCGCCACGACGTCATAGCCTTCCTCACGAACGTCGCGGAGTTCGTCGGGCCGGACTCGCGGTACGTCCACATGGGGCTGACCTCGTCCGACGTCGTGGACACGGCCCTTTGCGCGACGCTAAAGCGGGCGGGCGTGCTGATTTTGGAAAAGGTGGAGCCGCTGATGGGGTCGCTTAGGAAGCTTGCCATGAGGCACAAGAACACTCCGTGCATGGGGAGAACCCACGGAGTCCACGCCGAGCCGACCTCGTTCGGCCTCCGGCTGGCGCTTTGGCACGCCGAGATGGGCCGAAACAGGCTTCGGCTGGAAAACGCCGTCGAGGGGATTTCCGTCGGGAAGGTTTCCGGAGCCGTCGGCACTTACGCCCACGTGGGCCCCCGGCTGGAAAGGTACGTGTGCAAGAAAATGGGGCTCGTCCCGGCGCCCGTCTCCACCCAGATAATCCAGCGCGACAGGCACGCCGAGTAT
>JACQBU010000026.1 GCA_016194375.1 Nitrospinota bacterium
GTTCTCCACGGAACACAACGTGTAGCGTTTATGAGAGTCAAATGCGATAATTTCCATAGTGCGCCTCCTTTTTCTTTGGTTTAGTGAATTGACACAACAATCCACTATAAGGGGGCGCGCTTTCATATAATCATTCCCACGGAAACGGGGCGCGGTCGTCTCCGCCCACCGCCCTCGTCCCCGAATGCGGAAATCCCGTGAAGTTAAGGAAATTTATCCGGATTGAAAACTTGGTTAAAAAAGAAAGGAGAAAAATGAATCAGAGGAGTTTATTTTCTGGAATGAACTTGGCTATTTTCTTCACCCTGGGGTTGATTGTTTTTACGCAACCGGCCCAAGCCCATTGCGACACCATGAACGGTCCCGTGGTATTAACGGCGATGAAGGCCCTGGAAAAAGGTGATGCGACCTCCGTTCTCAAGTGGGTGAAAAAAGAGCATGAGGGGGAGATTCGCGATTTATTCAAGAAGACTCTGGCGGTGAGAAGCAAGGGCCCCGAGGCCAAGGATCTGGCCGACCGATACTTCTTGGAAACCCTGGTAAGGCTTCACCGGGCGGGGGAGGGAGCCCCATATACCGGGCTTTCTGCAGAACCAGTGGAACCCATCGTCGCCGCCGTAGACAAGTCCCTTGAAAACGGGTCGGCAGATCATTTGATTAAGCATGTTTCCGAGGAGGTTGCTTCCGGAATCCGTAAGCGTTTTACCCTTGCCCTGGAGAAGAAAAAGCATTCTGACGAGAGCATAGACGCGGGGCGAGAATTTGTCGAAGCCTATGTCGAGTTTACCCACTATGTGGAAAGGCTGTACGACGAAGCCAAAGGCGGCTCTGCGGAACACGGGAAAGTGGAAGCCCACCACAAACACTAAAGGAGAAAAATTAACCACTAGAGGTCGACTGGGACGCCCGTATCGGCCGTGGGTTGGGGTAGGGCTTGAATTATTGACTTAATTTGAAACGGAAGCCAGGGCCCCGCTCACGACACCCTCCACCGCCACCCGCCCGCGGTGGGCACGCAGGATTGTGTGTGCTTTGGCGCGAAGCGACGAAAAAGGGTTGCCCCTTCGGGGCAACGTACACACAAGATTGCCTTCTTCGCCAAGATACGAACAGGACGAGAAGCGAGAGCGGATACGAGTGCCGATACGGCTAGGACGAGATTGGTAGGTGCGGCTTTAGCCGCACCGGTGCGAATAAATTCGCACCTACCTACGCAGGACCAGAACCGGCAAGGGGGAAGCCCATTGTCATAGTAAAATTTTCTCGGGCGACGCCCGTTTGGACAAGCCAAAAAATGCCCTACCCCGGGGTGAAATTGCAACTTCACAAATCATCCAAATCAGTCCATCCTTATAACAGAGGCAATGATGGACAAGCATCAAAATGTTCCGTGGCTGGAGCGGTCGGCCGAGAAAATTATTGACGCCGCCCTGCCGGGCGACGGGCGTCTTTTGCTTTTCGGCGAGACCGGCTCCGGCAAGTCAACCCTCGCGCTTGAACTGGAGCGCGCCATGCGCGGCAAGGGAAGAACCCCCTTTTTACTAAGCGCTGACCCGGGTTCGCCTTCCTTCGGCCTTCCGGGCGCGGTCACCCTCGCCCGGCGCCGCGGCGACATATGGACCGTCGCCGGGATGGAGGCGTTGTGCAGTCTGGACGCCGCCCGCTTCCGCATGCCTCTGGTTTCGGCGGTCGGCAGGCTCACTCGCAAGGCCGCCTCCGCCCCCTTGATACTCGACGCGCCCGGCGTCGTTCGCGGCGTGGCCGGGGCGGAGCTTCTGCTCGGCCTTGCGGAGACTGCGGACGTCGACGTCGTGCTATTGCTTGTCCGCAAAGGTGAACCGCCGCCGCTGTCGAACGAACTAAGGTCAATTTCCCAAAAACTGTTTTTTGTGGAGGCGGCGGCGGAGGCGCACAGCCCGACAAGACGGTTGCGCGAGAGAAGCCGCACCAAACTTTGGGACGAGTATCTGGCGGACGCGCAAGAGCGAACCTTTGACCTTGGGAGCATAAACCTTCTGGGCACTCCGCCCCCTTTGGACGTAAAAGAGGCGTGGCCGGGCCGGCAGGCGGCTCTGCTGGACGACCGGCAGAACACCGTCGCGTTTGCCGAGGTGTCGGCGTTGGGGAACGGGTACATAAAGGTCAGAACGCCGCCGTCGCAAAAGGAGTTTTTCGCGTTGCTCGTCCGCGACGCGCAACGCGACAGCCGGGGGTTCCTAAGCACGGCAAGGCTGTTGGAAAAAGAGGCCGTGAGGTACGCGCCCCCGCCCGACATGTGCTCACCGCCGGAGTACGCGCACGTGACGGGGCCGCGCCCGGTGGGGCACGTCGGCGCCGCCACCGCCACGCTGGTAAACGGCGTTTTTGGCGACCCGTTGTTGCACCTGAGAATGCGGAGGGAAAAGCGGAGCATTCTTGTCGACCTGGGGGAGGCCGGGCGGCTTCCGGCGCGGATAGCGCACCAGGTGTCCGACGTGTTCATCAGCCACGCGCACATAGACCACGTCGGGGGGTTCGTCTGGTTGCTCCGTTCGCGCATCGGCTATTTGCCGACCTGCCGTGTCTTCGGCCCCCCGGGGCTTGGGGAAAACATCCTCGGGATGGTCCGCGGGATTCTTTGGGACCGCATCGGCGACCGCGGGCCGAGCTTCGAGGTTTCGGAACTGCGCGGCGACCGCCTTCTGACGCGGATGATAGAAGCGGGAAGGGACGAAGCCGGGCCGGTGGTCGAACGGCAGATAAAGAACGGCGTCCTCGTGGAAGAAAAAGATTTTCTGGTGCGCGCGGCGACGCTCGACCATCGCACGCCGGTGCTGGCCTTCGCGTTCGAGTCGGCGATGAAGATAAACGTGCGCAAGGAGGCGCTGGAGCGTAAGGGTTGGGCGCCGGGGCCATGGCTGGGGGAGTTGAAAAACCGCGTTTACGACGACGACCGGGAGGCGGTGATCACCACGCCGGACGGCGGCAGGGAGAAGGCGGGCAGGCTGGCCGACGAGTTTTTGCTTATATCCCCCGGGGAAAAACTCGCGTACGCGGTGGACTTTGGAAACACGCCGGAAAACCGCAGGCGGGTGGAGGGGCTTGCCAAGTCCGCCCACACCTTCTTTTGCGAGGCGGCGTTCGCGGAGGCGGACGGCGACATGGCGGAAAAATACCGGCACATGACAGCGCGCGGATGCGGCGAGATTGCGACCGCCGCGGGGGTCGGGCGGCTAATCCCCTTCCACCACTCCAAAAGGTATGAAAAGGAGCCGGAACAAATCTATAAGGAGATTCGCGCGGTGTGTTCAAGGGTGGCCGTGCCGAAGTTCCCGGGATGATGACCTTGGAATCATCACGGCGGCGGCGAGGTAAAGAAGGGACGCCGCCAACAGCGCGCCGCTAAAGCCGGCAAAATACGCCAGCAACGGGGCCGAGGCCGCCCCGACCACGGAGGCGAACCCGTTGGCCGCCATGCACCAGGGGACGGAGGGGTTCGACCGTTCGCCAATCTCGCGAAGCGCGAGAGGATAGGGGACGCCCATGGAAAATCCGCAAACCGAGACGATTGAAAGGAAAATTAATCCGTCGCTTATCGCCGACCGGGTGGTCGCGTATCCCCAGTATTTGAGGCAGACGGCGGCAAGGCCGACCAATCCGGCGACAGCCGCCGGAACAAAAAATCCAGTCTTCAACCTTTTGCTAAAAAGCCCGCCAAGCGCCGACGTGCCAAGGAGGACCGGTATGACGAGTGCGGCGGCGTTCACGGCCCCGCCCAGGTAGAGTATCCCCTTCTGTATAAAAGCCACCTCCACCATCATGAAGCCGGCGCCTAGCATCAGGAAGTAAAACAGGTCGCCGAATGGCGTCGCCTTTCCATTACGCCCCCTTGCCGCCAGCGGCAGGACGAGCAAAACGAGCGAGAACAACCCCGCCTGAAACAGGATGACGACGTCCATTCCGCCGCCGGTTAGGACCGGCAACCACCTCCCTTCCAGCGCGCGCACCGTTTCGGGAAGTTTTGAAATGCGGACGTAGTTCTCGAAAAATGGCGAATCCACGGAGGCGGGGGACGTGTTGAAAAGCGCTTCCTCACGGGAGCGTAATTTACGCACCGCGTCGTAATAGACCGGCTCCTTAAATATGTTGTGTCGGTTTGTGTCTTCTTTTCGCAAGCCCGGATAGTAAACGGGGTCCAGCGAGAGTTCGTCCGCTATCGACGCCAGGTTTTTAACGTCGCTTCCCGCGAAGCCCCCCTTTTTATAGACCACGTGAAACGTTCCCCAGGATCGGAAAGCCGCCGTGTTTTGCCATCCCGATGGCTCCATTTCGGCGATGAGGCGCAAAAGGCGGGTTTCGCCCCGTGGCGGCGGAAGAAGCGGGACGGAGGCGGCGAGAATCCCCCCGTCGTTTAACTTCTCGAGGCAAAGCCTCATGAACTGCGTGGTGAGAAGGTAGTTCTCCGACAGCACGCTCGTGCCGACGCCCTCGCCTACGGAGACGACGGGGACGGAGATGAGGTCGTATGCGCCGGAGGAGCCGTAGAGGTGGAGCCTCGGGTTCCCGCCCGTCAGTTCATAGCGCCCCTTGCCGCTCTTCTCTATGGCTTTTACGAGAATTTTTTTCTCCTCAAGAATTTTTACGGAGCCCGCCCCGAGGCGGACGGCGGCCTCCGCCTCGGTGATTCCGTTCGCGCCGATTATCAGCGTTTTTCCCGGCCTTTGAAACCGGTAGGGCAGGGTCGAGGGGAGGTGGAGCAGGTAATCGGACGGCTTGTGTGGAAGAACGGCGTAAAGTCCGCCGTTGAAGAATATCCCCGTGCCGGTCGGAACGGCCTCCCCGAAGGCGGGGTCGAGGCCGGGGGCGTGCCGCAGGTAGGGGGAGGCGACCGTATCCACCCTCCCCTCGGGGCCCCGGATTGAATCCAATATCCTGAAATTTCCATACATCTCGTACTGGGACAGCTCCTTGTACAGCGAGATTTTGGGGGCGAGGAAGGGAGACGTCAGAAGCATCACCGCAACTCCAAGCGCGGCCTTCCACTTTATCGAGGCAGTCCGCCCAAGCAGGACTGACGCCGCGACCGCCGAAAGCGCGCACAGGAGCGTCGGAAGGTTCTTATAGTGGGAGGCGAAGAGCCACAAGGCCCCTCCCGCCGCCGCGCCCGCCATGTCCGCAAAATAAACCTTCCACGCGAAGGCCGAATGTTTTTTCATTATTCCGGTGAGCACGAGCGACGACAGGAAAAAGGGGACGCCAAAGAGCGGGTAATACGCGAAAAGGCGGAGGAGTTCCCATACGTCCCATTCAAGCCTTACGGGGTCGAACGACACGAAGCCGGACAGGGCCGTGGTCGCCGGGTACGAGAGACCCAAAAGGAGCGCCCCGTGCTCCCATTTTATTTTTTCCAAAAACGCTGGGAAGAGGCTGAGAAGAACCCCGGCGAAGCCGAGGCCGAGCATGGCGGTCGAGACGACCAGCGATGCAAAGTGGTGCCCGGTGGTGAGGACGAACCTCGAAGCGAGGTCAATCTCGAAGAGAAGCGTGGAAAGCGTCGTCAGGAAGATTCCGGCGAGCGTTTTCCCGCTCACCGAAGCGCGCCGCCGGTCATCGGGACGAACCTGACCGGGATGGAGTAGCGCACTTCGACTTTGTTCCCGCGTTTGGTGACGACCGCCAGCGTCTGGAAGAGGAAGGATTTCGAGAGCGGCAGGACCAACTTTCCCCCCTCCTTAAGCTGTCTGACCAGCGGCGGGGGAATATGGTCGACCGCCGCCGTGATCATTATCGCGGCAAACGGCCCTTTCCCCTCCCATCCGTAATAGCCGTCCCCCGCCCGCGCATGCACGTTTTTATACCCTCCCTCGTTCAGTCGGGCGGCGCTGCTTTTGTGAAGGACGGGCTTTATCTCGATCGTGTAGACCTCGCCGCAGAGGTGGGAAAGGACCGCCGCCTGATAACCCGAACCGGTGCCTACCTCAAGGACCCTTTCGTCCCCCTTCAGCTCCAAAAGCTCGCTCATAAACGCCACGATATAAGGCTGGGAGATCGTCTGCCCCTCTCCTATGGGCAACGGCCTGTCGTAATAAGCCTCGGGAACGGACCAAAAAGGGACGAACAGGTGTCTGGGAACGGTTTTCATCGCCCGGATGACCCGGGGATCCCTGACGCCCCTTCCGACGATCTGGCTTTCGACCATGTCGTTCCTTTCGGCGGCATAATCGGCGGCCCGGGAGGCGGGGGGCGCAAGGAGGAGCACCGAGAAAAATAGGATGAGCCATTGGGAAAAAAACCTTCCCATGGCTTATTTTCTCAACTACCCTTTTCCCATGCAAGTCATTTTATAAAGTCAGGTTTTGAATTTCGGAATCCGGAATAAAGCGCGATAGAATACGTCCGTGGCAAACAAGGACGCTCCCGCATCCGCCCCCGGCCTGGCCGTGGTGATACTCGCCGCAGGGCGGGGCAAGCGCATGAAATCCGACCTGCCCAAGGTGCTCCACCCGCTCGGCGGCAGGACGCTCGTCGAGCGCGTGGTCGACGTCGCGCGTGAAATCTCCCCGGACAAAATCGTCGTCGTCGTCGGCCACAAGGGGGGCATGGTGAGGGAGGCGCTGGGCGGGGCCAGCGTAATCTTCGCCGAACAAGAGGAGCAGTGGGGCACGGCCCACGCCGTCTCGACGGCCTTGGAGTCCCTGCGCGGGTTTGCCGGAAAAATCGTGGTGTTGTCCGGCGACGTTCCGCTTATGGACTCCTCCACCCTGCGGGCGCTCGTAAAACTGCGTGACGACGAAGGCTCCGGCGTGGCGCTCGTCACGGCGGACGCGGAAAATCCCTTCGGATACGGAAGGATAATACGGTCGCCGGACGGGCGTGTGGAGGCGGTCGTGGAGGAGCGGGACGCCACCGAGGCGCAGAAGGCGGTCCGTGAGATTAACGCCGGGACTTACGTTTTCGAGTCCGGATTCCTGCGCCGGGCCCTCGCACAGATAAAACCGGACAACGACCAGGAGGAGTACTACCTTACCGACGTCGTCAAGATTGCGCTGGCGGAATGGGTGCGGGTTTCGGCGCTCAAGGCCCCGGATTTCAGCCGCGTCATGGGCGTCAACAGGCCGGAGGAGCTCGAGGCGTTGGAAGCCCTGCATCACAAAACCGGAAAGGCGAATTAGGGATGTCGGGAATAGCCGGGTACGTGGGGCACCGCAACGCGAAGGACGTCCTTCTGGACTCCCTCGCGAGGCTTGAGTACAGGGGTTACGACTCGTCCGGGCTGGCCGTCATAAGCGACGGCGAGCTTAAACTGCACCGGGTCCTGGGCCGCCCCGCCGCGCTCGCGGAGAAGCTCCGCGCGAGGCCGATACCCGGAGCCGTTGGCATCGGACACACGCGCTGGGCGTCGCACGGGAAGCCCTCCGTAAGGAACGCCCATCCTCAGGTGGCGCACTCCATCGCCGTGGCCCACAACGGGATAATCGACAACGCCGTCGCGCTAAGGGAGTCGCTCGAGGCGGGCGGCGAGAAGTTCAAGTCCGAAACGGACACCGAGGTCCTGACGCACCTCATCAACCAGCACTGGAAGGGGACGTTGTTGGAGTCCGTGCTGGCCGCGCTTCAACACGTCGGCGGCGGGCTCACGTTTTGCGCCATATCGGCGCGCGACCCCGGCCAGCTCGTGGTGGCCCGGAAGGGGAACCCCATGGTCGTGGGGCTTGGCGAGGGGGAGTACCTCGCGGCCTCGGACGCCACGGCCATATCCCCGTACACGGACAGGATGGTGTTCCTGCAGGACGGCGAGGTCGCGCTTCTTTCGCGCGACGGGGCGCAGTTCATGGACTTTAGCGGGAGGCCCGTGGACCACAAGCCGAGGAAGATTTCGTGGAACCCGGTGATGGCGGAGAAGAGGGGATACCGCCACTTCCTGCTGAAGGAGATTGTCGAATCCCCGCGCGCGGTTAGGGACACGGTGGCCAGTTGCTTTCCCATGAAGGGCGAGCGGCTTTTGGCGGAGCAGTTCAACTTCCCCTGCAAGGGGATTGAGAAGGTGCGAAAGGTCATCTACGCCGGAAGCGGCTCGTCGTACATAGCCGCCATGCTGGGGCAATGGATTTGCGAGTCGGCGGCCGGGGTCCCGGCGGGGCGCCTGATAGCCTCCGAGCGCCAGTTCGCCCGCCGCATCATAGAGCCGAGCACGCTGTTCGTCGCCGCCTCGCAGTCGGGCGAGACGCTCGACACGCTGGAGGCCGCGAAGCTGGCCCTGCAAGGGGGCGCGCGGGTTTTGGCGGTCACGAACAACCCGTCCAGCTCGCTGGCGGGCATGGCGCACGACGTGTTCGAAATCAAGGCCGGGCCGGAGATTTCGGTCGCGTCCACGAAGACCTTCTCGGCGCTCGTCGCCGCCATGGCGCTGTTGGCGATCCACCTAGGAAGGGGCCGGAAGACCATGCCGCCCGACGAACAGCAAAAACTGCTGGACGCGCTCGGGGCGCTCCCGGAGCAGATGGAGCTGATGGTGACGCACGAGGCGAGGATGAGGAGGCTGGCGGAGGAGTACTCCCGCTCTCGCTCGTTCTTTTTCGTGGGGCGCGGGCTTCACTACCCGGCCACGATGTACGCGGCGCTGATGATGAAGGAGGTGGCGAACGTCCACGCCGAGGGGCTCGTCGGGGGCGAGATGAAGCACGGCACCATAAGCCTCGTGGAGAAGGGGACGCCGGTGATGTACATGGCCAACCACGAGACGCTGATGAAGGAGGCGCTCAACGACATGGACGAGCTGATGGCGCGCGGCGCGGCGGTCATCGCGGTGGGGTCGCACGAGTTCCCGGAGACGGCGGCGCACTGCCACGAGTTCATAGCGACTCCGTCCGCGCCGGACGCGCTGGCGCCGTTGCTCGCGATTGTCCTCGCCCAGCTTTTCATTTATTATGTCGGTTTGTACGACAAAAAGGACGTCGACCGCCCGCGAAACGTGGCGAAGAGCGTCACCGTTTAACCCGCTTTATTCTGGAGGTTTGTTTGAAGGCTTTGGTGCTTGCGGCCGGCGGCGGCATGAACATGGCCCCGTTTTTCCCGACGAGGCCGAAGTCCATGATTCACGTGGCCGGAAGGCCGGTGCTTCACAGGACCCTCCAGATGTTGCGCGAGTCGGGATTCGGCGAAGTCTGCGTGGTAGTCGGCCCGAACGGGCGGCTGATAACGGAATTTTTCGGGGCCGGCAGGAGCGTGGACATGAAGATAAGCTACGCCACCCAGGGAAAGCGGGGCGGAATCGGCCGGGCCGTCCTCGCGGCAAAGAGCCGGTTCAAGGCGGGCGAGAATTTCCTGCTGGCGTACTCCGACGTGGTCGCGGAGGAAAACCTGGTTTCAAGCGTGATGGAGGCCTTCCGCCTCTCCGACAAACCGGCGGCCAGCATCTGCCTGACGGACGACCCGGCGGGCTTCGGCAACGTCTATCTGGACGACGCGATGAACATCACCAGGATAATCGAGAAGCCCGGCCGCGGCGGAAAGGGGAACTACGTTTTGGCCGGGATGTTCGTCCTCCCGTACTCCTTTTTCGGGACGCTGGAAAAAAACGGCGGCGACATGGCGAAGGCGCTGGCCGCGCTCGTCAGGGCCGAGGGGCTCAAGGGCGCCATCTGGGAGAAAGGGTGGGTGGACCTCGTGCACCCGTGGGAGGTCCTTTTGGCGAACAGGATGGTGATGGGGACGTGGCATGACGCGGTGGTTCACGAGAGCATCAAACTGAGGGACGCCAAGATAAAGGGGCCGGTTCACATCGAGGAAAACGTGGAGATACGCTCCGGCGCGGTGATAGAAGGCCCGGCGTTCATAGGGCGCGGAAGCTACATAGGCAACAACGCGCTCATACGCAAAAACTCCTCCATTGGCGCCGGTTCGGTGGTGGGGTTCGGCGCGGAGATAAAGAACAGCGTCATTTTCGGCCGCACGAAGATAGGCAGGCTTTCCTTCATCGGCGACAGCGTGATAGGGGAGAACGTGGAGATAGGCTCCGGCACGATGACCACGAACTACGACGTGAACGGCGCCGACATCAAGGTGAGGCTCGACAAGGCCCTGCTGGGGACGGGGATGAAAAAACTCGGCGCGTTCGCGGGGGACGGCGCCCATCTTGGCAACGGCCACAACATCGCCCCCGGCGCGGTCATCCCCCCCGGATGCGTCGTGGGGCACAACATAACGCATCCGAAAAGGGGCGTCTGACCCGATGTGCGGAATAAGCGGGATAGTCTCCGGGGAGAACGTCGCCGCGAAGCTTCTTTCCAGCATACAGAACCTGGAGTACCGGGGGTACGACTCCTGCGGGATGGCCGTGCTGAATGCACGCGGGCCGGTGGTGAGGAAAAACGTCGGCCACGTGGCGGACGTGGCGGAGAAGGAGCTTTTTCTTTCCCTCGAGGGCGTCACCGGAATAGCCCACACGAGGTGGGCCACCCACGGGGGCGTGACGCCGGCGAACGCCCACCCGCACCTTAGTTGCGACAAAACCCTCGCGATCGTCCACAACGGCATAATCTCAAACTACGCGAGGCTCAAGGCCGCGCTGATAAAAAGGCGGCACAAGTTCGCCTCCGAAACCGACTCCGAGGTCATCGCGCACCTCGTGGAGGAAAACAGGAAAAAAGGGGCGCCGCTAGAGCGGGCGTTCACGTCGGCGCTGAAGGACCTGGAGGGGTCGTTCGCCGTGGCCATGGTCTCCATCGAGGCGCCGCACAGGATTTATTGCGGCAAGCACGAAAGCCCGCTCATACTCGGCCTCGGGAAAAACGAATTCTACGTCGGCTCGGACTTCAACGCCTTCATAGAGCACACGAAGGACGCCGTCGTGATGGACGACGGCGAATACGCGGTGGTGTCCGACCACGGTTACGAGGTCAAAAGGATTCGCGACGGCAAACCCGTGCGCAAGACGATAATGAGGATAGACTGGGACTCCGAGGCGTCGCGCAAGGGGGGATTCCCCCACTACATGCTCAAGGAGATTTACGAACAGCCGGAAACAGTCCGAAAGGCCCTTTCCGTAAGCGAGGATTCAATCGTCGGGCTGGCAAAAGGCCTGACGGGGGCCAAGAGGGCGTACCTAACCGGGGTGGGGACGACGTATTACGCCGCCAAAGTCGGGCAGTATTACTTCGCGTCGGAGGCCGACCTGGGCGTTCCGGCGGCCAGCTCGGACGAGTTTTTGGAAAACTCCCCGCTGGCGAAGGACGATTTCGTCCTGGCGGTTTCCCAGTCGGGCGAGACCTACGACACGCTTCGCCTGGTGCGGGAGGCGAAAAAAAGGGGGGCGAAAACGGCGGCGGTCGTCAACGTCGTCGGCTCCACGTTGAGCAGGCTGGTGGACCAGGTCGTGTTGCAGGGCTCCGGCCCCGAGATATGCGTCATCAGCACCAAGGCCGCGCTGGCGCAGATGATAATCCTCATGCGAGTCGCGATTGAAGCCGGCCGAATGAACGGCCGCCTGACCCCCGCAGAAAAGAGGAGGAAAACGGCGCAGTTGGAGGCGCTCCCGGCCCTGATTTCGGGCTTCCTCAACGAGTATTCCGGATTGTTCCACACCATCGCGCAGAAGCACGCCTCGCGCCACAACTGGTTGTTCATGGGCCGCGGCAGGTTTTACCCCGTCGCGCTCGAGACCGCGCTCAAGGTGAAGGAGGTGGCCTATCTTCACGCCGAGGGAATGCCCGCCGGGTTTCTAAAACACGGCGCGCTCGCGCTGATAGACGACACCCTCATGTCGGCAATGTTCGTCCCCGGCGAGTCGGAGAAGGAACTGCACAGGATGACCATGGGCTCCGTGGCGGAGATAAACGCGCGCGGCGGCAGGGTGATAGGCTTCCACTTCTCCAAGTCGTTGCGCGGCTCCAAGCTGTTCGAGGACCAGGTCCTGCTTCCGTCCGCACCGCCCCTCACGAGCCCCCTGGTGGCGCTGCTGGCGGGCCAGCTCCTTTCGTACTTTTTGGCCACGGTGCTCGGGCGCGACGTGGACAAGCCGCGCTCCCTTGCGAAATCAGTAACCGTCGCCTAGCCGGCGGGGGCAGGGTTGTAGTTGAACCCTTTTGCGCCGGATGAAGCGCGGAGGAAAAAATGAAACAAATGGCCGCAAAAAATGACCGGGCCTGAAAACCGCCCCGCCCGGCCGCGCCCCAGCCGGTTGCAGGGGACCGACGGCGTGAGGGGGCCGGTTCGCCCGGCCCGGGACTTCCCGGACGGGCCGGTGGAAACCTTCCTCGGACGCGGGGTGTTGACGGAGGAGTTTTTCGAGCTTTACTGCTACGCGCACGTTCGCGGTCTCGTCGAGGATGGAAAAATGGCCGAGGGGGACGACGTCCTCATAGGGTGGGATTCGAGGGACGTGGAGAAAACTTACGTCAACGCCGCCGTGTCGGGAATCGCCAAGGCGGGGGGAAGGCCCGCGCTTTTGGGGGTTCTTCCAACGCCGGGCGCGGCCATATCGCTCGTCTGTCTCGAGGCGCCGACGGCGATAGTGATAACGGCGTCGCACAACCCGAGCGACCAGAACGGGATAAAAATATTCACGGGGCCGCTCGGCATGAAGTTTTTGCCGGAGGACGACGAAAGGCTCACGGAAAGGGTCTATTCCGTGGATTTCGAGAAGATACGGAACGCGGAGAAAAAATTCTTCCCGTTCGACGCCTCCAGGGAGGAGCGTGCGAGGTTCATACATTTTCACCTTGACGGGCGCAACAGCTGGGCGGAGGGGAACGAGAGGGTCTTCTCGGGTTCCGAGATAATAGTCGACCCCGCCCGCGGCGCGCTGGCCCAAATCGCCGCCATGGTTTTTTCGGAGCTCGGGTTCGGGATGGTCGAGGAGGTCGCGGGCGAGCAAAACGGCGACGTGAACAAGGACTCCGGAGTGGCGCACATAGAGGGGACGAGGGAGATAACGGCCGCCGCCTTCGACTCCGGCTCCGGCCTCGCGCGCCACGAGCTGGTGAAAAAGATGTTCGAGGAGGGGCGCGCCGCCGCGAGGAAAAACGACCCGGCGCAAAGGCCGCTTTTCGGCGTCTCGTTCGACGCGGACGGAGACAGGTTCTTCCTGCTCCTTTACGACGCGAAAAACGACTCCGTGCGGATACTTTCCGGCGACGACTGCCTCGCGCTTCAATCCTCGTATCTCATGGCGGCGGAGCCGGAAAAGTGGAGGGGGCGGACGATGGCGTTCACGGTCGAAAGCGACGTGAACCTTCTCAGGCACGCGACGTCGCTCGGGTTCAAGCCGGTCGTCACGGCGGTGGGGGACAAGTGGATATTAAAAAAGGCGGAGGAATGCGGCGAATCCTTCGGCGTCGGCGGCGAGGAGGCCGGACACAGCATAAGCGAGGGGGTGACGACGATAAAATGCAGGGAGGAAAAGCGTCTCTTCGCGGGCAACGGCCTGAAAGGGGCGATAAACACGATTTTGGCCCTGCATAAGCTGGCCGGCGGGGGGGGCGTCATGGAAGCGGCCAGAAACCCGTTCGAGGCGGGGTTCCGCCACACCGCCTATGCGTATTACGTGAACAAGGGGCTTTTTCACAGGGGGAGCCACGCGTGGAAGGGCGCGGAGAAGACGTTGAGGGAGATTTTTAGCGGGCGGGACAAACACCGGCTTTCGCTCGAGGCGGAGGAAATAGAGGGGGAGCCGGACATGTTGTATTTCGCCATAACGTCGTGGGACGAGGGGCGGGTCGGCTCCATATTCGTCCGAAATTCCGGCACGGAGGACAAGATAAGCGCGAACGCCCGAGGCGCGAAGAAGATGGCGGGGTTGCTCAAAACCGCGTGCGACGCGGTTATAATCCGGCTCATGGAACAAATGACAGACGCGGCCAACCCCATGGCGGTTGCGCGGCTCAAACTGCTCAAACAAATCTCAAAAAAAATAACGCCCGTCGCCGGGGCCTTTCCCGGCGTTGATTTCGAGCGCCTGACGCACGAGACGGAGGTGAAACAACAATTGATGACCCGGCGCGGGGGGGAATTCGTTCTCACGCCGCTGGGGGAGGCTCTGCTTGAAAAATTTTGACGTCGCCGGATTTTTTCCCGAGATGGAAAACTTCGCCCACAAACGGCTGTTCGCCGGGGTCGCGCGCCCGTGGGACGTACTGCCAAAAATAAACGACTACATCTCGGATTTTGTCGGAAAAAACGCGCGGTCAAAACTTCCCGCCGGGCTTCGCCTGCTAAAGGGCGGGAGCCCCGCCCTGTACTGCGAAGCGCCCGTCACCCTCAAGGAAGACCTCGTGTGCCGCCCCGTCGCCGTGTTCAGAGGCAAGGGGACGACGATCGAGCCGTCCGCGCTGATAAAACGGTTCGCCCTCGTCGGCGAGGGTTGCGAGATAAGGCAGGGCGCCTACCTGCGCGGCGGGGTGATTGCCGGGGAAAAATGCACGCTGGGGCACGCCACCGAAATAAAGAACTCGATTTTGATGAACCATGCCGAGGCGGGGCATTTCAACTACGTCGGCGACTGCGTCGTCGGCTCCTACGTCAACCTCGGGGCGGGGTCGAAGCTGGCGAACCTGAAGTTCAGAAGCGCGGCCGAAAAGAAGAACGGATTTTTCCCGGAAATATCCTTCCTCAGCGAAAAGAGCGTGGTCAAAACCGGCCTGTCGAAATTCGGGGCGATTTTGGGGGATTACTGCGAGGTCGGGTGCAACGCCGTCCTGTCCCCGGCGAGCATTTTGTACCCCGACTGCAGGGTTTTCCCGAACTTCACGGTCAGCTCCGGCGTTTATAAAAATGGGAGTTACCTCCGCCCCTGAAAAGAGGGGATGGTAGATTGAATTGAAAAAGCCGCAGGGTGTAGAATAAAAAAAATAAATCGTGGGGACATAAAATGGCGAAATTCACTCTAGGCAAACAGGGGTCAAAACGAAAGCCAGCCGGGGTAAGGGGTAAAGGCGAAATCAAGCCTGATGCTGAAATATCTGCCAAATTGCGGGCCGAGGTTTTGGCCCGCAACGATTTTACTTGCCAGATGTGCGGCATTAGCAAGGAAGAGATTAACCCATACACAGGGCATGTAGTTAGGTTTCGCATCGGGTTCGTCAAGGGTAAGAACTTAGGCGGGACAGCCAAACTTTCCAACCTCCGCGCCCTTTGCTCCACTTGTTACCGTGGCGCGAGGCACATCACGGAGAAAAAGCCAAGCCTGATCTGGCTTCTATCTCAAATCAGACGAGCCTACCCTGACGACCAACGCGTAGCATACGATTGGCTATGCAAGAAATTCGGCTGAAAGCGTGAAAGCGTGCGGAATGATGGGAAAAGTATTCCGTCATTTTTGGCCGAATTTGGTTAGGGAGAACTTATTTTGATTGGGGCTGAATCTGTGAACCAAAGACGCGGATGGACAAGGGAGGAAACAATCCTTGCCATTGAGCTATATAGCCGGACGCCATTTGAAAAAATACATCGCAGTAAGAACGCAAACATCCTAAATCTGGCGCAGAAAATTGGCCGTACTCCCGCTTCAGTCGCGCTTAAAATGTGGAATTTTGCCAGCATTGATCCTTCCATAAAACACGCCGGCATGGGCCATCATAGCAAACTCGACGCGGAAGTCTGGGACGAGTTTTTTTCTAACACCGGGTCGTTTATCGAAAAAGCCGTCAAATTGGCCAATAAATTTGGTTTACCCGTTGTTGACGAAAAAGGCGGCTTCGATGAAGCCTTCGGTGAAGGAAAGGAGTATGTGACCACCATAAAAGCGAGGGTTGATCAACAGCGCTTTCGTCAAATGATTTTGGCCTCGTATAATTACAGGTGCGCCATAACGGGAATCCATGCTCCAGAACTTTTAGTGGCCAGCCATATCGTTCCTTGGAAATCAAACAAGCGTTCTAGAATGGATCCGAGAAACGGAATCTGCCTGAACGCGTTGCATGACAGAGCCTTCGACCGAGGCTTAATTACTTTTAACGATGATTATAAAATGGTGTTGTCAAATAAAATAAGGACCGAAAACCCCCATTACTTTAGAAGCTTTGAAGGCAAGCAAATTTTGATGCCCAGCCGGTTTAGGCCGTTAACGGATTATATCCAGTTCCACAGAAAAAATATATTTGTTTTCTGATTTTCACTACTCAAGAAAAAATCTCCAACCCGATTAGCAACAGCCCGTATTTTCCGCTTTGGTTCCGCAACCGCAGGAGGGCTCGCCGCCCGAAATCATCCCGCCTATCAGTGCGGAGGCGCAACCGACCCCGGAATCCACCCTGATGGCGTCAAAGGCGCAATTCAGGGCGCACGCCCCGCACTCCATGCAAAGGTCTTTGTCGGTTATGACCGCCTTCCTGTCGCCGATCACGTAAACTCCGCGCGGACAGACCTCGGCGCATACGCCGCATCCGGTGCACTTTTCGTCGTCAAGCTCAAGCGTGGCCGTGTCGCGAAGGTATTTCATATCAAACCGAACTCGCCGAGTTTGAACGCGACCAAAAGCGCGAGTGAGAGGACTGCCCCGGAGAGGTAAACCGGCAGGGCGAACCTCAGCTCCTTTTTCACTCCCGACATTCCGGTGAACGCCGTCGAGCCTGTGAACTGCAGGGCCAGATACGAGCTTGCCAGCGGGAAAAAGAGGAACGCGAAAATCTGAACCGACCGGGCGGCTTCAAACAGGCCCGAATACGGGGAGGCCGCCGCCAGCACGACCATGCCGGCCAGCCAACCCTTGACCGCGAACGACCTCGACGGCACGAGGGTTAGAAACAGCGGGAGTCAGGACGAGCCGGTCAAGAATCGTGAATTTGACCTCGCGCATTTCCTTCGACGCCTCGTACTTGGCCCCTAGGTAGGCCGGGAGGTCCTCCGCACGCACGGGCCCGAAATAAACGTTGAACCCGGTCAGCTTTTTTACGACGTGCCCCGCCACGCCCGGCGCCCCCAACTGGGGAACTATCAGGCGCCTGTGGTCCACGACGTTTTGAAGTCCGGCCTCGGCGACCCTTTTGGCCAGCTCTTCGGTTCCGAACGTCCCTTCCCCGGCCGCGCACCAAACGTTTATCCCCTTGGTGTCCAAAACGAGTATCCACGCGCTAAGCCCCTTGAGCGAGCGCCTTAGCTTGTCGAAGCTAAGCTTGTAGTTCGCGCTTACGAAGACGTCCGACAGTTTGTCGGCCGCGCCGAGCGCGTACAGGCCGGGGGTCACGGAGTAATGCATCCGAAACGAATTTGAGAGCCTGCATTTCATCTCCCCGACATGGTCGCTCAATTTCCAATCGGATTCCGTCCTGGCGACGGTTGCGCGGCATTCATCCTTTTGGGCGCGGTTCCGGCCCGGGCTTGTAGGGCCGCAACAGGACGCTCCGCCGCTATTCATAAAGGTCATTTTACCAAAAAAAATGCCGCCGCCCCCTTCAATAAAAGGGGTTCTTCGATGGTGCTTCTTTTTGAAATTCGAGAACCTCGCAAAACGGAGATTGCTTCGCTACGCTCGCAATGACGATTAGTTGTCATCGCGAGACCGCCCTTGTCGGTCGTGGCGATCCCCGTATTTTTCTATCCGAGGCGCTACCGGGCATTCATACTTAAAAAATGACCGCCCTCTATTTTCCCAACGAACGGAGGTAGGCGACCAGCCCCCACATCTCCTCGTCCGAGAGCTTGCCCTCAAAACGCGGCATCCCCTCCTCCGTGCCGTATTTTATCGCCCAAAATATCTCCCCGTCGGTCCTGGCGGACTGCCAGGCGGCGTGCTTGAAGTCTCGCGGCGGCGGGTCGAACATGGCCCCCATGTCGCCGTCCCCCCTCCCCCTGGCGCCGTGGCACACGACGCAGGTCCCCCTGGCTTTATAAATCGAACCTCCGCGCGCCACGGCCTCGGCGTTAATGGTCAGCGGGTTTTTTAGCGCCTTTGCCTTTGCGAGCCGGTTTTGCGGAACCCTGGGCTGGAGGATTTCAAGCTCCCTTGCCGCCACGGCCTTATCCGCCGCCCAGGCACTGCCGCCGCCGGGCGCGACGGCGCAGGTAAGCAGAGAAAAAAAGCCCGCCGCCAGACCTATAAACGCCCTTCTAACCGCCAACAATCAACCCTCCCCGCCTAAAGAGGCCATTCTTCCCGACGTCCATAAACAACGGAAAATCCATTGTGTATCCGGGTATGCCCGCGCGCGGCCTGTTTTTTTGCCTAAAAACCAAACCTAACCCTTGCCACGGACGGGCCGCCCATTTATTATAACAGGAGGAGGAAGCACGATTGGCCAACAAACATCTGGACTCGCTAAAGGATTTTATCATCCTTCAGGAAAAGATGGGTCGCTTCTTTGAGGGGGACAACGATTCCGCCCAGTCTATATCCGGGGCTTGGGCCCCGGCCGCCGACCTCTACGAGACGTCCGACATGATAGTGGTGCAGTTGGAGCTGGCCGGCGTGGAGGAGGAGGACGTGAAGATAGACCTTTGGGAAAACTACATAACCATTCAGGGGGAAAGGAGCCTGAAGGGAAGGCAGGAGAATTACCTCTGCATGGAGAGAAGCTACGGACCCTTCCAACGCACCTTCCGGTTGCCGGCCATGGTGGAGGAAAAGGGGGTCAAGGCGGAGTTTCAACAAGGCGTGCTGAAAATTTCCATGCGAAAAAGGGACGAGCCGGGCCACCCCGTCCTGCGGGTCTCCATAAGATGACTCCTCCGGAAAAATTGATGGAGCGTTGTCGGGACAAGGCCCTGCGCCTGGAGCCGGTGTCGCCCGCCGAGGGGCTGGAGTTGATGCTCCTATCCCCGGAACATATCATGCCGCTCATGGCGGCGGCCGACAGGGTCCGCAGGCGCCACAAGGGAAACAGGATTTCGCTCTGCTCCATAATCAACGCCCGTTCCGGCAGGTGCCCGGAGGACTGCGCCTTTTGCTCGCAATCCGTCCACGCCACCAGCCTCATACCCGAATACGGGCTCGTGGACTCCGAGACCATCATCGCCTCGGCCAGGAATTCGCTGGCCAACAAGGCCCACAAGTTCGGGCTGGTCACGAGCGGCAGGGGCCCGCAGACGCGCGAGGGGGAGTTTGACGAGATACTCGACCGCCTGAGGGAGGTCGGAAAAAACGCACCGATTCACCGTTGCGCGTCGCTCGGGGTCATAACGGAGGAGCAGGGGCGGGCGCTTAAAAAAGCCGGGCTTGACGAGTTCCACCACAACCTAGAGACCGCGCGCAGTTTTTACCCCAGCGTCTGCACCACGCGGGATTACGACGAGAACGTGGCGGCCATAAGGGCCGCGCGGGAAGCCGGCCTGAGGGTTTGCTCGGGCGGAATATTCGGAATGGGGGAGACGCCGGAGCAAAGGATGGAGCTCGCCGAGGAGCTACGGAGCCTCGGCGTTGATTCGATACCGCTTAATTTCCTAAACCCCGTGGGCGGGACGAGGCTCCAAAACGCCCCCCCATTGCGTCCGCTCGAGATACTTAAAATAATCGCCGTTTACCGGCTCTACCTGCCGGACAAGGACATAAAGGTGGCCGGAGGCCGTGAGGCGAACCTTCGCGACCTTCAGTCGTTCATGTTTTTCGCGGGGGCCAACTCCACGATGGTCGGCAACTACCTCACCACCAAGGGGCGCGACCCGGCGGCGGACCTGCAAATGATTCGGGACTTGGAACTGGAGCCTTGTCCGAGCCCGACGGCGGTAGGACCGGGCGCGGTCGCTACAGCGTCCGTACTCGCCGGCGGCGAAGCCAAGCACGAAATTTGACCGACGATTTTTTCTCGTCCGCCCTCGAGGAACTCGAACGGAGGTCGCTGACGCGCCGGCCGAGGGTTTTCGAGGCGTGCGACGGCAGGACCGTGACGTTCGGAGGCGCCAAATACCTCCTGTTCTGCTCCAACGACTACCTCGGGCTTTCCCACGACGAGCGGATAGCCGCCGCCGTCATGGAGGGGGTCGCCAAATACGGCTTCGGCTCCGGCGGCTCGCGCCTCATTTCCGGAACGAGGCCGCCCCACGCAGAACTGGAGGCGGCGATCGCACGATACCTGAGGGCCGAGGCGGCGGTCTCGTTCGGCTCCGGCTACTGCGCCAACACCGGCATAATACCCGCCGTTGCGGGCCGGGGGGACGCGATACTGGCCGACAGGCTGAACCACGCGTCGCTCACGGACGGGTGCCGGTTGTCCCAGGCCGATTTTTTCCGGTACCCGCACGCGGACACCGCGGCGCTTGAGAAACTGCTCGTCAAAACCTCGTCCGCCCGGAACCGTTGGATAATAACCGACGGGCTTTTCAGCATGGACGGGGACGCGGCGCCGCTGGACGTCATTTGCGGTCTGGCGGAAAAACACGGGGCGCGGGTTTACGTGGACGACGCGCACGCCTTCGGGGTGCTGGGGGAAAACGGGCGCGGGAGCGCCTCCCTATGCGGCGTCGAGGGGAGGATAGACCTGACCGTCGGCACCCTTGGAAAAGCGGCCGGAGGAACGGGGGCCTTCGCGGTCGGAAAAAAAAGCGTCGTGGACTACCTCGTGAACAAGGCGAGAAGCTTCATTTTCTCGACGGCCATGCCCCCCGCGGCGGCCGAGGGGAACCTGAAGGCGGTGGAGATACTTGCCGACTGCGGCGAAAGGAGAAGGGAGTTTCTGGATTCCGTACGGGCGTTTGGCGACGGCTTGAAGAGGCTTGGTTTTGCCGCGTCGTCAGAAAGTTATATAATACCGCTCGTCATCGGAGGCGCGGCTGAAGCCCTGGCGGCGGCGAACGCGTTTTGGGAAAAGGGCATATTCATCCAGGCGGTCAGGCCCCCCGCGGTGCCGGAGGGGGGGGCACGGTTAAGACTGACGCTGTCGCATCGTCAGTCGCCCCAGGACAGGGAAGCGGTCCTTTCGGCCATCGGCACGATTATCGTCGGCCGCTGAGGCGGCAGGGAGAACGGTTATCAGCACCAAGAAAATCATACTGTTCGAGAAGGACAAGAAGAGCAGGCAAATCATGGACATCTTGTGCCGCCAGCTCGGCCACGCGGACGTCGTGGACGTCGACGCCCAGGAGGATTTTGACAAGGCGGTCGCGGCCTCGGTGGACAAGAGTTCGGGTCTGGGCGGCCTGCTTGGAAAGAGCGCGCGCCCCAAGACGAGCGTCGACCTTTTCATAATTGACGTTGATTCCCCGGCCGGACGGCTTTCGACTTTGGTGAGGACGTTAAAATCGCAATTTTCCGGGAACCCGAGGTTTCTTGTCGTGGGCGTCCCCGCCGGAGTCGGCGAGATGGCGGAGGCCGTAAGGAGTGGAGCCACGGACTCGATAGTAAAGCCGTTCACGCGGGAGGAGTTCGCGCGGAAAATGCAGAACGTGCTTTCTGAAAACCCGATGACGGTCACGACCTTTGCGGTCGAAGGGGCGGAGGATAGCCCGTTCGCGCTTCCCGTATCCAAGGGGGTTCCGCCGGCCCCGGCGAAACCGGCCTCCGAACCGATTCCGGCAAATGCGGCGGCGGCGGCCGGCGCGGCGCGCCGGCCCGGCGAGAAGGATTTCCAGGGCGTCTCGGCCGGGCTCCCCAAGCCTGCAAACGGGGGGGAGGCGGTCGGCAAGGGCGGGAGCGGACATTCGTTCTACAGGCACACCGGAAAGAAAAGGACGGCCGAATCCGGGGAGCCGACGGCGTCTTTGGTGAACGGCAGGATAGACGGCCATTACCACGAAAAGGTGGAGGTGGTCGGCGGCGCGGAAAACTGCTATTGGGCGCGGGAAACACCCGGCGAAAAAGTGCGGTTGGAGTACCTTACCGCCAAGGGGGCGGCCTCCGGAATCGAGGCGAAGGTCGTAAGCAGGGAGGAGTTCATGCACAACTTCTACCTGTGCGAGGAATACGGATGCCAGATTCTGCAAAGGCTGGGGAAATGGCCGCCAAAGGAACCCCGCGCCGGCGCGGCGGGGGAATAGGCCCATGATGGCCTCGGTGGTTGAAATCCTGCTTTTCATCCCGCTCGGATTTCTGGTCGTCACGTATTCGCTTTCCATGTGGGTTTCGCGGTGCGACCCCAGAAGGAAGGCCGGCGCGGGGACGCAGATATATTGGTTGTGCAAGGAATATTTCTGGATGATCATCTACCTGTTCATGTCCACGTTTGTTTCGCCGATCGACCGGCTGTTCGGCGGGAGGGGCGCCCCCGTCTCCCTTAAAAAAGACGGAGGGCCGCTGATAGTAATTTTGCACGGCTACCTTTCGGTGCCGACCCACTGGCTCATCCTGGAGTCGCGCCTGCACCGCAGGGGGTTCAGGAACGTCTTTAGGTACTCCTACCACTCCATCGCCGGCTCCATCGAGGAATGGAGCTCCGGTTTGGCCAAGAGGGTGGAGCCGCACGGCGAAAACGGAATAATTTTGATAGGACACAGCATGGGGGGAATCGTCGCTCTATGGGCCGCCACCAAGCTCCCAAAGGGGATGGTCAGCAAGATTATCACCATGGGGGTGCCGTTCGAGGGGACGCTCATGGCGGATCTGGCGATAACGGTCAACGCCCGCAAACTTTTCCCCTACACCCCGGAGATAGAGAACACCAAACGGTTGCTGGACGAGCTGGACAAGGACGTGGAGCTGATATGCCTTTGGTCCGGGTTCGACGAACTCATCGTGCCTGCGGAAAGCGCCGCGCCCGACCGCGCCAACAGGAAGGTGGAGGTCAGGGGAATGGGGCACACGGGGTATCACTTCGAGGCCGACGTCTCCCGCTTCGTCTGATTTGCGTGGCAAAAGCGGGGGGAATGAATTGACATTTTTCATGGCGAAACCTATCATTATCTCCATGGAAAAGTCGCCGGGGGCGCATCGTGGGGGGAACGCGGGCTTGGCGGCATTTCAAACGCCGGTCGGACGCCCGGGCCTAACCTTTCTTTCCCTGCTTCTTTGCGCTCTGTGTTTGGCAATCCCCGCGCGCGCCGGCCAAAACGGGCATGGTTCCTTCTCTCAAGCCGAATATTCCGCCGACGTGGTCATGACGACAGAAGGCATGACGATGACGAGCAAGGTCTACCATGCGCGGGACAAAGAGCGCGTGGAAATGATGGGTTCCGTCTCCATTACCCGCCGCGACAAAAAGGTGACGTGGCTGTTGACCCCGCAGGCGAAATCCTACATGGAAGTCGCCATCGACGAAAACCGGCTCCCCCCGACCGAACGCGCGAACGTTTCCATGAAGGAGGCCGGAAGCGAGACGATAAACGGCTTTGCGACGACCAAATACAGGTTTGAATCCAACGAAAAGGGACATTCCGCGGAGGGTTTCGTCTGGGTCACCAAAGACGGCGCCCCGATTAGGATGGAGGTCAGCGCGGAGGAAAAGGGGAAAAAAGTGAAGATGGTTTCCGAGCTAAAGAATTTGAAGGTCGGGAAACAGGACGACTCGCTTTTTGAAATCCCGGCCGGATACGGCAAGTCCGGCGCGATGTCGTTCGGAGGCGGCGCGATGCAGTTCAAAAGTCCGCCGGAGCGCGGGGAGGGCGGAAATCTTAAGATGTTCACCGACTCCAAAATGGAGAAATTCGCCGAGACCGCCGACTATTCGGCCAAGACCGACGGCGGCCTCGTAATCCACTCTTCCGCGGGCGCGGTAAGGCTCGTGCTCGACGAGGGGGACGGATACGGCCGAAACGCAATAATCCAGCGCGATAAAAACTCCCTCGTCGAATTCGTGCCGAACATGTGCGCCTTCGCCGAGCGCAAGCCGGGGGACTCAAAAACGTGGGAAGGGTACGCGGACCTTTCAAAATATGACTTGCGGTTTAAGAAGACCATGCAAATGGGCGAGGGCGGGGCGGCCCAAATCCACGGCGAGGCGGAGGGGAACGGCGGGGGGAGGGAATTCAAAGGCCCCATGATCGTGTCAACCGACGGGATTGTCATGAGCTTGTCAACCGCCGGGGGGCGCGCCGGCGGCGGCGTTTCCCGCAGATACGTCGAGGCAAAGGCCGGGAGGCAGGACCCCAAACTTTTCGAACTGCCGAAGGGATACAAAAAACTGACCCCGGAGGAGTTTGACGAGATGCTCTCGACGCTCGGCGGCAGGGCCTACTCCGCCGCCGCCCAGACCTACTGCAACGGCGGCCAGGCCCCCTCCGCGCATGAGGCAAAGGCAAAGGAGGAAAAAAAGGACGCGGGAACCGAGGCCGTGGATACGGTTAAAAAGGGGTTGGACAAGCTCAAGGGTCTCGGGGGGATTTTCGGACGCTGATTCCTGGCTGAC
Source organism: Nitrospinota bacterium (assembly GCA_016194375.1). Classification (GTDB taxonomy): domain Bacteria; phylum Nitrospinota_A; class UBA7883; order JACRGQ01; family JACRGQ01; genus JACQEX01. The sequence goes on from JACQBU010000026.1 coordinate 24,183, forward strand.
GCGACGGATGCGACATCGCTGGAAGTCTCTCGTATTGTCGGTTGCGATGCTCTCGACCGCGCCCGTTTCGGCCCCGCCCGTACCGAACGTCGACGCCGACGCGTGGCTGGTGGCCTCCTCGGACAAAATCCTTTGGGCGCACAACGCGGACTCCCCCCTCCCGTCGGCCAGCCTTACTAAGATAATGACGGTCATGCTTGCGTTGCGGCGCACCCCGCCGGAAACAATCGTCGCCGTCAGCGCACGCGCCGCCTCGGAATCCGGCGCGAAGACCGGACTCTCGGCCGGGGACAGGGTGCGCGCCGGACTGCTGGCGGCCGCCGCGCTGATGGAGAGCGCCAACGACGCGTGCATGGCGCTTGCCGAAAGCGCCGCCGAAACCCCGGAGGCGTTCGTCGCCATGATGAACGACGAGGCCCGCAGGATGGGTCTGCGCCACACCCGCTTCCAAAACCCGTGCGGCCACGACGCCCGGAACCATTATTCCAGCGCGAACGACGTCCTTGCCGTCGCCCGCGCCGCGATGAAGAACCCTTTCTTCGCCTCCATAGTCTCCATGCGGACGGGAAGCTTTTCGACCGTGGACGGAAAACGCAAATTTTCTTTTCAGAACAAAAACGAGCTTATAGGCCGCTATCCGGGGGCCGAAGGGGTCAAAACCGGCACCACTCCCGCGGCCGGGAAATGTCTGGTGGCGCTCGTGCGGCGCGACGGGCTGGAGGTCTGGCTGGTCATGCTCAACGCCAGGGAGCGGTGGTGGACCTCAGCCCGGATTCTGGACTCCGCCCTTCGCGCGCTTGGCGCCCCTCTGGACTTTTGAGGCGATGAAGGCCTCCGAAACGCCGCTTTGGGTCTGGCCTCCGCTGGCGGCGTTGGCGGCCTATGCGAACGCGCTGGGAGGCTCCTTTCAGTTCGACGACTGGAACATAATCGTCAACCGGGACGACGTCCACACGCTCGGGCGCTTTCTGACCACGGCTTCGCACGGCGCGCGTCCGCTTCTTAACCTTAGTTACGCGATGAACTGGGCGGCCTCGCCGCGACCCTTCGGGTTCATCTTGGTAAACGTCCTCTTGCACGCCGCAAACGCCCTTCTGGCGTTTTTCGTGGCTAAAAAACTTGTCGAGAGCCTGTCGACGTGGGACGAAAAGGGGGCCGGGACGTGCGCGTTTGTCGTCGCCAGGTTGTTTGCCCTCCACCCGGTGCAAACCGAATCGGTCTCGTATGTCGCGGGCAGGTCGGAATCTCTCATGGCCTTTTTTTATTTCGCGTCCTTTCTGGCCTACCTGGACGGCGCGGGCCGCGAACGCGCCGCCCCGTTTAGCTTATTTTCCCTTTTTATGTTCGCCTGCGCCTTGGCCGCGCGCGAGACCGCGGCCACCCTTCCCGCGGCGCTGTTTTTGTACGAACGGCTTCGGAAGGAACCCGGCCCGTGGTCGGACGCGGCAAAACGGCTGGCCCCCTTCTGCCTTCTGCTCTTGCTTGGCGCGCTTGTCATGGCGGCCAGCCCGCGATACCGGTTTCTGCTGGCCTACTCGATGAACATCAGGGGCGCGGCGTCCGCGGCGGCCACGAACCTGCTGGGCATCGGATATCTTCTCTCCCGCGTTGTCGCCGTGGGAGGATTGAACATAGACCCGGATTTGCGGGTTGCGGATTCGTTCTCGCCGCCGGTCATTTTGCTGGCCGCCTCGTTTGCGGCGGCGCTGACGTTCGCATGGGTTGTTCGCAAACGGGCTCCGCTCGTCAGTTTCGGGATAGGTTGGTTTTTCCTGCACCTCGTGCCGACGAACTCCGTCATCCCGCGGCTGGACGTGGCGAGCGAACACCACCTGTACGTCCCTCTTTTCGGGTTGATACTGGCCGTCTTTGGGCCGTTGACGGCCACAAATCCGGCGGTCGTCAAATCAGGCCGAGCCCGTGTCGCGTTCGGGCTGTTGCTCTTCCTCCTGTTTGCCTTCACCGTTCACCGCAACGCCGCCTACGCAACCGAGATTGCCCTTTGGGAGGACGCCGCGGCGAAATCCCCGGCCAAGGCCCGGCCGCACAATAATCTCGGCCACGCCTATCATCTTGCGGGAAGGTTTGCCGACGCGGAGAGGGAATACCGCGCAGCGCTCGCCTGCGACCCGGGGTTTTATAAGTCTCGCCGCAATCTCTCGCGCCTTGAGGACGACCTTAGGAAAGGGGCGCGCTGACGTATCCCGCTCGTCCGAAAAAAAAGAACCGCCGACGGACGCTGATGATGGAACGAACCGCGCCCCCGGCGGCCGGGCGGTTAATTTATAAAAGGGATTCCTGGCCGGGGGGCGGCGTCAGCTTGAGGTGCCGGTAAGTCTCGGCGGATACGACCCTTCCGCGCGGGGTCCTCTGCAAAAAGCCGTTCTGAAGCAGGAACGGCTCCAGGACGTCCTCGATGGTGTCCCTCTCCTCGTTCACCGCGGCGGCAAGGGCGTCAATCCCCACGGGGCCCCCTCCGAACCTGTTGATGATGGTCAGCAGAAGCTGGCGGTCCATCCTGTCGAACCCCTTTTCGTCCACCTCCATCATCCTCAGGGCGGCGTCGGCGACCGCGGAGGTTATTGCGCCGTCCCCCTTCACCTGCGCGAAATCCCTCACGCGCCGCAAAAGCCTGTTTGCTATGCGCGGGGTCCCGCGCGAACGCCTTGCTATCTCGTCCGCGCCGGAGTCGTCCAGGGCCACGCCGAGTATCCTGGCGGACCTCCTTACTATCGTCGAAAGCTCGCGCTCGTCGTAGAACTCCAGGCGGTGGATTATCCCGAACCTGTCGCGCAACGGCGAGGTCAAAAGCCCGGCGCGCGTCGTGGCCCCGACCAGCGTGAAAGGCGGGACGCCGAGCTTGATGGAGCGCGCGGACGGCCCCTGGCCTATCATTATGTCTATGTTGCCGTCCTCCATGGCCGGGTAGAGTATCTCCTCGACGGCCGGGTTGAGCCTGTGTATTTCGTCTATGAAAAGAATCTCCCTTTCGGACAGGTTCGTGAGGATCGCCGCGAGGTCCCCGGCCCTTTCTATGACCGGGCCGGACGTCCCGCGGAACTGAGCGCCCAGCTCGTGTGCCATTATGCGGGCCAGCGTCGTCTTTCCCAGCCCCGGCGGGCCGTAGAAGAGGATGTGGTCCATCGCCTCCCCCCTTTGCTTGGCGGCCTCGATGGATATGCGGATGTTCTCCTTGATTTTTTCCTGGCCCACGTATTCGTCCAGCCTCGTCGGCCGAAGCGAGTTTTCGGCGTCGTCCCCCTCCGTCGGCGCCCCGGTATTTTCGTCCATTCTCAGTTTCGACGTCATTGTTGACTCGGGGCGGGCGGGGGCGGTTCGTACTCGGTTATTTTTCCCCCCTCCACGGTAAAAAGGAGCGAGCTTTTTTCCAGGTTCCCGTCAGGCCCCCTGGTGACCGTTCCGGTCACCCCGACGTAGGTGGCCAGATTGTCGAGGGCGTCGAGCATCTTTTTTCTTTCGCCCGCGCCGCCCCCCTCCGCGACGGTCAGCGTAATCATCATGGCGTCGTAATAGCGGGCGGCGGCCGCGTCGGGGGGGTCCCCCACGGCGTTCCTAAAGTCGTCCACGAACGTCCTGGCCGCCTCCCCGGACATGGTCGGGTAGAACTCCCCGGTGAACAGGACGTTCTCCGCGTACTTTCCCCCTATGGTCACCAGCTCCGGCGAGAGCATCCTGTCCGTGCCCAGCACGACCAAGTCCGCTATGTTGTAGAAGGAGAGCGCGGGCAGTATTAGTCCGGCCTGCTCGTAACCCGCCGGAAGAAAAAGCGCGTCGTACCCCACCTTCATCTCGAACGAAAAGTTGTTTTTTGTCAGCGGCATCCCCTTCGTCTTGGTTATCCGGGGGTAGGAACGCCCCTTTCCGTACGTCAGGCGCAGGGCGTCGTTGAGGTCGTCCACGGATTTTTCGGGATGCTCCTTCGCGTATGTGAAGATGGCGCCCCTCAAATGCTGGTCGTCCATGCCCCCCAAGGCGGTCATCTGCGCCCTGAAGTCGGTCTGCGCGGCCTCGAACTTCTCCACGACCCCCACGGTTCCGCCGTTTTTTTTCACCGCCTCGGCGAAGAGGCGGGCCATTTCGGCGCCGTACTGGTCGTCAGGACGCAACACCGCAAACCTGCTCAGCCCAAGGTTTTTAATCGCGGTCTCGGCCAGAAGCCCGGCCTGGCCGGAGTCGGTCGCCTCGATCCAGTGGATTCGGCGTTTTCCGTTTTGCCCGACCGTTTGTTTCGCCCCGGCGGACGGCGCGATTATCGCGAGGCCGTCCGCCGACGCGGCTAGGGCCCGCCCGACGTTGGCCTGGGTGAACATTCCGACCACGGCCAGAACCGTCTCGTCGGCCGAGAGCTCCCTCATGGCCTCCGCCATCGAGTCGCCGCCGCCGCCGGAGTCCTTGAGCACGAGCTTAAGCCCAGCCTTGTCGACGAACCGGCTTTTCGCCGAAAAGGCGAGCTGTATCCCCTTTAGCGCCTGCGCGCCGGCCTCCGCCTGGTCGCCGGAAAGCGGAAGGACGCACCCTATGGTGACGCCCTTGTTGGAGGCGCCGGCCGTCCCCGCAAAAAAAACGGCGGCCAACAGCGCCGAAACGAAAACCCGTTTACTTGATGCCATACTTGTCCAGCTTGTATCGAATCGAACGGAGGCTCATGTTGAGGAGGCGCGCGGCGTCCCTCTTGGAACCGTTGGCGTTTTTCATCGCGTTGAAGAGCATCTCGCGTTCAATCCCCTCCACGTGTTTTTCCATGTCGACGACACCCGACGGCAGGCGCGCGGCCTCGTGCATTTTTTCGGCCCGCGTCCTCAGCTCGTCCGGCAGGTTTTCCGGATTTATCCACTTGTCGGTCTCCATGACCACGGCGCGTTCTATCGCGTGTTCCAGCTCCCGAATGTTTCCCGGCCAGCGGTAGCCCTCGAGGAGCCTGAGCGCATCGACCGAAAAACCGAGTATGTCGCGCCCGTTTTGCGCGGCCAGCTTCGCGAGAAAATGGTTTGCAAGCGCCGGCACGTCCTCCATGCGCTCGCGCAACGGGGGCAGGTGTATGACCACGACGTTCAGGCGGTAGAACAGGTCCTCGCGGAAATGGCCGCTTTTCACCCTCTCCGCAAGGTTTTTGTTGGTCGCCGCGATGAACCGGACGTCCAGACTCAGGTTTTTCGTGTCTCCCACGCGGCGTATCTCCCTTTCTTGGAGGACCCTCACCAGCTTCACCTGCAACGACGGCGGCATCTCGCCTATTTCGTCGAAAAAAAAGCTCCCGCCGTCGGCGGCCTCGAGAAGCCCGACCTTGTCGGCGGCGGCTCCGGTGAAGGCGCCCTTCTTGTACCCGAACAGCTCGCTCTCAAGTAGTTGCTCGGGCATCGCGCCGCAGTTTATGGAGAGGAACGGACGGTTGCACCGCGGGCTGTTGGCGTGGAGGGCCCTTGCCACGAGCTCTTTTCCCGTGCCGCTCTCCCCCGTTATCAGCACCGTGCTCGGGGTGTCCGCCACTCGGACGACGAGGTTTCTAACCGTGTCCAGCGCTTTCGAGCCGCCTATCATCTCCCTCACGCCCGACTTCTGGCGAAGCTCCGTTTTCAGGCTCATGTTCTCGAGAATCAATCCGCGTTTCTCGAGGGCGTTCTTCACCACGAGCTTCAGTTCCTCGACGTTGAACGGCTTGGTGATGTAGTCGCACGCACCGAGCTTCATCGCCTCCACGGCGCTTTCGGCCGAGGCGTACGCCGTTATCATTATCACGGGTCGAAACCGATCCCCCTTCATGGACGCGCTCAACACGGCTGTGCCGCCGTCCTTGGGAATCTTCATGTCCGATATGACGAGGTTCGGCTCCTCCCTCTCGAGTATCCTGACCGCCTCGTCGGTGTTGGCGGCCGTTATAACCCTATACCCCTCCCCCGTGAGCATTATATCGAGCATTTCAACCATGCTTTTCTCGTCGTCGGCGACAAGGACGGTTACCATGACGTTTTCCGGGCCGATATTGCGTTCATCATCAAGCGCTTATTCTACTATACTCAACGCGCTTTTTGTCTCCGCCCCGCGCCGCCGTTTCAAGCGTTTTGCCCCGCGACGTAGGACGCAAAATCCGGCTCGCGGACGCCGGCCTCCACGGTCAGCACGTAAAAACGGCCCCGAAACGGACCGGGGATTCTGACAAAATCCTTCGCCGTCGTCAGGAGCAGTTCGCCTTCCCGTAGGGAGTCGAGGACGCCCCGCATGTCCTTTTCCGAGTACGGATGGTGGTCCGGGAACGTCGAATGTCCCGCCACGTTCGCGCCCAGTCCTTTTAGAGTCGCGGCAAACTGTTCCGGCGAGCCTATGCCGCTCACAAGACGCACGTCCGCCCCCGCCAGTCGTTTCAACGGGGTTTCGGCGCCGTCCGGGCCGACAAGGGAGGCAGGTTCTATGTCGCAGGTGAAAATCCGGGTTCCTTCTCCGGCGAGTGAGGCGATTTTTTTCCTCAACGAGTCCAGCTCCCCGGGGGGGACGAGGTTGGCGCGGGTGATGAGGACGGCGTCGGCCCTTGTCAGCGACGACGGCGGCTCCCGCAACATCCCGGCCGGAAGCATTCGTCCGCCTCCGAACGGGTCGGTCGCGTCAATCAGAACGACGTCGAGGTCCCTGTACGCCGAGAGGTGCGAGAAGGCGTCGTCCAGTATGACGGTCCTCGCCTCGAAAAGCGTCACGGCGGCGCTTATGCCGTCCGTCCTCTTGGGGGCGCATATCACGGGAACGTTCTTCAGGGCGAGCGCGCACACCAGCGCCTCGTCCGCCGCCTTAGGGTAGTCCTCAAATATCCTCGGCCCGTTTGACACGAGTTGCACCCGGTCGCGCGATTTTCTTCGGTACCCCCTGCTGACGACCGCCGCGCGGTGCCCCGCCATTTTGGCGAGCATGATCGTGACGGGCGTTTTCCCGGTTCCGCCGGCCGTCAGGTTGCCCACGCTTATGACCCTGACTCCGGCCACCTTTCGGGGCTTCGGGAAGCCGGCGCGGAAAAGAAGGAGCCTCAGCCTGACGACAGCCCCGTAAATATGGGACAGCGGCGCGAGCAACAACCCGAGAACACCCCCGGACGTCGGCCCGGCGCCAAACCGGCTACTCGTCATTCAACAATTTCCTCACGGCCGGCGGGACGAATATCCCCTCCGTGTCTTGCGACCTTAGCGCGTCCAGCGCGGCGGCGGCGCGCCCGCCTTCGCCCAGCCTTTCGTCGATTATCAGGGTTTTGCGGCCGCCTATTTCGCACAGGCCGCTTTTGACGTTTATGTCGTCGTCGGCCAGGTCTCGCAATTCGACGGCGACCCCGCACCGTTCCAGGGCTCGGGCCAGCATCTCAAACATCGCCTCGCCAGACATGGTTGACCGTCCGGTGGCCCTAGTTCATCATCTTTCGGTAGCGTTCCAACAGCTCGTCCTTGGTGAAAACGGCCTCCACCGGAAGCCGCTCGGCCTCGAGCCTCTCGCGCCCCCCCTCCTGCCTGTCAACGAGCGCGACGACGGCCACGACCTCGAGTCCGAATTCGCGCGCCCCGTTTATCGCGGCAAGCGCGGATTCGCCGGTGGTTATCACGTCCTCCAAAATCACCACGCGCTCCCCCGCCTTCAAATCCCCCTCGACCGGGCTTTTTGTGCCGTGCCCCTTGGCCTGCTTTCGTATGACGAACGCCCTTATCGGCGACCCCCGCCTGTAGCTTTCGCCGGCCACGGCTACGGCGATCGGGTCGGCGCCGAGCGTGAGGCCGCCCACCCCCGCGGGGGAGTGTTTGCTGACCGCCTCGAAGACGACGGATCCTATCAGGTTTACGCCCTCCGCGTCGTACGCGGTTTTTTTGCAGTTGACGTAATAGGACGACGTTTTTCCCGAGGCGAGCCTGAACACCGGGGCGTCGGAATACATGAACGACTTTCGGGCCAGCATGGAAAGAAGCCGGTCGCGCGCGTTTTTCTCCATGCGCCTAGTCCCTTATCGGGTTTTCCAAAAGGCTTTTTTCGAGCGTCCGCACGAGGCGGTTAATGTCGTCGGTCCTGGTTTTTAGCGAGCCGCGGTTGACCACGAGCCGCGCCGTGACGTTCATTATCGTCTCCACCTCCACGAGCCCGTTGGCCTTGAGCGTGCCTCCGGTCGAGACGAGGTCCACAATCCTCTCGCACAGGCCGACGAGCGGTGCTATCTCTATGGAGCCGTGAAGCTTTATCACCTCCACGTGTATCCCCTTGTCGCGAAACCACCGCGTGGCGAGGTTCGTGAACTTCGTGGCGACCCGCAGGTTTGTCCACAGCGAGGGGTCGTCGTGCTCCTTCAACCGCGCCGGCTCGGCTATTACCAGGCGGCACGCGCCGAAGCCGAGGTCGAGCATCTCGTAAATCGGCTTGTCCTGCTCCTCAAGCTGGTCCTTGCCGGAGACCCCGACGTCCGCCGCGCCGTTCTCCACGTAGACGGGGATGTCCGTGTCGCGCACTATGATGGCCCTGCAATCGGAGGACTTGTCCTCGAAAATAAGTTTGCGGTTGTCCCCCAGCGCCTCGCCAAAATCCATCCCCGCGCGTCGGAAGAGCTCGACGGACGGCTTTAAGTTTCTTCCGCGCGGTATCGCGACGGTGAGCCTCGGGTACTTCATATTTCAAGAAAATACCACTCGCCGCCCCCGCAGGCAAATAAAAGCGGCGCGGGGTCGAGGATTTTTATGGCGCGGGGAGGCCGTCGAATATAGAATGGGGTCGGTTTCAGAAGGGGTTTAATCCACACTGTTTTCGGAGGCAGATATGAGCGCGTTGGTTTTTCACGGCGGTTTGTCCAAAAGGATGCTTGACGCGACGGTCAAGGCGTTGCACGACGGCGAGCTTGTCATCTATCCGACCGACACGGTGTACGGCATCGGGTGCGACATGAAGAACGGCAAGGCGCTCGAAAAGCTCAACAGGCTGAAAAACAGGCCGAGCAACAAGCCGTTCAGCTTCATATGCAACAACATCAGCGAGGCGGCCCACTACGCCAGCATCTCAAACGCCGCGCACAGGGTGATGAAGAGGTTTCTGCCGGGCCCGTACACTTTCATTCTGCCCGGCGGGAGCGGCATCCCCAAAAAAATGACGTCCTCCGAGCACACGGTCGGCATCCGCATCCCGAACCATTTCATAACGCTCGAGCTTGCGAAGGTCTTCGGCTCCCCCATCATCACCACCTCCGTGAACGTCTCCGGCGAACAGCCGGTGTGCGCGATAGGGGACCTGCCCCCCGAATTCACCTCCGCCGTCGCGGTGATAATTGACGGCGGGCCGCTTGAGAACGAACCCTCCACGATAATTGACTTCACCGAGGACGACCCGAAGGTGGAGCGGGAAGGGAAGGGGTTGGCCGAGATAAGGCCTTTCCTGGAGTTTTCGCCAGGCTAAATTAAGCTTGCAGGCCGATGAACGGTTCCGGGTTCAAGTACAAATGGGCGGCGGCGGGGGACGTCAACGCCTTTTTCGGACTGACCCTCGATAACCTCACGGGGCTCGTCATCATGGCCTCCATACTCACCGGCATTTTCAGGATGCCCGCCGACGTCGTCCTTTTCAGGATGGTCCCCGGCACCGCGCTGGGCGTGATGCTCGGGGACCTCGCCTACACCTACATGGCCTTCCAGCTCGCGAAGAAGGAGAGGAGGCAGGACGTATGCGCGATGCCGCTGGGGATTGACGCGATCGCGCTTTTCGGGCTGACGCTCGGGGTGGTCGGCCCGGCCTACGTCGCCACAAAGGACGCCGACAAGGCGTGGGCGGTCGGCATGGCGGTGCTGGTGGTGATGGGCGCGGTGAAGACCGTCACGGCGTTTTTCGGCGCGGCCGTCAGGCGCAACGTGCCGCGCGCCGCCCTGCTCGGCTCGCTCGGCGCGCTGGCGGTGGCTTTCATCGCCTACCTTCCGTTCCTAAAGATAATCGCCGACCCCGTCGCCGGGTTCGTGTCGCTCGGCGTGATACTGCTGACGCTCACGGCGCGCGTAAAACTGCCGCTGAGAACGGCGGAATCGACAACACGGAAAGCGCCGCCGTGGCCGGGGACGAATACGACACCCGGGACATACTGCTGGTCGAGGGCGTCGCCACGCTCCTGGCCGGAATATGCGGCGGCGTCATCCAAAACACGCCGTACATCGGCCACCCGGCGTACAAGCAGATGGGGGGAAGGGCCGCCTACACGCTGGCGACAGGCCTTTTCATCGGGTTGGGCGCGATGCTGGGATTGACCGGCTTCCTCGTCTCGATACTGCCGGAGTCGGTCATGGCGCCGATACTGGTGTTCATCGGCCTGGAGGTCTGTTCCCAGGCGTACGCCGAGACGGACAAGCGGCACCTCGCGGCCGTCACGATATGTTTCGTGCCGGTCCTCGCCAACCTCGTTTTCATCCAATACAACTCTCTGATGGGCGCGGCCGGAATCGGGTTCCCGGCGCTCAGGCCTGATTTTCAGGAGACGTACAAAGCCGCCATGATCCTGGGAAACGGCTTCGTCCTTACCGCCATGCTGTGGGCGGCCATGACCGCGTTTCTAATCGACGGCAAAATCGGCGCGGCGGCGGCGGTGTCCTGGCTGGCGGCAGGCCTGGTGACGACGGGGCTCGTTCATTCCCCGTTTCCCGACGGAAGGCTTTTCCCCCCGTGGTCGGCTCCTTCCGCCTCGATTTTCCTTGCGACGGGATATTTGGCAATGGGGCTCGTTTACCTTACAATACATTTCTTTCGCAGGGCCGAAACCGACTAAAGAAGGAAGAAGAATGGACTTGCACGCCATGAGACACTCCGCCGCCCACGTGATGGCGCAGGCGATACGCGAGCTTTATCCGAACGCCCAGTTCGCGTTCGGGCCGGAGACGGAAACCGGGTTTTATTACGACGTGAAGATTCCCGGCGGCGCCATCGGGAACGAGGACCTCCCGAAAATAGAGAAGGGGATGCAACGGATAGCGAAGGGGAGGCATCCCTTCGTCAGGTCGGAGATGAGCAGGGACGAGGCGCTGAAATATTTCGGCTCGCAGGAGTTCAAGGTGAAGGCGCTCGAGGGGCTTTTGGCCGGGGAAAAAACCGTTTCGCTCTACGAGCAAAACGGCTTCACCGACCTGTGCAAGGGGCCGCACGTGGAGCACACCGGGCAGATAGGCGCTTTCAGCGTGGACCGCATCGCCGGCTCCTACTGGCTGGGAGACTCCAAAAACGAGCCGTTGCAACGGGTGTACGGCCTGTGCTTCCCCACCATGGACGAGCTGAAGGAATACAAGACCATGATGGAGGAGGCGCGCAAACGCGACCACCGCGAGGTCGGGAAAAAGCTCGACCTCTTCTCCTTTCACGAGGAGGGGCCGGGGTTCGTATTCTGGCACCCCAAGGGGCTGACGCTTTTCAACACGCTCATAAGTTTCATAAGGGACGAGAACGACAGTCGCGGCTCCCGCGAGATAAAAACGCCGGAGATTTTAAGCGTGGACCTCTGGCACAGGTCGGGGCACTACGACAATTTCAGGGAACACATGTACTTCACCTCCGCCGAGGAAAAACCGTACGCGGTGAAGCCGATGAACTGCCCCGGCTCGATACTCGTGTACAAGGAGGGGCTCCACTCGTTCCGCGACCTGCCGCTGAGGCTGATGGAGATGGGGCACGTCCACAGGTTCGAGCTTTCCGGCGTGCTTCACGGCCTTTTCCGACTGCGCGCGTTCACGCAGGACGACGGACACATCTATTGCGCGCCGGAGCAGGTGGAGGGGGAGATATCCTCGTTCGTGGACTACGTCTTCCACGTCTACAAGATTTTCGGGTTCGAGGACGTGACGGTGTTCGTCTCCACCCGCCCCGAGCACTCGATGGGCGCCGACGAGGTGTGGGAAAGCTCGACGAACGCGCTCAAGTCCGCGCTCGAAAAAAAGGGGGTCGCGTACAAGGTCAAGGAGGGGGAGGGGGCTTTTTACGGGCCCAAGATAGAGTTCAACGTGAAGGACTGCATAAAACGGAACTGGCAACTCGGGACGATACAGGTGGATTTTTCAATGCCCGAGCGGTTCGAGCTTGACTACGTGCACACCGACGGATCGAGGAGGAGGCCGGTGCTGTTGCACCGCGCCGTGCTCGGCTCGCTCGAGCGTTTTTTGGGGATTTACATGGAGCAGGTTGTCGGCGCCTTCCCGCCGTGGCTCGCGCCGGTCCAGGCGGCGATACTTTCCGTCACCGACAATCAAAACGAATACGCCAAGGAGATTCTTGCGGCGTTGAAGGCCGGGGGCGTGAGGGCGGAGCTAGACGTCTCGGGCGAGCGGCTAAACAAGAAGATAAGGAACGCCCAGCTGGCAAAGACGCCGTACATGATAATCCTGGGGGAGAAGGAGGCGGCGGCGAGGAACATTTCCGTGAGGCTTCGGTCGGGCGAGAACGTGAACGAGATTTCGACGGAGACTTTTGTCAGGACGGTCGGCGACCTTTCCGCCTCCCGCTCAAACGTCCTCTGGCCCGTCCTTCCGTCTTAATCCGTGGTGCATTCTCAAAATCTGGGAGCGACTCATTTTCAATGGTAGGTGCGGCTTTAGCCGCACCAATGGTGCGAATAAATTCGCACCTACCCTAATAGGACGCCATAATGGCGAAGGCCCACGCCGGGGTTTTCGGCGATTGAAATATTCGCCTGCTTACACCCGTCGCGCCTTAAGGGACATTGCAAAACTTCACGAGTTCACGAAGAAAGGAATAGGAAAGACCATTCTCCGTTTCAAAATAACTGTATTTTTTACGGGTTTGCCGGAAGAATAAGGGCTTCTTTTCCCCTTTCTATGTCAATCTTATCTCTTGCCTTCCGAAAGAGTAGTTCAATCACACAAGTAGCTATAATACCTATAACAATGGTCAGAAGTGGCAAACAGAAAAAACGTCCGGCAAACAGCGAAGGACAAATTTTATCTATAGACAATAAAAATAACCCGGCGGTTGTGATACACATGGTTGCCTGAAGAAAAAGGCTCGCTGATGGAGGTTGCTGGAAGGGAGGAACCGGGAGAGGAAATGGCAAGCAGGCAGACTGGAATAACCGGTATTTCCATAAACCAATAGTAAGAGACATCAAAAGAAGAAATGCAAAAAATAAAATCATTCCTCCGAACATTTCACAATTGTCTTGCTCTCCGAGGTTTCCAGCCGCTACAAGCGCCGCACCAGCAATAGTTGAGCCTACGGAAGGAATCTGCCAAATCAAGGTATTATGATGAAGAGCAGTATTAGAAAATTCTAATGGATATTTCTTGTCCCTATTATCCGAACCTAGTTACGCGCTTTCTTCCATGAAAAAAATAATATACCCCACGTCAATAATAGTCAAACAAGGCATGGCTTGGCGGTCTATTTATATAGTTACACATTCTTTGAAAGCACGTAATTAGTAGGTGTTTTTTCTTCGGAAAAAACGCCGCTTTAAAAAAATATAACTTGCAAACGATTTGGAAATTCTTTATACATCCGACCTTATGGCGCAAAAAGCGGCGGCAAAACCGTCAACAAAAAAAAGCGGAAAGTATCTCGTCATAGTGGAGTCGCCCGCCAAGGCCGGCACCATCAGGAAGTACCTCGGCCCCAATTTCGACGTTAAGGCGAGCGTCGGCCACGTCCGCGACCTCCCCAAGAGCAAGCTGGGGGTGGACGTGGAGCACGACTTTAAGATGCATTTCGTCACCATCAAGGGGAAGACGCAGGTCGTCAAGGACCTCAAGGCCGCCGGGAAGAAGGCGGACGTCATATACCTGGCCCCCGACCCGGACAGAGAGGGGGAGGCCATCGGCAGGCACATAGCCGACCTACTGGACAGCCCCGAGAAGACGTACCGGATAATGTTCAACGAGATAACCAAAAAGGCGGTGCTGGCCGCGATAGAGCACCCGATGAAAATCAACGACAACCTCGTGCAGGCCCAGCAGGCGAGGCGCGTGCTCGACAGGCTCGTAGGCTACAAGCTCAGCCCGCTCCTTTGGAAAAAGGTGCGGAGCGGGCTTTCCGCAGGGCGCGTCCAAAGCGTTGCGATGCGCATACTGGTGGAGAGGGAGAAGGAGATAGAGGCGTTCGTGGCGAAGGAGTACTGGTCATTCACCTGCCTGCTCTCAAAGGGAGGCGAAAAGCCGTTCGAGGCTAGGCTACACCAGATTGACGGCGCGAAGTTCGAGCGTCGGGGGCGGAGAGACGACCGGTCTCATCACATACATGAGGACGGACTCGACCCGCGTCGCGGACGAGGCGATAGCCGAGGTTAGGACTCACATCGAGAGAAATCTGGGAAAGGATTATCTCCCGGAAAAACCGAACTCGTACCAAAGCCGGTCCTCGGCGCAGGAGGCGCACGAGGCTGTGCGCCCCACGTCGGTGGAGCGCACGCCGGAGTCGGTGAGGCGCCATCTGTCGCCGGACGAGTTCAAGCTTTACGACCTGATTTGGAAGCGGTTCGTTGCGAGCCAGACCTCCCCGGCGGTCATCTCCACCCTGACGGTGGACAGCGCCGCCGGCAAATACACCATTCGCGCAACCGGGTCGAACATGAAGTTCATGGGGTTCCTGAAGGTGTACGGCGAGGACGAGGAGAAGGAGGGGGAGAAGGAAAACGTCATACCGCCGCTCTCCGCCGGCGACAAGCTGGAGTTGAACGAGGTCAGGCCGAACCAGCACTTCACCCAGCCACCCCCCCGGTACACGGAGGCCTCCCTCATCAAGGAGCTGGAGGAGAAGGGGATAGGCAGGCCGAGCACCTACGCGACCATCATGGACACCATTCAAAGCAGGGACTACGCCGAAACGGAGGAGCGCCGCTTAAAACCGACAGAACTGGGAAGGATGATAACGGAGCTTCTCATGCAACATTTCCCCTCCATAATGGACGTGCAGTTCACCGCCCAGCTGGAAAGCAACCTGGACAAGGTGGAGGAGGGGGACAAGGACTGGGTCGCGCTTTTGAAGGAGTTTTACGCGCCGTTTGAAAAGTCCCTTGACGCCGCCAACGTCAACATCGTAAGCCAAAAAGAGGAGATTAAGACGGAGCACGTCTGCGAAAAATGCGGGTCGCCTATGGTGATAAAGCACGGCAGGTACGGCAAATTTCTCGCCTGTTCGGCCTACCCGGCGTGCAAAAACGCAAAACCGCTCAACGACGAGGGCTCCGCGCCACAGGAACCGGTGAAAACCGGCGACAAATGCCCGACCTGCGGGTCCGACATGGTCCTGCGCTCCGGACGGTTCGGCAAGTTCATCGCCTGCGAGAATTACCCAACATGCAAGACCACAAAGCCGATTACTACGGGCATAAAATGCCCGAAAAATTGCGGCGGGGAACTGGTGGAAAGGCGGACGAAAGGGAAGCGCTTCTTCTACGGATGCTCGAGCTATCCGAAGTGCGACTACGTCAGTTGGGAAAAACCGGTCAAGGAACCCTGTCCCAAATGCGGACACCCGTTTTTGGTGTACGCCAACAAAAAGAAGTCGGAATCGCCGTCGCTAAAATGTCCGAACAAGGACTGCGACTATAAAAAGGAATTGGAGCCCGCACAGGAAACATAAAATTTCTCTCCCCCCCCCAACGTTTAAAGAAGGATATTTTTTTTAACATTAGTGTCATAAAAAAAATTAGCGCAAACCTAGTCCAAGACAAAATTTTTTAAAAAAAACCTCGTTTTTTTCAATCGACACTTTTAATATCAAACCGTTATGAGAGAATTACGCTTAATGTGGTTTTCCAACTTTTTTTGGTCGGTCATATTTTAAAATCAATGAGTAAGGAAATTTTTCAAATTTAATAACCCCATGAAATTAAAGGAACTCATGCCTATTGGATGTTAATTAACCCCCATTTGTTGACTTTTGAATATCAGATTGGTATAAGTATTGCGTGTCAGTTCTGGAGTGAGAAAAGTTTGTTTCTTATCGGGAGGAGTAGCGCTTGAGACGCGACAAGGTTGACAATCGTGTTAGAAAAATACGTGAATCCAAGATGATGAGCAAAGCGGAGCTTGCCAGAAAAACCGGGCTTTCGGCGCAGACCGTCGACCGGGTGGAAAAAGGGCACCTTTGCCGGCTTGACACAAAGCGCAAGATATTGCTCGCGCTAGGCCTTGGCTTGGAGGATCGCAAGAACGTGTTTAACGACGAGATGGGTTGAGGAGGGGCCGGTGTTTTTTTCTTCCCAAAAACCTTTGGTTGCCATAGACATCGGCGGATATTCCGTCAAGGTCGCCCAATTGAGGAAGACGCGCAAGGGGTACGAGCTTTTGGGCTTCGGGATGACGCACCTTCCTCCGGACACCGTGGTGGACGGAGAGGTGGAGAACCCGCAGGCGCTGACGGAGGCGTTGCGAAACCTGCTCAAGGCCGAAAAAATCAAGAACAAGGACGCGGTAGTGGGAATTTGCGGCCAGTCCGTGGTCATCAAAAAGATTTCGGTGCCCGTCATGTCCGAAGACGACCTGGCGGAGATGATAAGGGAGGAGGCGGAACAATACATCCCCTTCGACATCGAGGACGTCCACATGGACTTCCAAATCGTGAAGGCCGATGGGGGCGTTCCGGCCGCCGGCGCGGCCCCCGCCGCCGCCGCCGAGGAAAAGCAGATGGACGTCATGATAGTGGCGGTGCAAAAGGACGTCATAAAGTCGTTTATGGACGTCTTCAAGGAGGTCGGCGTCAACGTCAGGGTCGTGGACCTGTCCGTGTTCGCGCTTGAGAACATTTTTGGGCTGGCCGACAGGGCGGACTACGAATCGGCCGTGGCGCTCGTCAACATAGGCGCGTCCATGACCAACATAAACGTTTTAGAGAGGGGGACGACCGCCTTTGCGCGCGACATTCAGATGGGCTCGTCCGTCATATCGGAGGAGATACAAAAAAGCCTTTCCGTCGGTTTTGCGGAGGCGGAAAAAATAAAGCTCGGGCACCTGCCCGAGGGGCATTCGAGGCAGGAGATAATCCCCCTGATAATGGCGGGGGTAGAGGAATTGTGCCTGGAGATTCGAAAGACGTTCGACCTCTACGAGAAGACGGCCGAACTGAAGGTCTCGAAGATATACGTCTCCGGCGGCGGCGCGATGCTGGAGGGGATTGACCGGATGATTCGCGACCAGCTCAAGATCGACACCGAGTTGTTCAACGCCTTTAGCGGCGTCGTGTTCGACCAAAAGCGTTTTGACCCCCGGTACCTCGAGGCGATGGCGCCCGTTGCGGCTATACCGCTCGGCCTGGCGCTAAGGACGGCAAGCGACAAATGATGAGGATAAACCTACTCAGGGTCAGGACCCCCAAGGCCGTGCGCCTCGTCCAGAACCAATTCCTCGTGTTTTTGGCGGCGTTCTTGGCGGCGTCGGCGGCGGCGGTTTGGTGGTCCCTAGCGGTTTACGCCGCGAAATCATCGGCCGAGGACGCCCTTGCCGCGGAGAAGGCCAAGCTCGCGAGGCTTGAGTCGGTCACTCAGAAGGTGGAGGAGATCGAGGCCAAAAAGAAGAGGCGCGAGGAGATATTGGACGCCATCAGGAGGCTTGAGGAAAGAAAACAGGGGCCTCGGCCGTATTTGGACAGGCTGAACACGCTTCTGCCGACGGACTTGTGGCTGACGGACGTCAACGCGGCCGGCGTCGGGATTGTGGTGTCCGGCTACAGTTTTTCCAACAACGCGATAGCCGACCTTATGAGGGGCATGGAGGCGTCCGACCAGTTTCAGGACGTGGAGCTGGGGATTATACAAAACGAGGTTTCGCAGAAGGAAAACGTGAAGCGCTTCACGCTCAACGGTCGCCTGAAGACGCTCGCGAGGCTCGATGACATCGCCAAGAAGAAGGAAGCCGAGGCTAAGGCCGCCGCCGCAAAACCGGCGGAGGCGCCCAAGCCCGCGGCCGGAGCAAAGTAGGAGCTATGGGTTCAATAAAAGACAAACTGCTGGCCTATTTGCCGTACTCAAGGCTCCAGGGAATCGCCTCTAACATCAGATGGGGCGTCGTGGGCGGGGTGCCGCTTGTCATCGTGGCCCTCGCATATTTTCTTGTCATAAGCCCCGCCTCGGACCTGGTCGACGCCGCCAAGGCGCAGTTCGAGCCGATCCACAAGGACGTCCAGGAAAAGGAGGCGCTGGAGAGGAAGCTTCCGGATTTGACAAAGCAGATAGCGGAATTAGAAGCGCAAGTGGCCGACCTGCGGCAACAGCTTCCGGAGAAGAAGGAGATACCCGACCTTTTGGACCAGGTTTCCGCAATGGGCCTTCAGGCGGGGCTTGAGGTCCAGGTCTTCAAGCCGCTTCCCGAGGTCGAAAAGGATTTTTACGCCGAGGTTCCGGTGGACATCACGGTCAACGGCACGTTTCACGGCATAGTCGATTTCTTCGACAAGGTGGCCAGAATGCCGCGGATAATGGCGTTCACCAACGTCAACATGACCAAGGCGACCGCCAGGAAGACGAAAACCGGCCCGGCCGTCCCGACCCTTACCGGAACGCAGATATCGGCAATTTGCAAGGGGGTGACCTTCCGGTTCTTGGAGGCCAAGGTGGACAAGACGGCCGCGGCGGGAAAGAAGTAGACCATGAATAAGAAAAAGGTCCTGATAGCAGGCGCGGTCGCCTTGGCGGTCGCGGTGGCGGCCGGCGCATATTTCGCCCTCGGGGGCTTCCAAGCCGCCGCGGGGCCCCAGGAAGAGTTCGGCTCCTTGGCGAACGCCATGGCGGGCGGGAACAAGGCCGTCGTCTCGGGGCTCGTCTCCAAACAGTTCAAGGACGCGGGGCTGGACTACAACGCGGCCGTGGAGGAGCTTTCCATCAAGCGCCCGGGATACATGGCGACCGTTGACGGGGTGGCCGTGAACGGAACCGTCGCGGACGTCTCGTACACGCGGAAGGAAATCGTCGATAAAAAACCGGCGACCACGAAGGTCGAAAAGGAAACCTGGGCAAAGGAGGGGGACGGCAAATGGAGGCTGGCTAAATTTTCCCCCGCGGACGCCGCGCGCATCCCCGGGGTTATAAAGTCAAGGAAGGACGCCGAGGCGAAGGCCAAGGCGGAGCGCGCCGTTACGGAGGCGGCCAAGACGGCGGATAAGAACGCGCCTTACTCCTACGTCGGCAAGCGCGACCCGTTTGCGTCGCTCATAGTGGAAGGTTCGCGGAGGAGGGCGTCGGCGCGGACGAGGCGTCAAAATGCGAGCCGGGAAGGAAGCGCGAGTTTCTGGAGGCGTTCGACCTTTCCAACTTCAAGTTGAGCGGCGTGGTTTTCAGCGGGCAGTATTACGCCCTCATAGAGGGGCAGAACGGACACGGATACACGGTTCGGCGCGGGATGCACCTGGGAAGGCGTTGCGGGAAGATATCGAACATTACCGCCGAACGGCTCGTGGTCGAGGAGACGCACCTGAATCCGCGAGGCGGGTACGAAACAAGGGAAGTCGAATTAAAACTTAGAGAGAAAGTGGAGTAGGGAAATTATGAAGAAAATCTGGTTGTTGTCCCTTCTTGCGGCGTGGCCCGCGGTTTTTTCGTGCGCCACCGACCGGGCGGAACCCAGGGGCGTCGTGCGCGAAGGCGGGACCTTCATCACGAACCTCTCCCCCGTCGAAAGAAACGGCGCCCTCGAGCTCACCATCGAGGCGAGCGGCAAGATGCAGTACACGGTGTTCAAGCTCGACAACCCGAGGCGGGTGGTGATAGACGCGCCCTCGGCGGACGCGTCGGCCTTCCTCGCCCCGATAAGCCTCTCGAAGGGGGTCGCCACCAAGGTGGAGGCGCATTATTTCCCAAAGACCGGCGACTCGAGGATAGAAATATTCGTCAAGGACTCCGTGGAGGCCACGGTGAACCGATTGACCGAGAACAAGGTCGTGGCCCTCATCGGCCCGTCCGCGGCCGCCACGGCGGAGTCGGCGGCGGGCGTCCCCGGCGGGACGGAGATATCCGGGATTGACCTGCACCAAGAGTCCGGCATGACCCGCATAACGATACCGTTTAAGGGGGACAAGCCGAAATTCGAGCTAATAAAAAGGCGGGAGCTGAACCGCATAACGCTGGAGATATCCAACGCAAGGATAAAAAAGGCCGACGAGAAGACGATACCCGTCGAGGCCGAGGAGTCTCCCGTCAAGGACGCGGCGGTGTTCCAGTTCTCCGCCGTTCCGCCCAAGGTCAAGGTGGCGGTCAACTTGTCCGAGTACACCTCGTCCAACGCCTTCGTCAAGGGGGACAACCTGGTGCTGGACATAGGTCCCGACGCGGTTCTAGCCTCCGCGTCCGAATTCAAGGAGGTCAAAAAGGGCCCCAAGCCGGGGGAGATTTCCAAAAAGGAAAAACAGCCGGGCGATTACGAGGGGCGCAAGGTCTCGCTTGATTTCCAAGGGGCCGACGTGCACAACATCCTCAGGATATTGGCGGAGGTGGGCGGCATAAACATCATCAGCTCCGAGAAGGTGCAGGGCAAGGTCACGATGAAGCTGGCCGACGTCCCTTGGGACATGGCCCTTGAGATAATCCTAAAGAACAACCAGCTCGCCATGATCCGCACGGGTAACATAATAAGGGTGGCCACCGCCGACGAAATAGCCAAGGAAAGGGAAAACCTGGCGGCGAGCCAGTCAACGGTCGAAAAGGTTGAGCCGTTGTACCTCAAGGTTTTTCCGGTCAATTACGAGTCCTCGAAGCTGTTGAAGGCCAACCTGGAGGCCGTGAAGACCGTCCGGGGCGCGATAGATGTCAACGAGAGGACGAACACGCTGATAATAAGGGACACCAAGGAGAAGCTGGCGGAGATGGAAAAGCTCATCAGCGTGCTTGACAAGCGCACCGTGCAGGTGCTCATAGAGGCCAGGATAGTCGAGGTTACAAGGACGTCCGCCCTACAGCTCGGCATCAAATGGGGCGGCTCCTACACCCCGCCCGCCGGCTCGCTCGGGCTCCCGGGCACCGTGGGCTTAAGCGGCCTGACGTCCGGAGCGGCGGCGAGCGCGACTTCGTTGGCCGGCGGAATCGTAAGCCTCGCCCCGGCGGGCGCGCCCACCGGCGCGCTCGGAATAAAGTTCGGGAGCATTGACGGCACCGCGGCTTTGGACATGCAGTTGATGGCGCTCGAAAACGACGGCCAGGGCCGGGTGATCTCTATGCCCAAAATATCCACGATGAACAACATAGAGGCGGTGATTGAAAGCGGAGAACAAATACCCTACCAGACCACGTCCGCCTCGGGCACGCAAACGCAGTTCAAAAACGCGTCGCTTGTCCTGAAGGTCACCCCCCACGCCACGGAGAACAACCTCATCAGGCTGGACATAGAGGCGAACAAGGACGAGCCGGACTTTGCCAACCAGTTGCCGAACTCGCCCCCCCCGATCCTCACCAAGCACGCCAAGACGGTCGTGCTCATCAAGGACGGCGACACGACGGTCATAGGCGGTTTGTTCACGGAGACGACAAACGAGACGAGGGCGAGGGTTCCGTTTTTCGCGAACATCCCACTACTGGGGTATCTGTTTAAAAACAAGGCCACGTCTGACCACAACGGGGAACTGTTGATATTTATAACTCCTAAGGTCTTATAGGTGAGGATGCCATGATGAAAAAAACCAGCCTTGCTTCGCTTGTTTTCGCGGTCGCGCTTCTTTTGGGCGCATGCGGCAAAAACCCGAACAGTTCGGTGACGTTCGGGCCGTCCTCGAAAACTTCCCCGTCGGGATACACGTTCGATGTGGAGCTTTCCCAAACCGTCATCTCAGCCCTATCCTCCGGAGGGGTTATCCACATAAGGGTCCACGTTTGGACCGATGGCGGAGGCGCCGCTGTTAACGTGCCGATATTTATTGGGGGGGACGTAACGGCGCCAACCGCCTCCTTTGTGACAGACAGCCAGGGATTCGAATACATAATGCTTACCTCGACCACCAACGTAACCGCCGGCCATACGGGAAGAGTGACGATAACGGTCGAGAATCAGACCGTCATGGGTGCCTATCAGGTTGTTCCTTAATTAGTGCGTAACCACCTTAAGGTAAACCTTCGGGAGAGGTCGTACCCCATATTCATAGGCGGCGGCCTCCTGAAGGAGGCCGGTTCGCTCCTTCGTCGCGTCTCCAAAGCCCCCAAGGTTTGCATCGTGACGAACGCCGCCGTGAACCGATTGTACGGCGGCGCGCTCTCGGCCTCGCTTAAG
Source organism: Nitrospinota bacterium (assembly GCA_016194375.1). Classification (GTDB taxonomy): domain Bacteria; phylum Nitrospinota_A; class UBA7883; order JACRGQ01; family JACRGQ01; genus JACQEX01. The sequence goes on from JACQBU010000026.1 coordinate 46,367, forward strand.
AGGGGGGGATTCGGGGTCGTCACGACCCTGCTCGGGGACGGCGAGCGCTTCAAAAACCTTAAAAACGTCGAAAAAATATACGCGGCCCTCTACCGGGCCGGGTTCGACAGGTCGGATGCCGTGCTGGCTCTCGGCGGCGGGGTCGTCGGCGACATGGCCGGCTTCGCGGCCGCCACCTACATGCGGGGCGTCGACCTCATCCAGTTCCCCACGACCCTGCTCGCGCAGGTGGACAGCTCCGTCGGCGGCAAGACCGGCGTGGATTTTCTCAAGGGGAAGAACATGGTGGGCGCGTTTTATCAGCCCAAGCTCGTCGTCTGCGACCCGGACGTTCTTAAAACCCTGCCGAGGCGCGAGTACCTTTGCGGCCTGGCCGAGGTCGTAAAGTACGGGGCGATAAAAAACGAAAGATTTTTCTCCTGGCTCGAAAAATCGGCCGACTCGATGCTCGACGGGGACGAGGGGGCCCTCGGAAAGGCCGTCCTTGAGTCATGCCGCGTGAAGGCGGGAGTCGTCGAAAGGGACGAGAAAGAATCCGGGGAAAGGGCTATACTTAACTTCGGGCACACGTTCGGACACGGGCTCGAGACGGCGCTGAACTTCAGGAGGCTGAAGCACGGCGAGGCGGTGGCCGTGGGGATGGCCATGGCGGCGCGGCTGTCGCGCATTCTCGGGCTTTTGGACGCGAACTCGGAAAAAAGGGTCGAAAATCTGCTTTCGAGGCTCGGCCTTCCGGTTTCGCCCCCGGCCGGGGTCTCGGCGGCGGAGGTCCTAAGGGGCATGGAGCACGACAAAAAAATACTCTCCGGCAGGCTTCGGTTCGTCGTGATCGACAAAATAGGCCGGGCGTTCGTGCGGGAAGGGGTTTCGAAGGAGATGGTGTTATCCGCTTGCGGGGGTTGACGAAATGACGGATTACAAACGCGACATAACGATCGATTATTCCAACGTGATGGAGGAGGCGGTCGGCCCCGAACACGGAATAAGCCAGGGCGAGCTCGAGCTCCTTCGCCCCAGGGCCGCGGAGGTCCACAAATGGCTCGCCGGGCTCAAGGAGAAGGGCGAGATAGGCTTCTTTAAGCTCCACGAGGCCGACACGACCAAGATAAAAAAATACGCCGCCCGAGTGCGCGAACGATACGAAAACTTCGTGGTGCTGGGAATCGGCGGCTCCGCGCTAGGGGCGTCGGCCATAAACGGCGCGGTGGGCCGGAATTTCGCCCCGCTCCTCACGAAACGCAAGCGCGACGGCTACCCCCGCCTTTTCGTCGCCGACAACATAGACCCCGACAATTTCGGCCAGCTCCTTTCGGCGCTCGACCCGAAAAAGACCATCTTCAACGTCGTCTCCAAGTCCGGCGCGACCGCCGAGACGATGAGCCAGTTCATGGTCGTCTTCGGGATGCTGGAAAAGAAGCTCAAGGGGAAGTGGAAAAAGAGGGTCGTGGTCACCACCGACCCGGCCAAGGGGGTTTTGCGCGAAATCGTGAACGAACACAAGCTGGACTCGTTCGAGGTCCCGCCCAACGTGGGCGGGCGGTTTTCCGTGGGGTCGGCCGTCGGGCTCCTGCCGCTGGCCTGCGCCGGGGTCGACGTCGACGCGCTTCTCGCGGGGTCGGCGCGGATGGCCGAGCGCACCCGGTCGGACGACATAACGGGGAACCCCGCGTACCTCTTTTCGGCCGTCATGCACGTGGCCGACGTGAAAAAGCGAAAGCCGATGGTCGTCATGATGCCGTACTCGTCCCGGCTTTACGGCATGGCGGACTGGTTCGCACAGCTCTGGGCCGAAAGCCTGGGCAAAAGGACGACCCGCGGCGGGAGCGTGGTCCACGCCGGCCAGACGCCGATAAAGGCGCTGGGGGCGACTGACCAGCACTCGCAGGTCCAGCTGTACGTGGAGGGGCCGTTCGACAAGATATTCGCCTTCCTGGAGGTGGAAAAATTTGACTCGGAATTGAGGATTCCGTCGGTTTTCGGAAAAAGGCCGGAGACGTCGTACCTTGCCGGTTCCACCATGAACGAGCTTCTTAACATAGAGCTTCAGGGGACGAAATACGCCCTCACGATTCATAACAGGCCGAACCTGACCATAAAACTGCCCGAGATAAGCGCCCACACGGTGGGACAGCTCGTCTATATGCTCGAGCTTTCCACCGCCTTTTCAGGCGGGCTTTACGACGTAAACCCGTTCGACCAGCCGGGGGTGGAGTTCGGAAAAAATTTCGCGTACGCGATGATGGGCAAGGAGGGATATTCCGGACTGAAGGCGGAAATCACGGCGAAATTGAAGGACTCCAAACGCCGGACGGTCGAATAACCAATGAGGCCTTTTCTTGGGGCGATTAGCGAGCGCGTGGTCGTCGCCGACGGGGCGATGGGCACCTACCTTTATTCAAAAGGGGAGTACATAACCCATTCCTGGGAACAGTTGAGCCTCACGAGGCCGGACCTAGTGCGGGCGGTCCACAGGGAATACATCGCCGCCGGCGCCGACATGATAGAAACCAACTCCTTCGGGGCGAACCGGTTCCGGCTCTCGAGGTACGGGCTGGAGCAGTCCGTGAGGGAGATAAACCTGTCCGCGGCCAGGGACGCCGTGTACGAGGCGCGGGGCGGGGTTTACGTCGCCGGCTCCATCGGGCCGCTCGGCGTGAGCCTCGCCCCCATCGGCTCCGTAAAAAAGGAGGACGCCTCCGCCGCCTTCGAGGAGCAGGCGTCGGCGCTGGTCGAGGGCGGGGTGGACGCGATAATTTTGGAGACGTTCACAAGCGTCGAGGAGCTTGAGCTGGCGGTCGCGGCGGCGCGGAAGGCCGGCGGCGGCATCCCTATCATCGCGCAGATGAGCTTCAACGAGGACGGCATGACGGCGATGGGGGACCCTGCCGAGAAGGTCGCGCGCATTCTGGACTCGCTTCCGGTCGACGTCATAGGGGCGAATTGTTCCATCGGCCCCGCGGCGATGCTGGACATAGCGCCGAAACTGCTTTCCGGCACGAGGAAGCCGGTTTCGGCAATGCCCAACGCCGGATACCCGCGAATGCACGAGGGGAGGATGATATACATGACCACCCCGGAGTACCTCGAGACCTACGCAAAGCGGCTTCTGCGAACCGGGGTGAGGCTCATCGGCGGCTGTTGCGGAACCACCCCGGCCCACATTCGCGCCGTCCATCACGCCGTTCGGGCGTTGTCACCGGCCCGCGTCGAAATCGAGACGAAGGAGGTCAGGCCGGAGGAGGCCGTCGCGCCGGTCCCCACCGCGGAGAAATCCGCGTTCGCAAAAAAAATCGCGGACGGCAAGTTCGTCACCTGCGTAGAGATACTGCCCCCCAAGGGGTCGGATCCTGCGAAGGTGCTGGAGACCGCCAAAAAACTGAGGGAGGCGGGAGTCGACGCCTGCAACATACCGGACGGCCCCAGGGCCTCCGCCCGAATGAGCCCGATGTCGCTGGCCGCGCTCATACGCCAAAATTCCGGCGCCGACCCGGTTTTGCACTACACGTGCAGGGACAGGAACATCCTCGGCATGCAGTCCGACCTTCTGGGCGCGCACGCCATCGGCCTGCGGGACATACTGGCGGTCACGGGCGACCCGCCCAAGCTGGGGAACTATCCCGACGCCACCGCGGTGTACGACGTCGACGCGGTGGGGCTCGTGAAGATAATAAACAACCTCAACCACGGCCTGGACGTCGCGGGCAACCGCATCGGCGCCCCGACGGCGATACACGTCGGCGTCGGCGTCAACCCCGCCGCGATAAACATCGAGGAGGAGGTCTCCCGACTA
>JACQBU010000040.1 GCA_016194375.1 Nitrospinota bacterium
AAAAAAAAAACGACCGGTCGTATATAAAATTGCACGCGCCATATTCCAAATTTTATATTACAATGTTTTTGTTGTAGATATGTTGCTGGTCATTAGGCACAATCTATGCACCTTGACGGGTGGGAACAGGAGTCTTTAAACTTGAGAGGGCTGTTTTAATGAAACACGCGAAGGTTGTTTTAGGATGGGGAGAGTGCGAATTCAAACGGTCGCAAGCGCCCGAACCGGCGGGGTCTGAAGGTTAGCCGAACAGGTTAATATCAGCTTTTTATGGAAGAGACGGCGCCTTTGGAAAAAAATTCATTCCCATCAGACCCCACTTGTTCGCGCGGGTTCGCGCCCCCGACTGGCGGGGAGGACGCGTTTACCCTCTTGGAAACGCTTGTCGCCATAGTAGTTTTCTCAATCGGGCTTATGGCGGTCTCGTCCATCTCGATAGCCACGGTGAAGGGCAACTCGCTTTCAAGGCATAATTTGGACGCCAGCGTTTTGGCGCAAAACAAGATGGAAAACCTAAGAACCCAGTCCTCACTACTGTTGGGCAGTCTCGGAGCCGACGGCCTGCTCGGCACCGGCCTGCCCAATTCCTTGGACGGCTCGGACGACCAGTTCCCTTCCGACTTGCAGGCAACAAACGCGGCGGGCGGTCTGGCTACGGACCCGGCGACAATGTTTGCGAATCCCGACCACGCGGTTGACCTCGGCGGAAATCCCGTGGTCCCCCCCCTTACGCCGACCGTCTCCCCGAAGATTGCCTGGCTGGTGCGGAACAACGTTCCCGGGCCGGGGCTGAAGTTCATCACCGTGGTCGTCGGCTGGAAGGAAGGGCGCATTAATATGTACACGGTCGTCTCCAACTCGTTGGCGATGCATTGAGCATGGACATGCTTCGGAAATCTTGGCTTAAATTCATGGGTCGCACGGCCTTGGGCTCCGAACGGGGAATGACCGTCATTGAGTTGGCGGCCGCCTTGGTGATAGCCTCCATAATCGGCATCGGAATTTCCAGGGTGTTCACCGCGAACAACTATCTTTTTCGCGGGGAAAGAACCGTCGCCACGCAGTACACGAACACCCGCCTTGTTATGGACGAGATGACGAGGGCCGTCAGGATGGTCAATTTGAACCCGACGGAGGCCGGCGGCGGGGTTTTCGGCCTTCAATCGTTGGACTCCTGCGCGGGCGCGACCGGGGCGTTGTCCCAAAACGCCGTTCCCGCCGGCGCGGTGAGTTGCATTTATTTCACCAGGGATTTCGACTTGAACGCCAACGGAAACACCCAGGAAAACGGTGCGCTGGATTTTGACGCGAACGAGGTCGTCGGTTTTTATTTGAACACCTCGGCAGGGGCCTGTCCCGACACGAATTTCAGGCCCGTCGGCGCGTCCTGCGCAAACTCGCTTATGATCGCCAACGTAAACCCGGCCAACGGACAGATATCGGATTGGAGGGTCAAATTCCAGAACGTGATGCTGTTTCAGGTGGATTACCTGTTCTCCAACGGCAACTGGGCCTCCTCGGGAACGTCCACCCAGTCCCCGTTTTTTGGGCAGACCACGGTGCCGCTCCCGGGTTTCGGCACGGCCCTTTTCAACACTTATACCAATCCCCCCAACGGCAACACGCTCAACACCGGGTACGGTTTCGGGGATGTGACCGCAATATCCATAGCGTTGACGACCAGGTCGGATAAACCGCACGACCTTACCAGACAATATGTCTATGATACGGTCGTCACAACGCTAAGGCTACGCAACACTTATTTTAATTAGGCCATAAGATGAAAAATCGGGTTATTACCGCCTTGTCGAACGAAACCGGCGCGGTCTTGGTGCTGGCGCTGATGACGACGACCATTCTTGCGATTTTGTCCCTGACCGCGATTATAACCTCGATACAAGGGTTGCACATGGGCGCCGAATACCGCGCCTATCAGAACTCCGTTTATGTGGCCGACGGCGGGACCGACTTCACGTCCGGCCTGATATCGCGAACAATCTCGCAGATAAACGGCAACACGGTCGCGAGTCCGGACCAGACCGTCAACGCCTACGTCTCCTTTTGCACGGGCGCGGGGTCGACTTACGGGTGCAACGCCCCGATGACGGCCGGCTCCGGATGGGCCTATTTCCAGCAGAAGGTCAACGGCATGACCGTCACGTTTACCACGAGCACGCCCGATTTGGCCTCCACGTCCCCGAACGTCAAGCTTTCTTATCCGACCACGGGGGAGACGGTCAACCTGGTCGTGGAGTATGTCGGAAGCCACATATTGCCCGGCTCATCCACGGAGTCGGCGGCCCGTTACGAGGGCATAGGCGCGGGCACGTCCGGCGGGGTTGGGATCCTCTACCGGGTCGACGCGTACAATTCAAACAACAAATTAAACGTTTCGGAAAGCTCGACTGTTAGAGCCACGTTTCAGTGCATTGACGGAGGTGGAAGATGCTTGTGAGAAAATGGTTCGTGAGGGCTCTATTTTGCGCCGCTATAATTCTGTCCTCCGGAAGAGCCTCGGTGGCGACCACCCAGTCGGCGGACGACTACTATGATTTTCCGCTGGCAAACATCACGACCCTCCCCAACATACTCGTGTTCTTCGACGTCTCCGGCAGTACCACAAACTACGCCTACCCTAACAACTCCTACTCGTCCGGCACCACGTATTTCGGAATGTTCTCGGACAACCGGACCTGCAACTCGGGCGCGGGGGCGATGTACAGCTATGATTCCGGCAACAATTATTTTTATCTCGACCCGGCCGGCGGCTGGTCGGGGAATTTCCTGAATTATGCCACGATGCAGGAGATTGACGTGGCGAAAATAGTCTTCACCGGAGGCGTGACCTACCCGTTGTCGTCAATATCCGGCGGCGTGGCCTCGTATCCCGGAAGAAACAACATCACCGGCGGCACGCGCGGCACGCCGGGAATCAACGTGCTCATAGGCTCCGGTCCCCCAAACCCGTACACCCCGCAGTCCGGCGCCGTGCCGTCCACGGGAACCGTTCCGTACGCCAACCCGGGCACCGTAACCATCACGGTGCACCAATCCAACAACGTCAACAACGGCAATCCATATTTCACCGCGAGTTATACGAGCGGGAGCGACGCGACAAAATACTCCCTGATGGTCAAAAAGGATTCTTCAGATTCGTGCGAGTCGGCTAATTTCACCGACGGCGACGTTTCAGGGGTCATTCAAAGAATGAGGTCCGCCGCCAGATGGGGCCTCGCGCAATCCAACGTGGCCGGAGGCGGCAACAACGAGGTGCCCGAGCCGATTATCGGCACCGGTTACAGCCAGACCTATCTCGCGAGCGTTGACGCGCTGACCCCAAACTCCCAGACGGTGTTCGCCAAGGCGTATTACGATTCAATGTTGGGATATTACAGCCAGATGCAATCAATCGGGGCTCCCGCGCCCATTGACGCCGCCCACTTTGCCGCCGCGATCAACTTGGGCGAGGTGAACGACCCGTATTTTTACGCCAACACCGAACAGAAGGCCTCCTGCGCCAAGAGCTACATCCTTGTGTTGACCGACGGAAACGCCAACGGCGCGTGGAACGCCAGCGTGATGACGAATTACGACTCGACCCACGGTTGGAACGACAGTCAGATATACCAACCCGGCGGAAACACCTACTCCCAATTTTCCGGAGCGGCCCTGTTTGGGCGCACGACGGACATAAGGCCGGACCTTCCGGGCAACCAGACGGTGGCCACCTACCTTGTGCAGATGTTCGCCCAATTCCTGCCCAACATTCCGTTGATGGAAACCGGGGCGCAGGCCGGCGGGTTTAACGACTCCAACGGGAACAACGTGCCAGACCTGTTGAGCGAGTACGCCTCGCAGGCCAAGACGTACACGACAGCCCCGACCAACTACGTGGTGAACCCCGTGCCGAACAATTATTTTCTGGCGACCGACGGCTCGCAAATCGAGACCGAAATTATGAGCGCCATCAACTCGCTTCTTAAACAGGCCGCATCCGCCACCGCCGTGTCGGTCCTCTCGACCTCGGCCAACGGCGCGGGGAGCATATATCAGGCGTTCTTCGTGCCGTCAAAAACCGTCTCCATCAACAGCGGGTCGGTCACCTCCGTCACCACGACGACTTTTACAAACACGGGGACGACCACCGCCACCAGCACGAGTAGCTCGTTTAACACCAGCACCGCCAGGACGACCAGCACGGCGGCGACCACGACCACCGCGACGAGCACCACGTTGACAATATCCACCACCACATCCACCAGCACGCTTACCGGAGCGAACGACAGCGGCTTTACCTGTCCGGCGGGGGACACTTGCTCAAGCAGTCAAATCGGTGGCTCGGGAAGCTCCAAAGTTTTCCAAAATATTGACTATCATCCCACGACCAGCACGAGCCACACTTCCAGCACGGCCACGAGCCTTGGCACGAGCACCGTCACGAGCCGTAACACGAGCACCGTCTCGAGTTATAGCACCAGCACAAGCACGGCGGTGACGACCGGCACCGGCACTAACACAAACACGATCGCCGCCTTCAACACCCTCGACCTAGTCTGGCTGGGAGATTTGATGCAACTAAGCGTGGACGCGAACGGCGCGCTGAGGGACGTCGCAGGAAATTGCATAGGGTTTTCGTTTGACACCGTAAATTTCGTGACGAACGTGCAATGGTTCGCCTTGGGCGCCAACGGGGTTTGCACGACCACCAGTCCTTCCGCCGTCACCCCCTTGCTTTCCTTCACGGCGTACAACTGGAACGCCGGGCCGCAGTTGCTGGCCCAAACGCCCGATTCACGGACGATTTTCACCTCCATAGGCGGGGTTGCAACGCAATTTACGACGGCAAACGACATGACGCTTTGCAAATATATGAACGTGGACTCGTACTCGACCTGCGCCGCCTCCCACTCCAACACCGACAACCTAATCAACTGGGTCAGGGGGCAAAACGTTCCGGGTTACCGAGACAGAACGTACGACAACTCGAATAACCAGTACAAACTAGGCGACATCCTTCATTCCACCCCGACCGTCGTGGGTGCCCCGCAGGAAGACTACAACCTGTTGTACAAGGACTCCGGCTTCGCCACGTATTTCGACTCCAACGTGACGCGGCAGAGGGTCGTGTTCGCCGGGGCGAACGACGGCATGCTCCACGCCTTCGACGCCGGCAGTTTCTCCGGCGGCGCCTTCAGCAACGGCTCCGGGAACGAGATTTGGGCGTACGTCCCGTACAACCTTCTCCCGCACCTGCAATGGCTCGCCGACCCGACGTACGGACTGGGCGGCTCCCATATAGAGTACGTGGACTCCAAGATGAAGGTTACGGACGTCAACTTCGGCACGACGGCCAGCCCGAACTGGAAAACCGTGCTTCTGGGCGGCATGAGGCTGGGCGGCGGAAAAATAAACAAAGGGAACAAATCATCGGACAATTCTCTGACCTACCGCTCAGCATATTTCGCCATTGACATCACGGTCCCGACCGCGCCGGTGGTGTTGTGGGAGGTTAACGCCTCGAACTGGGGCGCATTTAATACCACACCCTCCGCGCTGGGATTCACCATGTCCTACCCGGCGGTCGCCAAAGTGGGCGACTGTTTTTACGCCGTCGTCGGGAGCGGCCCGAAGGTTTCGTACGTGCCGGATTATGACGGAAATTCCGACCGAGCCGGGTCCGTTTTCGTTATCAACATCAACTCCTGCTCCGCCTCGGGCGCGGCCGCCGGCTCGGCCACCGGGTTCTCGACGACCGACGCGTACTCCTATTTTTCGGACCCGATAGCGGTTGATATAACGTTGAGTCCCAACAAGCCGCTTGTGGGAGCATCCGGGACGTCTTACGGAACCGACGTGCTCTACATCGGCGAAACTTATTCGACGACTTATCCCACGCCAAACCCGAACGGTTCGGCGTTGCGGAGCCGAATGTGGCGTTTGGTGACGAACAACGACGTAAACCCGGCAAACTGGAAATTCGGGATGCTTTACACCACGCCGGCGGGCGCCCCCATTTCGGCGGCGGGGGCGGCCTCGAGCGACTACTCCGGCAACATATGGTTGTTCTGGGGCACCGGCAGGTTGTTGAGCGCCGCCGACCAGACCGACGTCCAATCCCAGGCCTTCTACGGGGTGAAGGAACCGTGCTGGCGCACCTCCAACCGGACGTGGGACAACAGTTGCCTCGCCGCATCCGTCTTGGCGCCGTCTCTCTCCTCGGGCAACCTTGTGAACGTAACCGGAACCGTCGTCACGACGACGGGCGCTGTGTCCGGCGGGGGCTCGGGCTCGACGACCTTCAGCGGACTGACCGCCGCCGTCCAAGCCAAGGCCGGGTGGTACTTTACTCTTACCTCGTTGTTGCCGGGCAACGCGGCGACCGAAAGGGCCATAACCAAGCCTTCGGTATTGGGGGGCCTCGTCCTGTTCAGTTCGTTCATACCCAACAATTCGAATCCGTGCGCCCAAAGCGGCAGTAGCTTCACTTACGCGGTTTACTACCTGACCGGAACGGCCAGTCCGGTCTCGGCCATAGGCACGTACGCTTCCGGCGGCTCGACCGTCGTTTTGTCAAGGACCGCGACGGCGTCCACGGGCATGGCCTCGAACATCGCCTTGCATTCCGGCACGGAAAAGGGCGTGACCGCCTTTATTCAGATGAGCACGGGAGAGGTCGTAACCATTTCCGCCATTCCCCCGATCACGGCAAAGAGCGGGATTATTTCATGGCGGGAGTTGTGAGGACCCGCCCGTGGTAGGTGCGAATTTATTCGCACCCATGACACGACAAAGGAGAAGCCGCCGGTTTTCATCGGCCTTGGTTTTGGCGCTCTTGGTCATTGCCTCGGCGGCCCATGCCGATGACCGGCTTTCTTTCCCGGTTACAAAATGGGATTTCGGCAAGACCGCCTCCTCCGGAAAAAAGAGGCATGTCTTCAAGTTCAGGAACAAGGGGAAGGAATCCCTGAATATCACCAAGTTAACACCGTCCTGCGGATGCGCGGCGGCGGTCGCGGGGAGCTCCGAGATAGCGCCGGGGGGCGACGGATCCATAAAAGTGGAGTTCGATCCGGCGGGACTTGAGGGGCGCCACGAGTCGACCGTTTTGGTCGCGGCGGACGACGGTTCGGAGGTCACGCTGACCGTTTCGGCGGACGTTGAACCCGCCCGACCGGCGACCGTACTCGTCACTCCCTTGAAGCCCGTTCTCAAGGTTACGCCAACGGTGGTCAACCTGGGAAAAATGAAGGAGGGCGAGGCCGTGCAATACAAGGTGGTGGTGGAAAACGCGGGATACGGCGACCTTTTTTTAACCAATCTGACCGACGCGAACGAGGCCGGCGTTCCCTTGAACAGCAAGCCGATAGGAAACGGCAAAAAGGTGGAGATAACCTTCTTTTACACCCCGCTTGGCAAAGGGAAGATTAAAGACTCCGTCTTGATACGGTCGAACGACCCCCGCCGCCCGGAAGTCAGGATAAAACTTAAGGGCGTCGTGAGATGAGGGCGTAAACAACCAAGGTTGAAACCCGACGATTGAGACGCGCCGGTTGGCGGCCGGCCAGGAAGAGATACGGTCCCCTAATTCACCCGCGCATCGGCCGACGGGCGGCTTTTTTCTTGCGGACACCTTGCTTTTCTGAAAACAGGTGTTAATTCTAAAAGGCCTTCGGCGAACGGCATTACGGAGCCGGAAACGCCAGACCGCGATTAAACAATGCGTTGCGCCAATTGCCGACGGTTAAATAACCCGCGGGAAAGCGGGAGGGGTCAGGAAAATCCGGAGGGAAACGAAGCCATCCGGGCAAGGACAACATTATTTTTGGAGGATAATTAATGGCAATAAAAGTGAGACCGCTGGCGGATCGAGTTTTGGTAAAACCGCTGGAAGAGAAGGAAATGAAAAAGGGCGGGATTATAATCCCTGACACCGCCAAGGAAAGGCCGATGGAGGGGGAGGTCGTGGCGACCGGTCCCGGCAAAATCGGCGAAGACGGCAAGGTCATTCCCCTTTCGTTGAAAAAAGGGGACAAAATCCTGTACGGCAAGTACTCCGGCACCGAGATAAAGCTCGACGGCACGGAGTATCTCCTGATGAGGGAGGACGACGTCCTGGGAACGATAGAGAAATAACCGAACCAAAATTCGAACCAAATTTTAAGGAGAAAAGCGTAAATGGCAGCAAAACAACTTCTGTTCCATGAGGCCGCGCGGGCGAAAATGCTCAAGGGCGTGGACGTGATGGCAAACGCCGTAAAGGCTACCCTCGGCCCCAAAGGCCGAAACGTGATACTCGACAAGAAATTCGGGGCGCCCCTTATAACCAAGGACGGCGTGACCGTGGCAAAAGAGATAGAGCTCAAGGACCCCTACGAGAACATGGGCGCCCAGATGCTCAACGAGGTCGCCAGCAAGACCTCCGACGTCGCCGGCGACGGCACGACCACGGCGACCGTGCTGGCCCAGTCCATCTTCCGCGAGGGGATAAAGATGGTCGCCGCCGGTGCGAACCCGATGGACGTCAAGCGCGGCATCGACAGGTCCGTCGAGGCCGTCGTGGCAAAGCTGAAAAAACTGTCCAAGCCCACCAAGGACAAAAAGGAGATCGCGCAGGTCGGCACGATTTCGGCCAACTCCGACTCCACCATCGGCAACCTAATCGCCGAGGCCATGGAAAAGGTCGGCAAGGACGGGGTCATCACCGTCGAGGAGGCGAAGAGCATGGACACGTCCCTCGAGGTCGTCGAGGGGATGCAGTTCGACCGCGGCTACCTTTCCCCGTATTTCGTCACCGACGCGGAGAGGATGACCTGCGTTCTGGACAACCCGCTCGTCCTAATCAACGAGAAGAAGATATCCAACATGAAGGACCTCCTGCCGGTGCTCGAGAAGATAGCCCGGCTCGGAAAGCCGATCCTCATAATCGCCGAGGAGGTCGAGGGGGAGGCGCTCGCGACCCTCGTCGTCAACAAGCTCCGCGGCACCCTCCAATGTTGCGCCGTCAAGGCCCCCGGGTTTGGCGACCGCAGGAAGGAGATGCTCAACGACATAGCGGTCCTGACCGGCGGCCACCTCATATCCGAGGACCTCGGCGTGAAGCTTGAGAACATCGAGACCAACGACATGGGCACGGCCAAGCGCATCGTCATCGACAAGGAGAACACCACCATCGTCGAGGGGAAGGGTTCCGCCAAGGAGATAGAGGGACGCGTCAAGCAGATACGCGCCCAGATAGAGGAGACCACCTCCGACTACGACCGCGAGAAGCTCCAGGAAAGGCTGGCGAAGCTCGTCGGCGGCGTCGCCGTCATAAACGTCGGCGCGGCCACCGAGGTCGAGATGAAGGAGAAAAAGGCCCGCGTCGAGGACGCGCTTCACGCGACCCGCGCCGCGGTCGAGGAGGGCGTCGTCCCGGGCGGCGGCGTGGCGCTCATCAGGTGCATAGACTCCCTCAAGAAGATAGAGACGGACAACAAGGACCAGGAGACCGGCGTCAACATCGTCCGGCGCGCCCTGGAGGAGCCGCTTCGCCAGATAGTCGAAAACGCCGGGCTTGAGGGCTCCGTCGTCGTGGACAAGGTGAAGTCCGAAAGGGAGGAAATAGGCTTCGACGCGGCCACGGAAAAATACGTGGACATGGTGAAGGCCGGGATAATAGACCCCACCAAGGTCACCCGCTCGGCTCTTCAGAACGCGGCAAGCGTGGCCGGCCTAATGCTGACCACCGAGGTGTTAATCACCGAAATTCAGGAGGAAAAATCGGCGGCCCCTGCAGGCGGCGCGCCCGACATGGGCGGCATGGGCGGAATGTACTGACCGCGCCATAGTCCTCGGCAAACACGGCCCGTCTTGGCGACAAGGCGGGCCTTTTTTTACCCCGCCCGCCGGCGCTATTTGCCGGAGAAAAACTCGATCGTTTTGACCAGTCCCTCGTGGAGCGTCCATTTGGGTTCGTACCCCAGCCGCTGGCGGGCCTGGGTTATGTCCGGCCGCCTTTGTTTGGGGTCGTCCCCTGGAAGCGGCCTGAAAACGATCTCGCTCGTGGAGCCGGTGGTCTTTTTTATCAGCCGGGCCATTTCCAATATGGTCATCTCCTTCGGGTTGCCGATGTTGATTGGAGTCGTCACGTCCGAAAAAAGGAGGAGCATCAGGCCGTCTATAAGGTCGTCCACGTAGCAAAAGCTCCTCGTCTGGGAACCGTCGCCGTACACGGTCATGGGCTCGCCGTTTAGCGCCTGCACGATGAAGTTAGGGACGGCCCTGCCGTCGTTGGTCCGCATCCTCGGCCCGAAGGTGTTGAAGATTCGCGCTATCCTCACGTCCGCAAGCCCGGCGCGCCCGTACGCGGCCGTCAGCGCCTCGCCGAACCGCTTTGACTCGTCGTAGCACGAGCGCACGCCGGTCGGGTTCACGTTCCCCCAGTACGATTCCGGTTGCGGGGAGACCAGCGGGTCTCCGTACACCTCGGATGTGGAGGAAAAGAAATAGACGGCCTTTTTTTCCCTGGCAAGCTCGAGACAGTGTCGGGAACCGAACGCGCCGACCATCAGGGTCTCCAACGGGTGCTCCGAATAATCCACGGGGCTCGCCAGCGAGGCGAGGTTCACGACGTAGTCGAGCGGTCCGGCGAATTCCAAGCCGTTGTTTATGTCGTGCGCGACAAAGGTGAAACGCGGCTCGGTTGAAAGGTGGCCCAGGTTGCGCGCGGCCCCCGTTATCATGTTGTCCACGCCGACGACGCGGTGTCCGTCCGCCAACAGCGCGTCGGCGAAGTGCGAGCCGAGAAAACCGGCGACGCCGGTCAACAAGACGTCGGCCAATTACGCCCCCTTCTCGGGACGGTTGTTGGGGGACTTCCTACCGAGGCCGAAATACTCGAAGCCGAGCCGCCTTTTTCTTTCGGGGTCGTACATGTTCCTGCCGTCGAATATGACGGGGCTTTTCATCGTCCGCCTAATCTTCTCAAGGTTGAGGAGTTTGAACTCCCTCCATTCGGTTATCAAAAGCATAGCGTCGGCCCCGTTGCAGGCCTCGTATGCGTTCTGGCAGAAGGCGACGGGCGGCAGGAGTTTTTTCGCCGCGTTCATTGCCACGGGGTCGAACGCCCTTATGACGGCCCCCTCGCCGTGAAGGGCCTTGATTATCTCCACCGACCTGGCGTCGCGCATGTCGTCCGTGTTCGGCTTGAAGGAGAGGCCCAGCACCGCGAACGACTTCCCCCGCAGTTCGGGGAACCTGCGCCTGATCAGCGCCACGAACCTGTCCACGCGGCCGTCGTTTATCTCCAGAACCTCCTTGAGAAGGCCGAATTCGTACCCCAGCTTGCCGGAGGTGTGAAGCAGGCTTTTGACGTCCTTCGGGAAGCAGGAGCCGCCGAAGCCCAGCCCGGCGCTGAGGAACTGGGCCCCGATGCGCGGGTCGCGCCCCACTCCGTTGGCCACGTCCCCGACGTCCGCGCCCACCAGCTCGCAGATGTTCGAAATGGCGTTGATGAACGATATCTTCAGGGCCAGGAAGGAGTTGGAGGCGTATTTGATTATCTCGGCGGAATACACGTCGGTTATTATCATCGGCGCCTGCAGGGAGGAGTAGAGCTCCAAAAGCTTGAACGCCACCCGTTTTTCGTCGGCGCCGATTATTATCCTGTCCGGCTTGAGGGCGTCGTGCACCGCCTGCCCCTCCCTTAAAAATTCCGGGTTCGAAACGACGTCGAATTGGTGGTCGGCATTACAATTTATTCGTATGATGTTCTTCACCATGTCGCCCGTGCCGACCGGCACGGTGCTTTTGTTCACGATTATCTTGTAGCCGTTCATGTGCGTCGCGATTGTCTCGGCGACCGCCCCCACGGCGGAAAGGTCCGTTTCTCCGCCATCGGACGACGGGGTGCCTACGCAGATGAAGATGATTTCCGCGAATTCCACGGCGGACTTGGCGTCGGTCGAGAACCTGAGCCTCCCCTCGTTGTGGTTGCGCTCCACAAGCTCCCCGAGCCCCGGTTCGTAGATCGGCATCACCTGCCGGTCGAGGCTTTCTATCTTGGAGGAGTCGTTGTCCACGCATATCACGTCGTTGCCGAGCTCGGCGAAAACGGTGCCGGTGACGAGCCCCACGTATCCCGTTCCTATCACGCAAATGTTCACGTCAACAAGCCCCCTTGGTCCCTACAATTCGCCGAGGCGGTCGACGTTTGCCGCCACCCTCGCCCCGCGGGCCCACTCCGAAGCCGTCATGGCTTTTTTCCCCTCGGGACGCACCTCAAGAATCCTCAATCTACCATTTCCCGCCCCCACCTCCAAGTCTTCGGACAGTATCGTGCCGGGCGGGGCCCCGGCCCCGGCGCACAGTTCGGAGCGCAGAATTTGGATCCTGGTCCCCTTGAAGAAGGTGAACGCGGCGTGGGTCGGCGAAAGCCCCCGTATCCGCCTGTCCACCGCCTCGGCCGGAAGGGACCAGTCGATTTTTCTTTCCGACGGCTCGATTTTTTTGGCGAAGGTCGCAATGGATTCGTCCTGCGGAACGGGCGTCAGGGTTCCCGCCCCGAGCCGTCTTATGGTTTCCGACATTAGGTTTGCGCCGACGGTTTTCATTTCCGCCTCGAGGTCCCCGGCCGTGGTGCGCGGACCGATGATAATTTTCCCGGACTTCAGGTAAATTTCCCCCGCGTCCATCCTGCGGTTCATCTTCATCGTCGTAACTCCGGTGAAGGGAAGCCCTTCCATTACGGCGCGGTTGATGGGCGCGGCTCCGCGTAGTAGCGGCAGGAGCGACGCGTGAAGGTTCACGCATCCCAAACGGGGCGTTTCCAAAAGCTCCCTTTTCAACAACTGGCCGAACGCGACCACGACGATGACGTCGGGGTTTTGCCGCCTGATTTCAAACAGCGCATCCGGCGCGTTCACGTCGTCGAATTGAAGCGCCGGGATTCCCAACTCCGTCGCCCGTGTTTTTACCGGGGTGGGGGCGATCCGCCGGCCCCTTCCGGCGGGCCTGTCGGGCTGGGAAACCGCCAGAAGCATTTCGTGTCCGTCCGAAAAAAGCCGCTCCAAAGCGGGGACGGCTATTTCCGGAGTCCCTAAAAAAACCGTCTTCACCGCGTTTTTGGGGACGCGGCTAAAAATGATTCCACCGCGGCCGCGCGGGACTCTGGGGGAAGGCGGTCCCATAACAACATCCCGTCGAGGTGGTCTATCTCGTGGACGAACGCCCTCGCCGTATATCCTGCCGCGTCAACCCTCATCTCGTTGCCGAACGCGTCGCGCCCCGTCACGACCACCCTTAGGGGTCGCGGAATCTTGAAATAGGCGCCCGGTAGGCTAAGGCACCCCTCGTCCTCGACCTTTACGCCCCGTGCGCCGGAAATTTCGGGGTTTACGACGACAAGCGGCCCGGACTCCTCGCTCGAAACGACGATTATGCGCCTGTTTATACCCAGTTGCGGCGCCGACAACCCCATGGCGATGGACCGGGCCAACGCGCCCTCGAGTTTCTCGGCGATTCGCGCGACCTCCGCGCCGAAGGAGAGGACGGGTTCGGATTTTTGGGTGAGCCGTTTGTCGGGATAAGTTATTATTGGAACCATAATGATACGGGCTGATTTTATAACGGGCCGCGGAAACCTACAACAGATAAGGGCGCTCTACGGGCTTATGGGGAAATGCAGGCTCTGCCCCCGGCGATGCCTTGTCCGGCGGCTGGAGGGGCGCCGCGGGGTCTGCCGTAGCGGGGTCGTCCCGGTCGTGGCGAGCGCCACGCTTCACCGCGGGGAGGAGCCGCCGATAAGCGGCAAAAACGGGTCCGGCACGGTATTCTTTTCCGGTTGCAACATGGGTTGCGTGTACTGCCAGAACTACCCGATTTCGCAGTTGGGAGTCGGAAAAAAGACGACCGTCGCGGAATTGGCGGAAAAAATGCTGGGCCTCCAGCGGGCGGGCGCGGAGAACGTCAACTTCGTCACGCCCACCCATTTCGCGGCGCAGACGGCGCACGCGGTGTTGCTCGCGCGGCGCGGGGGGCTTTCCGTCCCCGTCGTGTGGAACAGCTCCGGCTACGAGTCCGTGGAAACCATAAGACTGCTGGACGGGTTCGTGGACGTTTACCTGTGTGACTATCGGTACGCCACGCCGGAGCTTGCGAAACGGTATTCCGGGGCGGAGGACTACCCGCTCGTGGTCGAGGAGGCGATCGAGGAGATGCTTCGCCAATGCAGGGTCATCATCCGCCACCTATGCCTGCCGGGCCAGCTCGCGGAGACGGAGAAGGTTCTCGGAAGGATTAATGCCCGGTTCGGAAACCGCGTCGAAATAAGTTTTATGAGCCAGTATTTTCCCGCGCACAGGGCGGACGAATATCCGGAGATAAACAGAAGACTCGGGGCGTGGGAGAAAAGGGAGGCGCGGAGGGTGTTGGACAGCTCCGGCCTGGAAAACGGCTGGCTTCAGGAATGAGCGTCAGCGGCGGAAAGTCTTGAGGTATTCGACGAAGGCGCAGTCGGCGCATCCGGCGGGGGCGCGGTGGCAGAAGTCCTTGTATATCTGTAAAAGCGCCTGTTGCCGCCGGAGGGGTTTCGCGAGGCCCCGGTTTTCGATTCCGAGCATGTTCCGCGTCATGTAGTCGGTAATTCCGCTCGACGCCGGCGGCGGAAGCGACCTGTATATCAGCACCAGCCTGTGTTCCATTTTCGGGTCGTTGTCCGTCCGGCAGACGGCGAGGTAAAAGGGTATGAGGCAGTCCGCCACGAGCGATATGGCCTTGTCTTTTCCGATGAGTTTTTTGGGCGTCCGCGTTTGAAGGGAAAGTGAATAATGAAAGTCCCAGAACGGGTCGGACACGGACGTGAAATGCTCCATCAACCTTTTTACGAACCTTCTCGTCTCCACATGGCCGGAATCCGAGGGGAGGGAGTCCAGCAGTTTCGCGTACCCCCCGGCAAAGGACGCGCCGCCCGCGCCGGAAGCCGCCAGAAAGGAAAAAGCCGCCATGCGCCTTTCGGGATAATTCGCAGGACGGCAACCGGCCAGGGGCCAGTCCCGCTCGGCGAACATCGGCGCCATGTCGCTAATTCTCACTCTTTTCAGGGACGAGACGAAATCGTCGTCTTGAACGTTGGGGGATTCGTCGAGTTTGCCGGCGAGCCTAAAATATGCGGATTGGGCGCACAAGCCGGCCGGGACGCCGGGGTTTTGTCTTGATATTTCCGATATCGTCCCCAGGCCGGCGCGGCGGGCCATCCTTCCAAACTGTTTGTCGAACGTCGAATAGCCCATGCACTCGAACATCAATTCGTAAAGCGTGTCGGACGGGTTCCGGTTTTCGCTCCCGTCCAATATCCGGTTGGACTTCATGAGCATCCTGCCGTCCCCCACGAGGTCGAGGAGGTTCGCGACGTCCTCCGGCCTCATTCCCGCCATGATTTTCCGGCACGGCGCCCCGTTGTCAACCCTGCCCGTCAGCGGGTTTTGGGCCGATTCGAGTTCCTCGTGAAGTTTTTCTATTTGGTGCCTCAGATAAAGGCCTATCTCAAGCTCCGGAATCTCCCTCCCAGTGGAGGTTCGTGCCGCCGGGGAGTTCCCGCGACGTTCCGCGAAAACGTGAAGCGCGACGCGGTCATATGCCGGGGAGTTTTGGTGGCCGTGGTCCCACCACTCCTTCGCGTCCTTGTGTATCTCCACCTCCCCGCGGATTTTTCTGCCGCCTATCACAAGGGAGGCGTTTTTGAAGTCCGGCCCCGCCGAGCGGTTCAGCCTTCCCGGACTTAAGACCTTGACCGGCACTCCGAGGGTCGTCTTCAGCCCGCCCGTCTCGTACAGGCCGTTGCGCCAGACAAGCTGAAGGAGGTGCTCCGTGAATTTGGACTGGTGCGGGGGCAGATACCTGTTTTTCGGCGTCTCCGACACCATGGGGTTGTTGGCGTCCCGGAGAAATAGGAGGTAGTCGGCGCGGAACTTCAACGATGGGCGGCCGGTCGAATCTGCGAATTCTTCCGAGCCCGCCATGCCTTATCGGGGACGCTTTCGGGCGCGGCCGACGGAAACGCGGTCGCCCGTTTTCAGGCCGAACTCCTCCAGCGCGTTGCCGTCGGGAGAAAATATTTCAAGAAGTCCGAAGCCGTTGATGACGGCGCCCGGCGTTCCTTTCGGGACGGCGCGGTAGAACGGGCTGACGCCCCGCACCTCCAAGTTTCGAAGCGTGACGGCGGCCCGTGCCGCCCCGGCCGTCCTCAACATTTCTTTTTTTATGTTGGTGAAGGCGTTGCCGAACCGGTCAAAATAAATAATTTCGCCCGACACGCCCCCGTCCTTCCGGCGGCGCGGCCTCGGCCGGTCCAGCTTCACCAGTTTTTTTAAGGCCGGCCCGAACTCCTCAACGGGGGTCGAGGCCAGGCGCGCCGCGACCGGTGCGAAGACGTCCCTGCCGTGGAACGTGGCGCTGACCTCCGCCGTTAAAAATCGGCGACTCTTAATGACGACGGATTTTTTGACCCTCGAGTCCAAGGTCGAGAACACCCCGTTGTTCGGCCCGACGTAAAAGCATCGTTCCGTTTGAATTATCACCGGCTCCCTGCCGGAGCCGACGCCGGGGTCCACCACGCAGACGTGTATCGTACCTTCCGGAAAATACCGGCCGATCGAGGCCATGAAAAATGACGCCTTGTTAACGTCCTGCGGAGGAATTTCGTGGGTGACGTCCACGATGGAGAGGGAAGGGTTTATCGAGAGAATCACCCCCTTCATCATCCTCACCCACGGGTCGGCGAGCCCAAAGTCGGTCGTGAGAGTGATAATGCCGCCCGTGCCGCCGGTTTTTGCCCCGGGTTTCCCTGCCCCCTTCATGCCCGCGCCGCCGTACCGACCACGCCAGAATCGGTCGTTCGTTCGACGACGACGCTTGCCAGCGCCCCCCTGGGCGGCCTGTCGCCATGGAACTCGACTTCGACGAACGTGTCGCTCTTTCCCCGGCCTAGTCCCCTCGGTCCGTCCGCCTCCACGAGGATTTCGACCTTCTTCCCGACAAGGGACCGCCTGAAGGCGAGGTTTTTACGGGCGGCGACTTCCTTCAGCGCGTTCGTCCGCTCCTTTTTAACCGAGGAAGGCACGGAGTCCGTCATGGCCCCGGCCTTGGTTTGCGGCCTCGGCGAATATTGGAAAACTTGCGCGTAGCTTAACGGAAGCGCGTCAAGCAGACGCATGGTTTGTTCAAAATCCTCCTCCGTTTCGCCGGGGAACCCGGCCATCACGTCGCACCCAATGGCCAGCCCGGGCATCGCCCGCGCCGCCTTCTCCACGGCCTCGGAGTACTGGGCGGAACTGTGGGGCCTTTCCATCAGGTTAAGAATCCTGTCGCTTCCGCTTTGCATCGGGACGTGGAGATGTCGGCAGACGGACGGCGTCCGCGCCATCAGGTTGATTAAATCGTCGGTCACGTCGGTCGGATTGACGGAGCTTAACCGAAACCTCGCCCCGCCGGTCAACGTAAGCAGTCCGATTAGGGACGCGAGGTCGGTTTTGTCCGGCAAATCCAGGCCGTAGCGGCCGAGGTTTATCCCGGTCAACACTATCTCCCGGGTGCCGTCCCTTATAAGCTCCCCCGCCCTTTTGACGACGAACTCCGGCCGGGCCGACCTGCTCCTGCCCCTTACGACGCGCACCACGCAGAACGAGCAGGTCTCGTCGCACCCGTTTTGCAACTTGAGGTATGCGGCGGAGCGGTTTTCCAACCTGCCCGCCGTCAGCTCGAGGAATTTTTCGGCCCGCCTGACGCCCCCCGTACGGGACGCCGGTTCTTGAACCGGACGCCTTATGTCGAATTTTTCCTCGTTGCCAAGCACCAGGCCGACCCCCTTGATGCCCCTCAGGGAATCCGGCGAGAGTTCCGCCAGGCATCCGGCCGCGACTATGAGCGCGCCCGGGTTCTCCTCGACCGCCCTCCTTACGGCGTGCCTGCTCTTGGCCTCGGACTTTTTCGTGACCGCGCAGGTGTTGACCACGACCATGTCCTCCCCGGTTTCCCCCAGTCGCTCCAGCATCTCGGCGGACTCGTGGCGGTTGAACCTGCACCCGCAGGTGATTATTTTTTTTTCCGGGACCATGGAACAATTATCTTGCGCGGAAGTACCCAAGTCAATTTTGGGGTATAATATTTTGGTGAAGGTCGAGCAGGACTTGGAGCGGAAGTTTAATGACCAATGCGCCGTGTTCGGCGTTTACGGCCATCCCGAGGCGGCGAACCTGACGTATCTCGGCCTTTATTCGCTCCAACACAGGGGGCAGGAAAGCTCCGGAATAGTGACGTCCGACGGGTCGTCCCACTTCATCGAGGTCGGGATGGGGCTCGTCCAGGACATCTTCAACCAGGAAAAACTCTCGCACCTCCACGGCGACCTTGCGATAGGCCACAACCGGTATTCGACGACCGGCGAGTCGCTCCTTAAGAACGCCCAGCCGCTCGCGGTGGACTACTCCCTCGGCTCGCTCGCGATAGCGCACAACGGGAACCTCGTCAACGCCGTCGAATTAAGAAACAGGCTTGAGGCCGACGGCTCCATTTTCCGCTCCACCATGGACACGGAGGTGATAATCCACCTCATCGCTAGGGCGGAGTCGAAAAACTTCGTCAGCCGGGTCGTCGAGGCGCTCCTCCAGGTGCGGGGGGCGTACTCGCTCCTTCTGCTCACCGAGCAGGAGATGGTCGCGGTGCGCGACCCGCACGGTTTCAGGCCGCTGGCCATGGGGAATTTGGACGGGGCGCACGTCTTCGCCTCCGAAACATGCGCCTTCGACCTCATCGGCGCGAAATACGTGCGCGACGTGGAGCCGGGGGAGATGGTGGTGGCGTCGCCTCAGGGGATCAAGTCGTACTTCCCGTTCCAGAAAAAAAACAGGGCGCAATGCGTCTTCGAGTTCATTTATTTCGCCAGGCCGGACAGCACCGTGTTCGGCCAGCCGGTCTACTCGATAAGAAAGCGGATGGGCATGGAGCTCGCCAAGGAACATCCGGTGGACGCGGACCTGGTCATAGCCGTGCCGGACTCCGGCGTGCCGGCCGCGCTGGGCTACGCGGAGGAGTCGAGGATAAAGTTCGACATGGGCATGATAAGGAACCACTACGTCGGAAGGACGTTCATAGAGCCGTCGCAACAGATTCGCCATTTCGGGGTCAAGATAAAACTCAACCCCGTAAGGGGGCTCATTGAGGGAAAGAGGGTCGTGGTGGTGGACGACTCCATCGTCCGCGGCACCACCTGCAGAAAGATAATCGAAATGATCCGGCTCGCCGGGGCGAAGGAGGTGCACATGAGGATAAGCTCCCCCCCGACCACCAGCCCCTGCTATTACGGAATCGACACCCCCACCAAAGGGGAGCTGATAGCGTCGAGCAAATCCGTGGAAGAGATAAGGAAATACCTCGGGTGCGAAACCCTGGCCTATTTGAGCCGTGACAGGATGCTGGACATCTTCGGAAAGAATAGGGACGACTTTTGCACCGCCTGTTTCACCGGCAACTACCCGGTCCTAATGCCGGGGATGGACATGCTTCAGCCGAACCTCTTCGAAACCGTAACCTGATTTTCCGCCGCCCAAAGGCCCCTTTTTCAGCGACGACGGGCTACTTATTCTCCCCCGACTCCGGGGAACCGACCGGAATTGTCTGACCACCCGTTTCGACATAGGTGGTTTGCCATGACAGGCTTGAGCCGAACCTTCTTATCGAACCGAAATCGACCTCAAAGACCCCGGCTACCTTTGCCGACTCCCCCGGCTCCAGGCGCCCGTTTCCCTTCTCACCGCTGACCTGGAAGGCTCCCGCGGACTGTTCGGCTCCGTCCGCCTTTACCACGACTATGGCCAGGATTGCGTCGGATACGCTGGAGTCGAGAAAATTCTTCACCTCCCCCTCAAACGCGGTTTTCCCCTCCCCCGCGCTCTTGTATTTCAGCTGTGACGTGAACCGAACGCCGTCCTTCCCCTTGTCTTCATTTTTGGGCTTCGTCGAACCTTCCTCCTCCCCGGCCTCCCTTTCAGGAACGGCCACAAGGGAGGCGGAGGGGCGCAGGGCCACGGGAACGTCCCCGTAATCCTTGGCATACAAGGTCTTGCCGGAAGCGTCGGTATAACGGTACATCCTCTTGGATTCGGCGTCGGCCGGCCGGGCGATGAAAACAAGGACGGCCGCCCCGATTAATACCGCGGTTTTAATCGTCTCCATGGGGATAATATTACACCATTGGCGGTCGAAATACCCGGCCTCACGAGGAACCAATTTCATTTGGTATAATCGGTTGCGTCGCCGCGGAATCCTTGGCGAGGGAGGTCGAAACCAAAACGCTAAATGCTTAAGAAGGAGGTTCGATGAAAAAATGGAAGTGTCAGGTCTGCGGATACATTCACACCGGCGACGCGCCGCCGGACGTCTGCCCGGTTTGTTATTCGCCGAAGGAGAAGTTCGTCGAGACGAAGTCGGACGAGGGGATGACCCTCCCAGCCTACGTCGACTCCAACATAAAGGGGGAGACGTGGGAGGTGACCCACTATATGGCGATGGCGTTGAAGGCACAGACGCTCGGATTGGGGGAGGTGGCGGAGGAGCTATACAGAATAGCCTCGGAAGAGGCGTACCACGGCGCCAATTTCATCCACCGCGCCGGCAAAATCCCGGCCGTCAAGTCAAAGATTGACACGGCCAGCCAGCTCGCGGACGACCTGAAAAAGGACATGGAAATGATGCTTGCGGGGGAACTCGGGGCCCACAAGGGGAAGAACCAGGCGGCCTCCCTCGCCCGGGCCGAGGGGCACCACGAACTGGCCGGCTTTTTCGCCATTGCGGCGGCGGACGAAGCGAGGCATGCGGAGATACTAAAGGGACTTATGAAGAGACATTTTTAGGCATTTGTCGCAGGGAGTATTTCGCGAGTTTCGACATAAGTCAGGTCGCCGCAAAGTTTGTCGAAACGAGTTTTATGCGGCCCGCCCGTCGCCGGAATTGTGGCGGGCCGCAAATCTTCCAACCCCCTCGGCGGAAAAGTTGATATAATCGTGCCTCGCATACGCGGGAGTAACTCAACGGTAGAGTGTCAGCTTCCCAAGCTGGAGGTTGCGGGTTCGAATCCCGTCTCCCGCTCCACAATCAACCGCGCCCGCCCGACAGCCTGTTTAATCATGGAACCAAAACGAAGCGTTCAAACGCGGGCTTTCGCGGGATTTGACAAAGCCCGGGGGTTGTTTGAAAGTTAATTAAATAATTTTTAACAAGGAGAAATCCCCATGTCGGTCCCAATAAATTGTCCGGCTGTTTTAGTCGCGGCGTTGGCGTAGGTTGTCCTCGGTTTTATTTGGTACGGGCCTCTTTTTGGCGAAAAATGGGCCGGCATACAGGGGGTGGACCTGTCCGTGAAGCCGTCCGCCCGATTAATGGCCAGAAATTTGACGATCACCACGGTCGGCTCACTTTTGACGAGTTGGATTTTGGCGCACGCCCTGTCCTTTGCGAACGCGTTTCTTCACACGAGCGGCCCGGCGACGGGAGTGATGGTCGGCTGGTTTAACTGGCTCGGATTTGTCGCCCCCGTCACAATCGGGCCGGTGTTGTGGGAGGGCAAACCCTGGCTCCTTTGGATTATTACCTCCGGCTATTACCTCGTGTCCCTCGTCATGATGGGAGTAATCCTTGCCCTCTGGGCCTAGAACCGTCCCCTTGCTTGGACCACAATCATGGAACGTAAGGGCCGGAATTTGCGGGACTCTATTTAAATTTTTTCATGTGCGGGATTTGGCGGGGGAGCGCGAATCGTAGTACCTTGTAAACATGCCGTGCCGGGTGACAAGGGAGGAGTTTACGGCGCTTGCGGAGGCCGCGCTGGCGCGCATCCCGCAAACGTTTAGGAAACGCCTCAAGAACATCTCGATCATCGTGGAGGATTATCCGTCGCGCGAGACCGCGCACGGCGTTAACGCGACGCGACGAGACCTGCTGGGCCTCTTCGCCGGCTCCGGATACCCGGCAAAGAATCTCTCTTTCACGATACCCTCCCTGCCGGACAAGGTTTACCTGTACCAGCGAAACATCGAGCGGTACTGTTCGTCGAAGGAGGAGCTTTCGGAGGAGATACGCAAAACGCTCATTCACGAAATAGGGCATTACTTCGGCCTTTCGGAGGAGGAACTGCGGCGGTACGAATGACCCCGTGCTTTCTTTTGTTCCCCTTCGCGGGGCCGTCCGGAATGCTCGCAAGAAACATTTCCGCCGGTCGGTGGAAAATCGGCGTTGGGTGACGCATGACGACGGCCGCGGCGCATGCTATTGACAGCGGGGGCGAGTGAAAGCATAATTGCATATTCCGCCTTAGGACCGATTAAGGCGGGTTTCGTGTTTTGTTCCCCGGTAGCTCAGTCGGTAGAGCAGGTGGCTGTTAACCACCCTGTCGGCGGTTCGAGTCCGTCCCGGGGAGCCAAAAATACTTCTGTTGCTCTCCGCAAAATTCTCAGTATTTTCATTCCTTTTGACCTCGTGGTATCTTGATACTATAGGAGAAAAATTGTGAAACTACTTATCCATATAGAACAGGACGAGGACGGATATTTTGTCGCGGAAGTGCCCGCCCTGCCTGGTTGTTTGTCGCAAGGCAAAACAAAGGAAGAGGCCGCCTTAAACATCAAGGAGGCGATTGAAGTCTGGCTTGAATCGATGGAATCCAAGAAAAAATACCCCAAGGACGAATTGGTCGAGGTGGTAGTTTGAATGGGAGGATTGAGACTTTGCTCCGGCTCCGAGGCCGTCAAGAAATTCTTGAAGGCCGGTTGGTTCGTTGAGAGACAAAAAGGCTCGCATGTCGTTATGGAAAAATACGGGCATGAACACAACCTCTCGATTCCGCAACATTCGGAATTGGGCCGAGGGCTCCTCCACAAGTTAATCAAACAGGCAAATCTCTCGGTCGACGAGTTTAACGACCTATGAAGAACCAACTTAATTCTTCGCCCCGCACGAATGCCTGACTGTCGTTTTCCACTGCCCAAAGTCGTTTGGTTTGGGGAGCCATAATATTTCCTTTATGGCCAAATTCCAAGACCCGCCCCTTAATTTGTTATAAAATCACATATTCGGACATAGGGGTTGCCAACAATTTTGCCGGCGGAATAATGACGATTGACTTTGGCCGCGCAAGGGGTAAAATTTAACTAAGCCCAAGGTTCGATGTAGGCGACTGCAACGAGCATCGAAAGCGCCCGATGAGTTCATTCCACGTCGGGTTTGTTGGGCCTTTTCATTTCCATACGCGGCGCGGACCCCGCCCCGTGGTTTCCAAGGCGCGGCCTTTTATGAACGGAATGGGTCGGACAAACGGAGGCTGAAAAGGGCGTGCCCGTGAAAATCCTTTTTCTGTGCGTGGCAAACTCCGCCAGAAGCCAGATGGCCGAAGGGCTGGCCCGCGACCTGTTCGGCGGCGAGGCGGAGATAATGAGCGCGGGGAGCCGCCCGACGGCGCTGAACCCGACCGCAGTAAAGGTGATGGACGAGGCGGGAATAGACATTTCCGGCCAGTCCTCGAAGTCGGTTGATTCCCTATCCGCGTCTTTTCTGGAAAATCTCGACGCGGTGATAACCCTTTGCGCCGACGAGGTCTGCCCCGTGCTCCCGACGCCCGTAAAAAAGCTCCACTGGTCGTTTCCGGATCCGGCGGGGGTCAAGGGTTCCGACGAGGAGGTTTTAGCCGCCTTTCGGCATGTCAGGGACGGCATTCGCAACAGGCTGGTTGAATTCGGCGCGAAACGCGCGCTTCTTTAGGAAAACTAGTCCCTTTGACACTCGATTATCCAGCGACATTTTTTTTCTGAACAGATTGAGTCGAGCTTAAAACAGGCGGTTGTTCCCTGCGCGAGCTGTATCGTCCTAATCAGGTCGTCCTTCCTGTAAAATTTCTCTAGCGACAGGATTCCATGGACCGCCGCGATCTCCCTGATTTCTCCCATCGTCAGCTCCTCTCCCGAGATATTCATCACCATTTCACGCCCTCCATCGTAAAATTTTGACACGATTAAAGTCTTATCGGGAAAAAGGAGCGCGAACTTAAATTCGCCTGGCCGATTCCCTGCAAGACACGACCAATCATATTCTCATCGGGTTATAATATTATTAAAATATGGTTGGCGCAAGGTTAAAAAACGGGGCGGACGAAAAAAACGGTCAGCTGTTTTTGTCGGGGGAAAGCGCCTCCTTGACGGCCCGCATCGCCTTTTCAATCCGCTTCAGGTCGCCGCGCCGCCCTTTTTCGGGCTTGACGGCCAGCCGTTCCAAAATCGAGGTCGCCTTTGCAAGGTCGGGTTTTTTGTTTTTCTTCCGGCCCCCCTTGGCGGGGGCGGTGGTTATCAGCTCGACGGCCTCTATAACGTCGCGCTCGATGTTTGACGATATCGTTCGGCAGAGCGCCTTGCTCGTCAACCGCAGGTTGTTCAAGTAGCTCCGCAGGTCCTTCGCCTTGCCGGACAGCGCCGGTTTGGCGGGGGTTTTAGGTTTGGACTGCGCCGGTTTGGCTGGGATTTTAGGTGTTGGCACTTCCGCCGGAGTTTCGTTGATAGTCATTCCGTTTTTTCCTCGTTTTCAACGGCGGTCGCGGGCGCCGCGGCGGCGGGCGGGGGCAGGGCGTGCAAAATCTCGCCGATTCTGGCCTGCAATTCGTTCGTGATGGTGCGCTGAAGCCTGTTTCCGTTTATTATCTGAAAACCGTACGCGCCCTGCATCGAGTTGAACGTGTGTTGAAGGCGCGTCTGGTAGTTGATGAAACATTCGTACATGTCCCCGGAGCGCCTGATGTCCATCCCCGACTCCCAATAGTCCAACACGAGGTTTTTGCGGAGCGTCCTCTCGGCCAGAACCTTGGGCGGCACCTGGATGTAAAACACCGCGTCGGGCACGAGGGCGATCCCGTAAACCCCCCTTATCCATTCCGGGTCGGAGCCGCGCACTATTTCCCGCGCCATCAGGGTGTAGATGTACCTGTCGGCAAGCACTATGAAGCCGGAGCGAAGGGCCGGGATGATGCGGTTTTCGAGCTG
The DNA here is from genome assembly GCA_016194375.1 of Nitrospinota bacterium. Lineage (GTDB taxonomy): Bacteria > Nitrospinota_A > UBA7883 > JACRGQ01 > JACRGQ01 > JACQEX01. The sequence continues at coordinate 25,050 of JACQBU010000040.1, forward strand.
GTCCGCGAAATCCGTGGCGTAGAAAAGGCAATGGGTGATGGAGCTCATTATGTTCCCCCGCTTGGCCCTTTCAAGCTCCTCCCCGACCAGCGTGGAGCGCCTCAGCCCGACCGTCAGCGTCGGGTAGCCTATCCGCTCCAGCCAGTCGCTCAAAAGGCGTATTTGGGTGGAGCGGCCGGAGCCGTCCGACCCCTCGATGACTATCAGCCTCCCTTTTAGGCCGCTGACGTCGACGTCCGGCAGGCCCCGTCCGAAAAACCGGTCCGCGCTCATTTCCTGTCCCTCCACTTGAACCTGGGCAGGTCTATTTTCTGTCGGATGATGTTCCTTAGTTTTTCCTGTTGCACGTTCGGAGGCTCGCTTCCGTTGACCATCGTGAAGTTGAATTCCACCGCCATGTTCAGGTATTCCTCGTATATCCGGCTTTGAAAGAGCCTGAAGCTTTCCTCCGGGTCGGTCGAAAGCCCCAGGTCAAGCCCGGCCTCGTGATATTTTAGCTCTGGGCGGCCCCCGAGTATGCGGCTCACGGCCGTCTCCACCGGCACTTTGAAAAAGAACGTTATGTCCGGCTGGATGACGAAGCTGTACATCTCCCTAAGCCACGACGGATCGCACCCCCGCACGGCGTCGCGGGCGAAGGCGGTGAACATGAAACGGTCCGCCAGGACGATGAAGCCGGCGCGCATCAGGGGAAGAATCTGCCGCTCGTACCTGTCGGCGAAATCGGTGCAATGAATCAGCGAAAAGGTCGTGGGGGTCAGCAGTTTGCGCTTTTTCCCCTTTCGCGTGGCCTCCTTCACGAGGTCGGACGAGTTCCACTCGGTGAACGCGACCTTGAACCCCTCCAGCTCGAGCCAGCGTTTGACGAGGTATATCTGCGTAGATTTCCCCGAGCCGTCGAGCCCCTCGACGGCGATGAGCTTTCCCGGAGTCTCTTTTAAAGGCTGTTTACGCGGCGTCATACTGCCCACCCCTACTCTATCACCAGCTTCAATTGGTAAAATTCCTCGAACAAGTCGCACTTCTTGGCGAGCTTCCACTTTTCAATCAACATGTCCCCGTTTCCCCGGAGCCTTAGGACCGCCTTTGTCTTGGACAGGTCGAGCGTAAACCCGGTCACAAGCCCGTCGTGTTCCGTGTCCATGGCGTCGGCCAGCCTCAGCAACGCGGCGAGTTTCAACGTTATCATCCGCGACTTGGGCTGGAGGTCCGCGTAACCCTCGTGACGGACGTTCGGAGTCGCCATCCTATGATAGCGGGCGACGTTGGCCACGATAGCCTGTTGGTTCCTGTCCAGCCCTACTATCGGCGTGTTCGAGAGCAGATAGAACGTGTGCTTGTGGTGCCTTGAAACCCCGATGAACGAGCCGACGTCGTGCAAAATGGCGGCGACTTCCAGCAAGACCCGGTGTTCCGGGCCGAGTTTGTGTAGTTCCTTCGTCGCGTCAAAAAGCGCGCCGGAAAGTTTTAGGACGGTTTCCCCGTGGGCCTCGTCGTAGGAGTATTTACGGCCCATGTGCCGCGCCGAATCAAGCGCCTGTTCCAGGGCCGTCCCGTCGCCGCCCGCGTAAAGCCCGGCCCAGATGTCCAACAACAACCCCTCCCGCACCCCGACGCACGGAACCAATATTTCGTCCACCTCCGCCAGCTTTGCTATTCGCAGGAGGACTATGGCGGCGGGCAGGATGACGTCCGCCCTGTCCGGGCGAAGCCCCATCCCGCGTATCCGGTCCTCGTACGAGGTGGCCTGAAGCTTCTTGACGAGGGCGCCGAGGTTTTCGACCGAGACGACGTCGTTTTTGTCCGCGCCGAGCGTCTCCCGGCACAACTCCCCGAGCGACTCGATGTTTCCGCCCGTGCCGGCGCAGACGTCGATCTTCTGGGAGCCTATCTCCTTCTTTAGGTCCTTTTTCAGGCCGCCGACGTATTCCTGCACCATCTGGCCAAACTCGCGCTCGTCCTGTTTTTTCCCTTTTAGCGCGCACAGCAGTCTCACGGAGCCGAGGTCGAAACCGGCGGTGGATATCATCCTGCCGTTTTTCGCGAGCGTCAGCTCGACGCTCCCGCCCCCGACGTCCACCAAGAGGGCGAGCTTCTGGCCCAGCTTGACCTTGTCCTTTACGGCGAGGTGGACGAGGCGGGCTTCCTCCGCCCCCCCGATCACGTTTATTTCCATGCCGACCTTTTTTCCGACCGCCCCCACGAACTGGACGCGGTTCGTCGCCTCGCGCAACGCGCTTGTGGCCACGACCTTCGAGACGACCACCCCGTACCGGTTCATGACCCCCTTGAAGCGCTCGAGCGCCTTTATGGCTTGGTCGGCCAGTTTTTCGGATATGGAGCCCTGCGAAAACACGTCCTGCCCCAGACGAACCGGCTCGCGCGCCCGTTCGACGACGTCCGGCCCCTTTTTCTGGTCCACGTTCGCCACGATCAGGCGCATCGCGTTGGAACCGATGTCAATTCCGGCTATGGCGGGCATTTAACGACCTTCCACGCTAATTATTTTCTGACGCTAAAGATGGATAACACGTGGTGATTATAATATGAAGCATGGTTAAACGATAGTTAAGGCGGCGTTGGCGGACGGTTAAAATCGGGCGCGGCCCGGCATTTGTCGCCGCTTTTGTGGATAATGGAGCCGTGAAGCGAGATTCAAAAAAAATTAAGCTTAAACGAAACGCCGAAATAACCCCTTTTGTTTCCGCGCAGGCGGCCTTGTTGCGGAAACTGATAAAAAAAACAAAGGCAAAGCCCGCGACGGGAAGAGTCCACGATTTGAGGGTGTGCGTCAGAAGGCTGAGGACGGCCCTGTGGCTCGCCGGCCACGACAAGAAAATCCCGCGCCTTGGCGCCCTGTCCGGGTCGTTGCGGAACCTTGGAAAAATTCTTGGCGGACTTCGCCAGCTCGACGTCGCGATCGCCGACGCCAAATTTTACCGCCTGCCGGTCGGCGATTTAAAGGTCCGCCGAAAAGAGGCGCGCAAGGAGGCGGACGCCGCGTTGGCGCCAAAACTGGGCGCCGCTCTTTATAAGAAATTAGGGCGGCTTGTTCGCGTCTTAAACGAACGCGGCGGCGGGCCGTTAAAAGGCGCCTCAAAACTTCTCGGGCGCGTAAAAACGCTCAAGGGCCCGTCCCCGGCGCCCGGCGCGAAGGGGGAGTTCCATCTGTTTAGGATTTTCATGAAAAAAGTCCGCTATACCATCGAGGCGTTCGGTCTTAAACCGGGCCCGATAAAAACGCTCCACGACCAACTTGGAAAAGCACACGATCTGGAGGTTCTTCAACGGCTGGTCGGAAAAAACGGAGCCGTCCTAAAAGACGAAATCCTGTTTCGAAAACGGGCGGCAAAAATTGCGGGACCCGCAGTGCGGCTCGCGCGCGGGCGGCTGGCCGCCATAGCTGACGCGCGCAAAAAATAAGCGGGAGTCCGCGAGGCGGGCCGCTTTCAAAAGGCCGGGGCGGTTTTCAAGGACCGTCGCCGGGGTTTTTTCTCACTGGCCGAACTCGGTCAACAGGCCGTCCGCCTCGTCGGTCCTTTCTATCTCATAGCTCGCGGTGGAAAGGACCCTCGGGGATTTGAGGTCAATCAGCCGGGCGTTGATGATGACCGTTTTGGAGGTTGCGATGTACGTTCCCGCCAGGACCGCCATGGCGTTGGTGGCTTTCGTCAAGTCGGCGGCGTCGCGCGTCAGTATGAATTCCCCGCCGTCCCTCCTGACAAAAATGTCCTGCGATTTCCTGAACTCGACGACGTGAAACCCCTGCCTGGACATCTCGTCTATCATCTTTTCGGCCATCATCCGGCCGAAAACGGAGGTCTTGCCGAGGTCGTTTAGGTCCACGAACGTCGTTATTACTATCGGCATGCCGGACATTTTTGGCTTGGGCATGTTGGCGGCTATGGTCACCCCCACGTAGCGGGCGCCGAACCTGTCCGGGTTGAGCCTTGGCTGGTTTTCTCCGGAGTCGTTTTGAAGCTGGCTCGCGGCGGGGACGGAAAACACGTCCGCGCTCCCCTGCGGGCCGCCGTACCCGAGCAGGGAGCAGGAGGAGGCGGCTACAAGGATTGAAAAAACGGCAGTCAACCGCCTCATCTCCCCTTCCCGACCTTTCCCGCCGTCGAATCCGCGCGGCCGGCCGGGTTGTCCAGCAATTCCCGCATGAAGGCGTCCTCCTTGTCCATGACGATGTCGAACGACGCGGCCGCCATGATTTTTTTGGTCGGGCGCGAGACTATCTCCGCGTGCACTTCCAAAACGTCCCCGGCCTTCTTGTACGTGCCGGTTAATATCGTGTTGCCGGTGTGCGAAGCGATTTCGCCGGGCCGCGCGGCAAGAATCGGCGTCCCGGTTCCCGGCTCGGCCGTCGCCATGTCGGCAAGGCGGTGCTCGACCACCCCGAACCCGAGTTTGTGCATCTTTTCCATAAGCTCCTCGGCCATGTACCTCCCGAAGGAGCCGGATCCGTTCGTCCCGTCCGAATCCGAAAAAGTTGCGACGAGCAGGTCCGAACCCGCGTCATTGAGGTTTTTAGCCAGCGCGTCGGCAAGCTCGCTTATCTTGAACGCGAGCAGTTCCCCCGGCCTCGACCTAAGGGGGGCGGTCGGGCGAATCCGCACCAGTTCGGACCGGGGGCGGTCCTCGACGTCCATCTCGCGTAGCCGTAGTTCCTCGGCCTTCACCCGTTCCAATTCATCCAGCCGTATTCCGCGCTCCTCAGCCTCGGCCTTGGCCAATTCCTCGGCCTGCGCCTTTTCCAACGCGGCGACCCTGGCCTGTTCGATTTCTTCCGGCGTGGGCTCCTTTCGTTGTTCCCCGCCGGCAGGCGCGGCAAAACTCTGCCCCGAATCGGCGGGCTTGGTTGAATCCCCAAGTTTTTGCAACTCCTCCCCGCGAACGGTTTGGGCGGCGATGCCGACAAACAACGCCGCGATTACTGCGCAACCCATTGATATGCTTCTCATTTGGCTCCCTTCCCGCCTGTCTTATCAATAAAACAAGGCGGGTTTTTTCCGTAATATGCGGGCGTGGAACGCTTGCTCATATTACTGAATCGGAATCAGCCTAAATTTACTTAACCTGTCTTTTTGTCTAAGCCGGTAAATTTGGCTATCGCCCCGAAGTAAAGCCCGGGGTTGACCAGGAACATGTCGGTGTGGGCCGCCCCCTCGACGACGACTATCTCCTTCGGGTTCGGGGCGAGCTCGTAAAGTTTCCTAGTATGGTAGGGGGAGATGAGGTCGTCCCTGTCCCCCACGATGAACAGGACCGGAACCTTGAGGTTTGCTACTTGGGCGGCGTTGTCAAAGTCGGAGGATGCGAGAAGCCAAATCGGCGCGTGGGGATAAAAATCCTTCGCCATCTGCCTTATGGAGACGAGCGTCCCCTCCAAAATGACTCCCTTGCATTTGACGCCGTTAGCCAGCCTCAACGCCGGTATCCCGCCGAGCGACTGCCCCAAAATGAACACGGAGCCGGGATTTACCTTGCGCGTGTTGACCAAATAATCGAATGCCGCGGCGGCGTCCTCGACGTATCCTTCCTTCACGGCCATGCCGCCGCTCAGCCCGAAACCGCGGGGTTCGTAAATGAAGACGTCCAGCCCCATGTCAACGTACCCCTTTATCACCCCGAGCCTGTTGGCGGCGGTTCCGGCGTTCCCCTGAACGTAGAGAATCAGGGGGCGGCCGGGGGCCCCGTGAAAATACAGGCCGTGGACCTTTTTGCCTCCGGAGCTGAAAAAAACCTCCTCCGGGGCGAGGCCGAATTCGCTCGGGGAGTAGTCGTAACCGTGCGACGGGTGGAGGAGGGAGTTCGTCTCGTGCCACCTGCCGAGCGCGAGCGCCGCCGCGAGAAGGAGAAAAAAACCGGAGGCGGCGTTGAGCGCGCTTTTTTTCCAACTCATCGGAACAATATATCCCAAATTTTCATTATTTTGCCGGCGGCGGGTCGAGGGGGACAGGGACGCCCGCCATGGCCGTGATTTTTTCCATGTCGAGGTGGCGGCGAAAGAAGGCGGCCAGCTTGTCGTATTCGTCGTCTGGCGAGGAGTCGCGGCGGGCGGCCCGGGTGGCGCCGGCGGCGATTTCCGCGTTAAGTTGTCCGGAGTCAAGCGACGGGTTCAGCGACTCCAAGAACGCCCGCCTAAAACCGGGCTCGTCAAAAAGTCCGTGTACGTACGCCCCCCATATCCTGCCGTCCCCGGAGGCCGCGCCGTCAAAATGCTCCGTCCCGTCCGCCTCGGACAACGACGCGAACGGGGCGAGCCCCGCGCCGAGGGCGGTCACGCCCATGTGTATCTCGTATCCGGTTATCCTGTGTCCGCCGGCGACCGTCTTGCCGGTCACGCGCGCGAGCTTTTTCTCGCCGGAAAAAACCGTTCTCACGTCCAAAAGCCCCAGGCCGAACGAGTAGCCCACGGCCCCCTCGACCCCCTGGGGGTCCTCCACCGATTTCCCCAGCATCTGGTAGCCGCCGCAGATTCCGGCCACGCGGCCCCCCGCCGCCACGTATGCGTTGAGGTACAAGTCCCACCCCTTTTCCCCGAGCCACTCCAGGTCTTTCCTGGTGTTTTTGCTTCCCGGAAGGATTAGCAGGTCGGCGCCCTCCAGCGGCCTGGGCCGAGTCAGGTAGCTTAGGTTCACGACCTCCTCCCTCTCCAGCGGCTGGAAGTCGGTGAAATTTGAGATGTGCGGAAGACGCAGGACCGCGATGTTTATCCTCCCCTTCTTCACGACGTCCGCCGGGTCGAGAACGTCGTCCAACGCCACGCCGTCCTCGTGCTCCACGGCGATGTCGTCGAAATGCGGCACGACCCCCAGCACCGGGACCCCCCCCCTGCTTTCGATGAACCTTATCCCGTCCGCGAAAAGCGAAACTTCCCCCCGGAACCGGTTTATCACGACCCCTTTCACAAGCGCCCGCTCGGCTGGGGCCAGAAGGTCCAGCGTGCCGAGGACCTGGGCGAACACGCCCCCCCTCGAGACGTCGGCCGCCAAGATGACCGGGGCGGAGCAGGAAAGCGCGGTTCGGAAGTTCGCCAGGTCCTGGTCGCGCAGGTTCACCTCGGCGCACGAACCGGCCCCTTCGATTATCACGAGCTCGTGTTGCGCTCGAAGGCGGTCGAGGCTTCCCTGGGTGACCATAAAGGTGGCGTCCCTGTTCCCCCTGAACTCGGAGGACGAGGCCTCCCCGGCCACCCTTCCGAGCAGAACCATCTGGGAACGGTTGTCGCCGGACGGCTTTAGCAGAAGCGGGTTCATGTCGACGGTCGGCTCCAACCTGGCGCACCGGGCCTGCACGGCCTGCGCGCGCCCTATCTCGCCGCCGTCCAAGGTCACGTAGGAGTTGTTGGACATGTTCTGGGCCTTGAATGGCGCGACTTTTACGCCGAGGTCGCTGAAGATGCGGCACAGGGCGGCGGTCAACACGCTCTTGCCGACCTCGGAGCCGGTTCCGAAAACCGCGAGGCAGGCGGCGGGTTTAGCCGCCAAGTTTCCCCCGATCTTCGTCCGAGAACCCGTCCGTGCAGATTACTGGCAACTCCGGTCTTTTCACCTTTCGGATGATACCCCGATTCGCCGCCGGGGAAAAGCGTCAACAGGGGCTCCGTACCGCGGTACGCGTTGTTTGGAAGTATTTCATACCGGCGTATTTTTTATGATGATATTATGATTCAGGAGGAGGGCGAGGAGAGTCATGAACTATAGGGACAAGAGAAAGCAGGAGATGTACGACTGGTTTCACGAGCGCTTTATAGTGCCGGAGGCGTTCAATCCGGGAAAAGGCGTGCTAGCAAAATACCAGTACTCGTGCGACGGGCCGTATTGCCCAAGGGATGTTCTTCTCTCCAATTTTAAGGGCGTGTATCCCGACGAGTTGATTAACTCCGTGGCAGGGGACTTGGAGTTGGAGAGAATGGAGTGGTATATGCGAAAAACCGAGGCTCCCGTCGCTTTTTGACGGATTAACAACCACGACCGTGAAATTACGGCTCGCCAAAAAAAGCAGGTTGATTAAACCGTAGTCCGGCAGTTCACCGCCCGCCCCGCCCCCGTTGAGATGGAATTTCCGCTGAACTTATAGGATAATGCCCTCGTCTAATTTGCGGGTCTTTCAGACTAGAAAAAAAACGGCAGGGTAAAGTTAGGAGGACGGCCGAGATGCCCGATAATAACGATCAACCGCCCGCCTCTTGGAAGGACAAAAGGCTCGAGTCCCTGCTCGGGTCGGTTCAAGACGAGATCAGCCAATACGCCAGCCGGCTGACCTCCCAGATAAGCCGCCTTTCGGAAATAGGAATCGCCCTCTCCTCCCAACACGACCTGGACATACTGCTTGAAATGATAGTCGAGGAGGCGCGGCTCTTCACGCTCGCCGACGCCGGGACGCTCTACATACTGGAGAACAACAGCCTGCAGTTCAAAATACTCCAGAACGACACGTTTAGGGTGAGGATGGGCGGGACTTCCGGCCAGGAAATAAAGCTTCCGCCGGTTCCGCTCTCCAAATCAAACGTCTCCGCATACGCGGCGATAACGGGCGAGACGGTGAACATCCCCGACGTCTACAACGCGGACGGGTTTGACTTCACCGGCCCGCGCAAATACGACGAGGCCACCGGATACAAGTCCACCTCGATGATCGTCGTGCCCATGTTAAACCTGGAGGGGGACGTGATAGGGGTGTTGCAACTCCTGAACGCGAAGGACCCGCGCACGAACAAGGTGGTGCCGTTCGCGGAGGAGTTCGTGTCCCTCACAAAATCGCTGGCCTCCCAGGCGGCGGTCGCCATAACGAACGCCAGGCTGTTTCGCGACATGGAAAACCTGTTCGACTCGTTCGTGAACGTCATGGCGACCGCGATAGACGAACGCTCCCCCTACACGGGCGGCCACATAAAGAAGGTGGCGGCCCTTGGCCTGCTGATGTGCGAGGCGATAAACGACCTCAACGACGGCAAATATCCCGAAATCAAGGCCTCCTATTTGGAAAGGTTCAAAAACCGGCGTTTTTCAAAGGACCAACTGAAGGAAATGAAGATTGCCGGATGGATGCACGACCTCGGAAAAATAACCACCCCGGTGCACATCGTGGACAAGTCCATGAAGCTGGAGACGATCATAGACCGCATCGAGCTGGTGAAACAAAGGTTCCAGGCCATAATCGCGGTCGAGCAAAACAAATGGCTGGAGCGGAAGATTTCCATGTTGGAGTCCGGCAACTCCCCGCGGGAAATCACCGCCGCCGAGGCCGCCGTGGAAGAGCGTATAGCCAAGATAAGGGACGACCTTAGGTTCCTCACGAGCGCCAACAAGGGGGGGGAGTTTATGGACGACGGGGCGGTCAACAGGGTCAGGGAAATCGCCTCCCAAAGGTACTATTTTGAAGGCGTGGAGACGCCCTACCTCACGGAGAGCGAGGCCGAAAACCTGGTGATAAGGAAGGGAACCCTGTTGGAATCCGAGAGAAAGTTGATGCAGGACCACATCGTGCTGACCATAAGGATGTTGGAGAAAATTCCGTTCACCAAAAAGTTGGCAAACGTCACGAGGTTTGCCGGCGCCCACCACGAATCCCTTAACGGAACCGGATATCCCAACCACCTCAAGGGGGACGAAATACCGTTGGAGGGGCGCATCCTGGCCTTGGTTGACTTCTACGAGGCCCTGACCGCCTACGACAGGCCGTACAAGAAGTCGATTCCAGTGGACAAGGTGTATGAAATCATGAAAATGGAGGTGGAGCGCGGGAAGCTGGACGGCGATCTTTTCGACCTCTTCGTAAAAACGGGAATACACGAAAAATTGCAAAAAATGTTCCCGTCGGCCAACGTGCAACAACCGCCCCCCCGCCAACCGACGCCGGCCCCCGTCGCCGAACCTTCCGCCGCGCCAAAAAAATAAGGCGGAGCGACGCTTCCAGCCGCCCTCCGGTTACCCCCAAAACCCCTTTTGTGCCTCGCTCCGGCTTAAGCGCGGCGTCAATCGGGTGGCTCTGGCATTTAGTATTAAAATTTGCGATAATTCCCAAAGACGGACCGGGCGGTCAGGCCCATTCGCCGTGGAGGAACATGGAGACGCACGACCTGTTGATAAAAGCATGCGAGGACGACAACCCGAACGTTAGAAAAGCCGCGGCGTCCGCCCTCGGGGATTTGCGCGCAAACGCCGCCAAAAACGCCCTCGTAAAACTGTTGCGGGACAAGGAGCCGCTCGTTTGCGAGGCGGCCGTCTACTCGCTGGGCAAGATCAACGCCGTGGACGCCGCGGAGCACATAGCCAAGATGCTGGGCGGCGACGGCGACCTCCGAAAGGGAATAATGCAGGGTGTGTCCCTAAGGGGGGACGAGGAGGCGGACAAACCGGCCCCCGGCGGAAGCCCCCTCCCGGGGGGCCTCGGAAAAAAGCCGACGACCAACTGGAGGGTCAGGAAGGCCGCCGCGCTGGTCCTGTGCAGGATAAGGCCGGACGTCGCCGTTCATCCGTTGATGGAGGCGCTTTCGAACGAAAACGAAAACGTCAGGGTGGCGGCCCTGACGGGGCTCGGAAACATGGAGGCGGAGGAGGCGTCGCCGCAGATAACGGAGCTTTTAAAATCCGAATCGTGGGAAGTTAGGAAAAGCGCGGCCTCGGCACTGGGGAGAATAGGCCGCGCCTCCGCCGTTCCGGCCCTGCTGGGCCTGTTTTCCGACCCGAGGTTCGCCGTGCGCATAGAGGCTGTAATCGCCCTCAACCACATCAAGTCCGAGGCGTCGCTGGAGCCGATGGCGGCCGCGTTGAAGCGGGACGACAACCCGGACGTGAGGCGCACCTTGGCGGTCGCAATCGGAAACATGAAGGCCGACCAATCAATCCCGGCGCTCGCCGAGGCGTGCAAGGACGAGGCGTGGCAGGTCCGCAAGGCGGCCGTGAACGCGCTGGGTAACTTCAGGACGCGGGCCGCGATTCAGCCGGTCATCGAAGCCCTCGCCGACCAGAGCGACGAGGTGCGCATGACGGCCGCGACATGCTACCCCAGAATGGCCGCCGCGGCCTCCACGGAAAAAGGAAGCGATGGAGCGTAAGGACGAAGGCGGGACCGAAGCCGGGAAAAAGCGAAAAACCGAGCTTGACATAGAAGCCGTCTCCGCGCCGAAGGCCGGGCCGCCCCCGCCAAAAGGGGCGCCGACGCCGCCCGCGCACGCCGGGGAGGAGCCGTCGGGAAAAAAGCCGCCGGCCGGAAAAAAAAGGACAATTGTAATCGCCTCCTTGGTCGCGTCGCTCACGGCCGTGTTGGTATTCCTACCGGCGGTTGTGTCGCGGCATCTCGCAAAAAGGAAGGAGGCGGAAACGGCGGCAAAACGGCGGGAGGAAACGGCCAAAAAACCTGGGGAGAACGCCGCCGCCCCCGCCCCCGCTCCCGCCGCCCCCGCGCCGCCGCTCGAAAACCCCGCCCCGACTTATAACTTTACGATG
>JACQBU010000027.1 GCA_016194375.1 Nitrospinota bacterium
GTGGCGACATGTTGCGGTTGCGGTCCGAAAGCAGGCAGGGAAGGTCTTTGGTAGGTGCGGATTCATCCGCACCTAGGTGCGACTAAAGTCGCACCTACCAACCTCGAACCATGGCGGATGCCGAAGCCAGAGCCACCCGACGGGAGATAAAAAAAGGGGGGCCGGTTTGAAATGGTGGCGACATGTTGCGGTTGCGGTCCGAAAGCAGGCAGGGAAGGTCTTTGGTAGATGCGGATTCATCCGCACCTAGGTGCGACTAAAGTCGCACCTACCAACCTCGAACCATGGTGGATGCCGAAGCCAGAGCCACCCGACGGGAGATAAAAAAAAGGGGGTTCGGTTTCCCGAACCCCCGTATATGCGATTATAGGCCCCCCTTTGGGGCGCCTATGTTGCCGCTAAGCGGCAACCACGCTTATGATTAGAAGCCGAACATAGCCATAATCATGAGCTTGCTGTCGATTTCGCGCCCGTCGCCGCTACCGATGACATACTCAGGATTGATGCTGACGTTTTGAACCGGGTTGAAGTATGCACCGACGCTGGTGTAGTTGGCCGACACGTCGGTCGCGCCCTTTTGGGTCATGGTCAGATAGGCGGCTTTAATGCCAAACATTTTGTTGAAACCGAGTTCGGCTCCGATGCTCATCGCGTTGGCGTCCCTGGCTCCGTTAAGCATGCCGGCAGTGCCGGTTATGTCGTTGCCGTCGGCGGTGGTGACGATCTTGGAGTTGTCCTTGCCGTTGGTCTGGTAGGCGAAGACAACCTGCAACGGCATCCCAGCGAGATCGCCCTGCAACTGGGCGTCAACCGCCAGCGTATCGGAGGTGACCTCAAGTTCGCCTGCGCCGAGGCCGCCAGTGAGCTTGGTCTTGCCGGTGGTGCCCTGCACGCCGACCATCAGATCCGCGCCGCCGATTTGCGGGGTAACCGCAAGCCTGTAGTACACGGCGAGGTTGAAACCGGTGTCAATAGAGCTGATATTACCCGCGCCGGTGGCCGTGCCGCCGATGTTGGTGGAAGCCGGCCCGTAGAGGCCGACGTTGGCGAAGAAAAGCGAAGAACCGGCGAAAACGCTAAGGCCTGTCGCCCCGGTTCCGCTACCCAAGGCGCGTTGCGCGCATGTGAACCCGGCTACTTCCCAACCTTTTATGTTGGCCACGCCGCAGGTGTTCCAAAGCTCCATACCCCAGCCGGGGCCGGCCGCGTCAGTACCGTACGCGGAAATACCGCCTTGAATGCCGCCAAAATCCTGCGAGTAGATGATCTTGGAGGAAACAGTCGGACCGGGCATTTCAACCGCCATACCGAAATTGTCGCTCAAGCGACCGGCCATCCAAATGGCCGCCTCGTCATGTATATCCCACTCGCCCCGTTGCGCGCCTGTCGGCACCGCGGGATTGCCGCCTTTTGCGGTTTCCTGTTGAAAGCGATATTTCATGACGAAGGCGGCGCCAACGTTCGGCGACAACGAAAGGCCTTCGTCTTTTATGGTGTCCTGCGTCGTCTGAGTGTAACCGCCAAGCTTGAAGGTGCGACCAAACCCGTTAAGGTTCGGAATATGTTGGTAATGACAGGCGAAACAAGGCTGGCTAATCTGGCGCGCGAACGCCGGAACCGCCTCGGCCTTAGGCGCGAAATAGGCGCCCACCAGCACGAATGCCGCGAAAAGGGACAATGTTAAAGACTTTTTCATTTAAAACCTCCACTAATGGTTATTGTGACCTAATCCCCCCCTCGGGGTACAAGCCAACGCCCCGTTTACCTCCAATGCCCAGAGCCCAGAAGTTAAACAGGCCCGGAAAACATTTGCCCGACCACCTCCTTATATAAATTAAATTTTTTTAACCCTTGCCTTTACCTTGATAAACTTTAAACAAACCGCTAAGAGCGAGTTCAAAACCTCCCCTGATAAAGGTCGTTAACTCAAATTTAACAAACACGCACAAAATATCAAATAAACCCCCTTATTGTCAACCCTAATCCATATACCCGGTTTTTGGCAAAATCAGCCCCGTGAAATTGCGTATGAAGGGATTGCCGCGACCACCTGCGGCGGTCTCGCAATGACAATCATCCCTCCCCCACAAATGTCCACCCCTCGCTTAAATCATCCCAGTTCGGATTCATACCCTCAATTCGTTCAATCTTTTTCAGGCGAGATCCCGCCTTAATTCTTTTTTCCTCTGCGATTGCCATCCTTATGTCCGACAGCGTTGAATACCAAACCAATTTTTCAACATTGTATTTTTTTGTGAAACCGGAACCAACTTATGTTTATGTTCGAAAACTCTCCGCTCTAAATTATTCGTCACACCGGTATAAAGCACACGGTTATTTTTATTCGTCGGGATGTAAACATAATATTGTTGTATCATTCCGGTACCTTGTCATTGCGAGCAAAGCGAAGCAATCTCCGGCCAGGCCTACCAAGAGCTTTTGGTTGGTTTTTAGCAGTTTTTTACAGTTCTATTAAGGCGGAGCCCCAGGTGTACCCACCGCCGAAGGTGACCAGCAACACCAAGTCCCCCTTCGCAAGCGTCCCGTTCCGAACGGCCTCGTCCAGCGCTATCGGGATGGAGGCGGAGGCCGTGTTGCCGTATTTGTCCAGATTGACGTAAAAGAGCTTTTCGTCCAGCCCCAGCTGTTTGGCCACGGCGGAAATTATCCTAAGGTTCGCCTGGTGGGGCACGACCATTTTGAGGTCCTTGGCCGAAACGCCGCCTTTTTCAAGCGCGGCGAGGGCGGCCTCCGCCATGGCCTTTACGGCCACCTTGAAGGTGTGGCTCCCCTTCATGGTGAGGGCGTATTTTTTTTCCGATATCAGGTCCGGCGTGAACCTGTTCGCGCTCCCCCCGCCGGGCGCGTTTAGATACGACCAATGGGTTCCGTCAGAGAACATGGCGGTCGAAATTATCCCCCTGTTGGCGCGGGGCCCGTCCGCCGCCGCCAGCATCACAGCCCCGGCCCCGTCGCCGAACAGGACGCAGGTGGTCCTGTCCGCCCAGTTGACGATGCTGGAATACACCTCCGCCCCGATTACGAGCGCGTTCTTGTATCGCCCCGAGCTTATGAGGGCGTCCGCCGTCGAGAGGCCGAACACAAAGCTGGAGCATGCCGCCAGAAGGTCGAAGGCCGCCGCCTTTTTGGCGCCGATTTTTGACTGTACAAAACAGGCCGTCGAGGGGAACAGCATGTCAGGCGTGGAGGTGCCCACGATGATGAGCTCGACGTCCTCCGGCCTCATCCCCGCCGCCTCCACGGCCTTCAGCGCGGCCGGCGCGGCCAGGTCGGAGGCGGCCGTTCCGGGCTCGGCAATCCTGCGCTCGATTATTCCGCTCCGCTCGACTATCCATTGGTGCGTGGTTTCGACCATCTTCTCGAGGTCGAAATTTGTGAGTATCTTCTCCGGGAGGAAGCTCCCGGTCCCGACTATTTTTGACCTAATCATTTATGCTCAATTCTAACCGCCAAGGCGCCAAGGTCGCCAAGAAAA
>JACQBU010000034.1 GCA_016194375.1 Nitrospinota bacterium
CGCGAAATGCTCTTGGACAGGAAGTCCATTATCGACATTCTCTCCCTTGCTCCGGAAAAACTTCGCAAAATCGACACGGAGCCGGTTCAAGCCGTCCTCTTTTAACCGGACAGCAGTGGAATGGTATCAATCCATTTTTTCACGTTAAGAGAGCTATCAAGTTTTGTCGCCAACAAGCTCGCAATTTCTTTTTCCGCTTCTTTTTGCATGTCGGTCTTTAAAGGGGGGGCTTTCAGATTAATATATTTCACATCAAATTCACCTGAAAAAATGCCATCTTTCTCGGTAATCCGAATTAGATTACCACCTCGATAGTAAATATTGAGGTAATCTGCTCGGACAGCTAGCATCAGAGTTTCATCATTTTTTACTCGTTCCAGCATGGGGGTCAGTAAACCTGCTTTCAGGCTCCCCATAAAATTAGAAGAAAGCCCTCTAGAAATACTTTTTACTTTATCATCCATAATGCCCATCATTGCAAAATAACGTCCCCTTGGGAAGTTTAAACTTATCCAGTACAAGCGCTTTTATGTGAGTCAGAGTCAGGTCTTGCGTTGTACCATGCGGTGCCTCGGGTCTGCCTCGAGGTCAATCCTTGAAACGCGAATTTTCCCTGATTTACGCGAATATCGCCGCAAAGATTACACCGGGTCATAAAATTCAACGGCGCCGTCACGGCAAATACCTGTCAATGTCCAAGGCCCCGTGAAAAACTCCCAAGACGACAATGAGGTTTGGATTTTGTACCAAATAGGCGATTCTGTAGTGTCCGTAAAGAAGGATTCTAATTTCCCCCTCCGGCTCGGATCGGTATTTGTAGCCGATTTCGGGGAAGGAGAGGAGAACCTGCGCTTTTTCAAAAATGCCTTCCACGACTTTCAAGGCGGTCTCGGAATCGTCCCGGGCAATGTAATCGTGAATATCCCTCAGCCATCTTTCCGCCTCGCTCGTCCACCTTATTTCCTCCATGTGGCGATCCGCCGCCGCATTTCGTCGTTGGACATCGTTTTCCCGGAACGCGAGTCCTTCAACCCGTTCTGAATCATTCGCTCAAAAGCGAGCTCGCGTAAAATTTCCTCGTAGGTCGCGTCGTCGGGTTGCTTCTTGATTATCTCTGCCATTTTTTCCCTTGCGGATTGCATCATCATACTCCTTAGCGTTTTCCCACAAGCATCTGAACCAATTCTATTTGCACATTATAGGATTTAATGCGCATGTAATCAATTTTTCAAGATAGGGGTTGGGTCTTGAAATGTGAATTTTCCAAGATGAACGCCAAAAACGCAAAAAAGGCCAAAAACGCCAAAAACGCAAAAGCCCACCGCCCCGCCCCGTTGTATAAAGTAACCATGATTAGTTTAGTAGTGGGTGAGCAAGAGACGGCGGACGACAGAAGGGGGGAACTTAACCGCCAAGTCGCCAAGAACGCCAAGGATTAAAACGTGCCTCGTTTACGTATCAATATTAACAAGTGTCATCCCCGCGAAAGCGGGGATCCAGTTGAAGAAAATAGATGGTGGAAGCCGGATTCCCATTTTCACGGGAATGACAACCACTTGCCCCTGCCGGGGCAACGGCAGGCAGGATTGCCTACCCTACCAATACTTTTCCTCTTGGCGTGCTTGGCGCCTTGCCATCTTGCGGAGGACTTCTCGGTAGGCACGGCAATTCTGCCGTGCTGGGAGGCATGATTGCTCCGTTGCAATCGTCCGGTAGGCACACACAATCCTGTGTGTGCTTCGGCGCGAAGCGACGAACAAGGGTTGTCCCTTCGGGGCAATGTACAGGCAGGATTGCCTGTACCTACCGGAAATGTACACACAAGATTGCCCTGGCCGCCAAGACACGGCCAGGACGAGAAGAGAGAGCGGGGACGACTGTTGTGTGTACCCACCAAAAAATGCGCGGACAAAACGGACAAATCGGACAAACGGGACAATGTTTCAGCTCCCCATTGGCTATCGAACGGGGGGATGTACTAAAATGCCGGACATGATAAAACCGGACAAGAAGGGGTTCGTCGAGCTGTCGAAAAAGGGAAACCTCATACCCGTCTATTGCGACCTCATGGCGGACATGCAGACGCCGGTCGGCGCGTTCCTTAAAATATCAAAAGGCTCCAAGTACGCCTTCCTGCTCGAGAGCGCGGAGGGGGGCGAAAAATGGGGGCGCTACACGTTCATCGGCGCCGACCCTAGCCTCGTTATAAGGACCAGCGGCCGGGAGGGGATTCGTATAACCCGAAAGGGGAGGGAGAAATTCGCCGTAAAAACCGACCCTTTGGACGAGATTAAAAGAACGATGGCGGCCTACCGCCCGGTGGAGGTTGCGGGGATGCCGCCGTTCAACGGCGGGTTCGTCGGCGCCATCGGGTACGACTGCGTCCGGTTTTTCGAGAAACTGCCGGAGACGGCGAAAAAAGACCAGGATTTCCCCGACGCTGTCTTCATGCTCGCCGACACCCTGCTGGTTTTTGACAACGTGGGGCAGACGATAAGGATAATCGTGAACGCGCACGTCGAAGGCGCGCCGGGCGGGGCATACGACGACGCCGTTGCGAAAATTAGGCGCGCCGTCGCCGCGCTGGAAAAGCCCTCTAAACCGCTTAAAAGCGTCATTTCGCCGAAGCCGGCCAAGTTTTCCTCCAACACGAGCGAGCGGGACTACATAAAATCGGTCGAAAAATGCAAACGGTACATCAAGGAGGGGGACGTCTTTCAGATCGTCCTTTCCCAGCGGCTCTCGATTAAGTTGAGCGTCGAAGCCTTCGAGGTGTACCGCGCGCTTCGCCTCGTGAACCCGTCTCCGTACATGTACTTCCTCAAGCTCGACGACTGGGAGGTCGTGGGGGCGTCGCCGGAGATTCTCTCGCGGGTGCAGGACGGCAAGGTGGTCGTAAGGCCGCTCGCGGGCACCAGAAAACGCGGAAAAACGGAGGACGAGGACCGTCTTTTGAGGGACGAGCTGTTGAAGGACGAGAAGGAGCTGGCGGAGCACATCATGCTGGTGGACTTGGGGCGCAACGACCTGGGCAGAATCAGCAAGCCCGGAAGCGTGAGGGTGACCGAACTTCAAACGGTGGAAAAATACTCGCACGTGATGCACATCGTCTCCAACGTCGAGGGGGAGCTGGCGGATGGAAAGGACGCCTTCGACGTGATACGGGCGACGTTCCCCGCCGGAACCCTCAGCGGCGCCCCGAAGATAAGGGCGATGGAGATAATAGAGGAGCTGGAGCCGAACCGAAGGGGGCTTTACGGCGGAACCGTGGGATATTTCGGCCACAACGGAAACATGGACCACGCGATAGCCATCCGGACGCTCGCCGTCAAAAACGGGGTCGCGCATCTCGGCGTGGGCGCCGGCATCGTGGCCGATTCCGACCCGCGCGCGGAGTTTCAGGAGTGCATGAACAAGGGGAGGGCGCTGTTGAGCGCCATCGAACTGGCCTCCGGCGCGGTGAAAAAGGGGGGACGAAGTGGCCGCCGGTAAAAACCCCGGCGTTTCCGTCATAGGCGGCGGCGCGTGGGGGACGGCGCTCGCCAACCACGTCGCCGGAAAGGGCGTGCCGGTCCTCCTTTGGGCGCATGAAAAGGAGGTCGTCGAGGAGGTGAACGGTTCCCATTCCAACTCCCTGTTCCTCCCCGGAATAAAACTCGACGAAAAAACGGCGGCGACGGGGGACCTTCAAAACGCGTGCTCCAACCGGATGATTTTTTTCGTCGTCCCTTCCCACGTCATGGAGACCGTGATCAAGGGGATGACGCCCCATCTGACCCGCGACCAAATAATCGTCTCCTGCACGAAGGGGATAGAGAACAGGAGGCTCAAGCTTCCCTCGGAAATTTTCGACGAGATGCTCTCGCCGGAACTTTCAAAAAACCTGGCGTGCCTCTCCGGCCCCTCCTTCGCAAGGGAGGTGGCGCTGGGCCTGCCGACGGCTATCACGGCGGCGTCGCGCTCGCCCGAATCGGCCGCCGCGGTCCAGGGTGTCCTGAGCAACGCCAAAATGAGGGTGTACACCCACGACGATTTGATCGGCGTGGAGCTTGGCGGCGCGGTGAAAAACGTCGTCGCAATAGCGGCGGGGATATCGGACGGGTTGAAGCTCGGCCACAACGCGCGGGCCGCGATAATCACGAGGGGGCTGGCGGAGATGGCGCGGCTGGGTAGGGGGATGGGCGCGCGCGAGGACACGTTCTCCGGCCTTTCCGGAATAGGCGACCTGATACTAACCGCCACGGGCGACTTGAGCAGGAACAGGACGGTGGGCCTGAGGCTCGGCGCCGGGGAGCCGCTTGAAAAAATAACGGGCGGCATGAAGGCCGTCGCCGAGGGGGTTCTGACGAGCAAGGCGATCTTTGAGCTCGCCCGCCTGAAAAACATCGAGATGCCGGTGTGCGGGGAGGTTTACCTCGTCTGCCACGCCGGGAAGGACCCGAGGGCGGCCGTCGGCGACCTCATGGGAAGAAAATTAAGGGAGGAGTTCTACTAAGGCCGGCCATGGACAGAAAAAACCTGGCCAAACTGCTTGCCGCCGTCAGAAAGGGGGAAATCTCCCCGGACAAGGCGTCCGAAAAAATCGGCTCGACGGGGTACGAGGACATAGTGTTCGCCAAGGTGGACCACCACCGCCAACACAGGCTGGGGTTTCCGGAGGTGATATACGCGCCGGGCAAAACGCCGAGGCAGGTGGGGACGATAGCGAAAAAACTGCTGGAACGCTCGGACGCCCTGCTGGTGACGCGCGCCGACAAGGCGAAATACCGCGAGGTCAAAAAGGCTTGCCGGCTTGCCGTGTACCACGAGCTTTCCGGCGCCGTCACGGTCGAGCGCGGCGCCAGGAAAAAACGGAGAGGCAACCTGCTGGTGATCTCCGCCGGGACGTCGGACATTCCCGTGGCGGAGGAGGCCGCGGTCTCGGCGGACGTCATGGGCCTCGACGTCAAAACGCTTTACGACGTCGGCGTGGCCGGGATACACCGCCTTTTGGACAGGCGGAAATCGCTGGAGGAGGCGGACTGCATAATCGTCGCGGCCGGGATGGACGGCGCGCTTGCTAGCGTCGTCGGGGGCATGGTCTCCAAACCCGTCATCGCCCTGCCGACTTCCGTGGGGTACGGGGCCGCCATGGAGGGGCTCGCGCCGCTTCTAGCGATGCTCAACTCGTGCGCGGGGGGAATCGCGGTGGTAAACATAGACAACGGGTTCGGCGCCGCCGCGCTGGCGAACAGGATACTTTCGCTTAAGGTTAAGGAAGGCGGCCGCGGATGAGGACGGCGTACTTCGACGCGTTCTCCGGAATAAGCGGCGACATGACGGTCGGCGCCCTTCTTGACGCCGGCGCCTCGCTCGCCCGCCTGCGGCGGGAGCTTAAAAAACTGGACGTCGCGGGATACACCGTCTCCGTCGAAAAGCTGAGCGTGAACGGCATCCACTCGACGAGGTTCAACGTGAGGGTCGGGCAAAAACAAAAATACCGCGATTATTCGGCCATACGGAAAATAATCGGAAAAAGCCGCCTTAATCCGAAGGTCAAGGAGAACGCCCTGGCGATTTTCAAAAAAATCGGCGAGGCCGAGGCCGTGGTTCACAACCGGCCTTTGGACGAGGTGCACTTTCACGAGGTCGGGGCGGTGGACTCGATAGTGGACGTCGTCGGAGCCGCGATATGCCTCGACCAGCTGGGCGTAACGAGGTGCGAATGTTCGCCGATACCGACCGGACGCGGGTTCGTGGACACCATGCACGGAATAATGCCCGTGCCGGCCCCGGCGACGATGCTAATCCTAAAAGGGGCGCCGATTGCGCCGGACGGGGCGGAACTGGAGCTTACGACCCCCACCGGCGCGGCCATCGCGGCCGCCCTCTGCGTTAGGTTCGGCCCCGCGCCTTCGATGACGCCCCGGACGGTCGGGTATGGCGCGGGCTCCAAAACAAGGGCGGACGGCGTGCCCAACCTATTGCGGGTCGTCATAGGCGAAAAAAACGTTCCGGGAAGAACGCTCGCGGTGTTGGAGACGAATCTGGACGACGCCACGCCGGAGTCCGTGAGCTACGCCGTCCAAAAGGCGCTTTCGTCGGGCGCGTTGGACGCCTGGGTCGCGCCCATCACGATGAAAAAGGGGAGGCAGGCGTTTTGCCTTTCGATTTTGTGCGAGACGCCCGACGCGGCGCGTTTGCGCGACGTGATGTTCGAGGAGACGCCGTCGCTCGGTTTGCGGCAGTACGACGTCCAAAGGTTCGAGCTCCCCAGAAAAATCATAAGCGTAAAAACCCGCTTTGGAACCGTGAGGGTCAAGGTCGCCGTCACCCCTTCCGGACAAGAGCGTCGCAAGCCGGAATTCGAGGATTGTCGCGCGTTGGCCGAGAAAACGGGGGCCTCGCTCGAGGCGGTCCACCGCGCCGCCCTAGCCGCCGCGCTCAAGGAAAAGGGCTGACTTCGCCTACCTAACGTCGAAGTTCTCGATGTTGATTTCGACGACCCTGCCGAGGTCTGGCCGCTTCCTCACCCTGTCAACAAGGTACGCCTCGAGCTTGTCCCGCACGTAGTGCGTGTCCTCGTAGAATTTGTCCTTGAAAAAGGACCCTATCTCCTTCTCGATCGCCAGTTCGTAAAGGAACCGCCTCCTTTCGGCGGACTCTTTATCGTTGGCGGATGCGAACGTCACTTCGACGTCGGCCGTCATGACCTTTACCGTTTGGGCGTTGAAGTCAACCGGAACGATTACCCCGAAGCTGACGCTGTTGCCGACCGCCCGCGGTTGCGCGGTAATCGGCGGGGAGGGCTCCGTATCCTCGGCCGGCTCGACCATTGCGTCCTCGGCGGGTTTTGCTTTGGTCTCCGGTATTTGAGGCGGTTCCGGCCCTATTTTTTTCCCGGGCTGGGCCGCGGGTTGGAGTGCCGAAACCTCGGCCCCCTGTTTTGGGAGGGCCGCCGCAACCCTCTTTCCTTCCGACGCGGCCGTTGACCGTTCGCCTGCCAGGCGCCGGTACCCCCCGAAGAACGCCAGGGCCGCGGACGCCGCGATGGCCGCGGCGGCGAGTTTTTGTTTCTTTGTCAATTTGGGAAGACGGCGTTTTCCGGGCCTTTTAGCCAACGCCGCGTGGGCCGGCGATTCTTCCGGTTTGAGCCCCTCGGCCGCCGGCCCCCCTTGTCCCGCCTCCGTTTGGACAACCGGCTCGGCGGTCTGCCGCGGTTCGGCGGCCTTTACTTCGGATGGTGTTGCCGTGGGCGCCGGGGGGGTTGTTGCGGCGGCCTGCGTTTGCTCCCGGTCGCTTGAGTCAACCGCTTCCTCGAAAAGGGACGCCATGCCGTCCCCTTCCTCGGTTAATAGACTTCGTATGGTCTCCTCGCTTACGGCGGACTGAGGCTCCCACCCTGCCGGGGCCGGTTGTCCGCCTGTCGCCGCATTTGCCGACTCGTCCCCTTTAACCCCCACGGCCAAAAGCGGGTTTGGCTCGTCCTGCGACGCCTCCGGAACACCCGCTGTTGTCGGCGGTTCCTTGGCTTCCTCGGGAGCGTCCCCCAAAAAAAGCGAGTCCAAATCCGCCTGGGAAATGGTTCCGTCCGGCGCGGTCGCGGGGACTGGGGCGGAAACCACCCCGCCGAAGAGCGCGTCTATCACCTCCTGGTCCTGGCCGAAACCGGCAAACGGTTCGGAAGGGGTTTCTACCGGCTTGAGAGGCGCGGCCGGTGCGGGGCCTTTTTTGGACCCGCCAACCTCGACGCCGCTCAAAAGGGCGTCAATGTCGTCTTGGGCGGAACCGGCATTAGCCGGTTTGGAAATGGGCGTAATTTCAACAGGTTGAGCCTTACCCTTGGGGGTTGGGGTGGATTCCAGAGCTTTTTCCATCGTCGGTTCGCATTTGGATTTTTCCATCTCCGAGGGAAGTTGCGCCAAGTTGGTTTTGGGCGGGTCTTCAGTTTTTTCGGACGATTGATTTGTACCGGACAAATCGGTTTCGACGGGCGGGGAAACTTTTTTTCTTTTTTTTACAAAAAAAATCTTCTCGCAATTGGAGCAATGCGCATGGGTCCCCTCGTCCGAAATCGAAGAGGAATCAACCTCATACCTGCTGGCGCACTTGGGGCATGTTACAATCATTACGTCCTTACTGTTTTTCGACATTTATCTGGCGGGGTATGGGGTTATGAGTCAAATAACCGGCGGCTCGCCAAAAACCCGCCGATGGACGGTCGGCATTGCCACAATCGGCCAAATTCCATCCCCTTGATTCATAAACGTTTTATAATACAACCCTAAAGTTTCCGCTTGACTTTTCATTCAAACATGGGTAAACTTTTTTCATCTCCAAGACTTATTAATCAAGAAACGTTCCAAATAAAAACAAAAAAGAGAGGGTTGTTTAAAAACACAAGCATGACGAAACAAAACCGAAAGATGCTTCCCGGTCATTTTTGGGGAGTTCGGCCCCTCAATAACGAATATCGCAAGAGGTGCTTATGAAAAGTTTAATTAGGCTGGTTTCCCTGGTTTCGTTGGTCTCCGTCGTCCTTGGCTCCTTCTTCCTCGTGACCGTCGGCCTTTTCAAGGTCCGGGCTAGGGAAAGCACCCATAAAATCGAAAGCCTGGAAAAGGCGATTTTCGCCCAGCATTCATGGAATGGACGTCACAAAACACGAATCAGGATAAAATCGCGCATGATAGCCGTCTTGAGCAATTTTGGCGGTTCGATGCACCACGACCCGGCGCAGATGGCCGAGCTGATATTAAGCAACTGCGAGCGGAACGATCTTGATCCCTTCATCATCCTCGGAATGATAAAGGCGGAGAGTGATTTTAACAGCCGGGCGGTTTCGAGCGAGGGGGCGATGGGTCTCATGCAGATAAAACCGGCCACCGCCAGTCTTCTGGAGCCATACGCCGACTTCGGCCCGACCTACTCCCAACGACTCATTTCGGAAAACGACCTGAACATAACCCTGGGAACAATGTATCTGGCAAAACTGGTTCGTCGCTTTGGGAACCTCGAT
Organism: Nitrospinota bacterium; assembly: GCA_016194375.1. Lineage (GTDB taxonomy): Bacteria > Nitrospinota_A > UBA7883 > JACRGQ01 > JACRGQ01 > JACQEX01. The sequence goes on from JACQBU010000034.1 coordinate 8,999, forward strand.
ATGGCGCTTGAGGCGTACAATAAGGGGCCCGACGGCATGTTAACCCTCCTTTCGACGGGGGCTGACGACGAAATGGGGTACTCCGGCAGGGTCAAGGCTAATTCTCTCAAATACAAAAATTGGGGCGTCGCCCAAAAGAACGTGAAACGGGGCGTTTCCTCATAAAGGTCCCGCCGCCCCGGACCGCCCGGTTGTAACCGGAGGAAGATATTTTTCAACTTTGTAATCCGGGTTTGTTTAAATCCCGGCCAGAATCACAACGCCACGTCGCCCGCGTAATTTCATTCGTCATCTCCTTATCACGACGTCTCGCGGCTCATTCCCCCGGCGCCCGCCACTTGTTGCCGGTTGAATAGAAGGTTATATTTAAAAAGTGGAGGAGCAATTGCATTATGGAGTTTGAAATCGCGCCGGTTCGCCGGGGCCTTTTGTCTGCTTGGACGATCCATCTCCCCCGATTACGCCGGGAGAAGGGCGACACGGCGGCAAAAGCTCGGGATAAGAGGTAAGCCCGCCCGCCATGAAACGACGATTAAGAAGGTTGAACGCCCAAAGGAAAGCCGCGAAAAAGCACATGGAGGGCAGGCTCTCGAGACGCCTGACGGTGTTTTTAATCATTACTACCGTCCTTTCGGTCATCGTCATTTTAAACGTTGTTGAAGGGCGCATATCTCCCCTTTTGGCGGGCGGCGGTTTTGCGCTCGGCGTCACGGTCGGACTTCTTGCGGGAAGGATGTTTATTATTTTTTGGCATCCCGAGACCGAGAAGGTGGTCTCCCGGCTTGACAAGGTTGGATTTATCATTTTGGCCTTTTATATCGCCCTCGAAGTCGGGAGAAAATGGGTCTTCGGCCATTGGCTCCACGGGGCGACGCTCAATGCGTTCGGCCTCGCGATATTAACCGGATTATTGCTGGGACGTTTTCTCTCGATGGCCATTAAAATAAGGAAAATCCTGGTTGAGGAAAACAAAATCCTCGCCTAGCGGCCAAAGATGGAAACAACTACCAAGCGCCGCCCCCCGACGGGGTGGTTGGCGGGCTTTGTATGACCCGCAAAGCAGGATAGAATTACCCTCATGACATTGAAATACGTCTGCATCCACGCGCACTTCTACCAGCCCCCCCGAGAGAACCCGTGGCTGGAGGAGGTGGAAAGGGAGGAGTCGGCGGCGCCGTACCACGATTGGAACGAGCGGATAACCGACGAGTGCTACAAGCCGAACACCGCGGCCCGAATCCTCGACAACGAGGGGAAGATCGCCGGGATCACCAGCAATTACGAAAAAATCAGCTTCAACTTCGGCCCGACGCTCCTGTCATGGATGGAAAAACATCATCCGAACACGTACGAGGAAATCATCATGGCCGACAAGGAGAGCGTGAAGGGGATGAACGGCCACGGCAACGCGATCGCGCAGGCGTACAACCACTCGATAATGCCGCTCAACACCCCCCGCGACAAGGAGACGCAGATAATCTGGGGCGTCAGGGATTTCGAGCGCAGGTTCGGCAGACAGCCGGAGGGGATCTGGTTCCCGGAGACCGCCGTGGACGACGAAAGCCTCGACCTCGCGGCAAAGCACGGCATAAAATTCACCGTGTTGGCCCCGCATCAGGCCAAAAGCGTTCGACCGCTCGACGCCGGCGGGGAGAAATGGACCGACGTCAACGGCAGGGTGGACACCTCCCGCCCGTACGTCTACAAAACGGCCAACGACCGGGAAATCGCCGTTTTTTTCTATGACGGGGCCCTTTCGCTTTCCATAGCCTTCGAGGGGGCGCTTTTTGACGGCGCAAAGATGGGGGAGCGGATAATGTCCCATTTCGGAACCGGCCCGGAAAAGACGCCGCAGATGGTGACGATGGCCACGGACGGCGAGACGTACGGCCACCACCACAAATTCGGCGACATGGCGCTGGCGGCGGCGGTGGCCAAAATCGAGGGGAACGGGTTCGGGATAAGGCTCACGAACTACGGCGAATTCCTGGCCCTGGGCCGGCCCGAAAAGAGGGTGGACATATTTGAAAACAGCTCGTGGAGCTGTGCGCACGGCGTCGAGAGGTGGAGGTCCGACTGCGGATGCAACACCGGAAGCATGCCCGGCTGGAACCAGAAATGGCGCGCCCCGCTTAGGGCCGCGCTGGACGTCCTCAAGGACAAGCTTGACTCGTTGTTCGAAACCGAGGGCGCGAAATATTTCAAGTCCCCGTGGGAGGCGAGGAACGACTACGTGGACGTAATCCTTGACCGGGACCGGGCCGTGGTGGACGGCTTTTTCAAAAAACACGGGTCGTCCGGCCTGAACCAACAAAACGCCACGGACGCGCTGAAACTACTCGAAATGCAGCGGATGTCGATGATGATGTACACGTCGTGCGGCTGGTTCTTCGCGGACCTGGCCGGTTTGGAGACGGTGCAGATATTAAAATACGCCGAGAAGGCGCTGGAGCTGGCAAGGGAGCTCTCCCCCGAGCCCGTCGACGAGGAGTTCCTTGAGTTGCTGGGCCGGGCGAAAAGCAACGTGAAGGAGGCCGGCACGGGGGCGGATATTTTCCGCCTTCGGGTGAGGGTGTTGCGGCTCAACCCGATGCGCATCGCCGCCCACGCGGTCATAATGAGCGCCTTTCCGGCCCTGACGAAGCAATCCGACGGCACCTACTGCTTCAAGGTGCGGATTACCGAGGGGGCCACGGAAACTTATCTGGACTCGATGCTCTACATGGGGATGCTCGAGCTTACCTCCTTGATAACCCTGGAGTCGAAAAGGCTGACTTTCTGCCTCCTGCATTTGGGGGCGCACGACTACAACTGTTTCCTGGCCCCGTTTTTCGAGGTCGGCGAGTACGTCGCGGCAAGGGACGACATCATGGAGTCCTTCCGGGGGCACTCGATGCCGGAAATAATACACGCGATAGAAAGGCGCTTCGGACAGTCCTATTTCACCCTGAAGGCGCTGTTCGACGAGGAGCGCGGGCGGGTTATGGAACAACTCCTCCTCGACAGGATAAACCGCCACATTTCCGCCTTCCAACAACTTTTCGAGAACGACCGGAAACTGATGGATTTTCTGTCCGAGATGAACACGCCGTTGCCCGCGGAATTCCAGATGGTGACCGGCTACGTCCTTGGAAGGAGGTTGAACTCGCTTTTCAGCGATCCGTCCGCCACGGCCGACCACAAGGCCATGATGGGCATTTTCAACGACGCGAAAAAGTGGGGGATAACGATGAGGCCGAAGGTCCTTTTGTGGAACATCACCGGCTACCTGGAGCGAAAGATAGAGGGACTTTGCCTAAACCGGGACGCCACGACTGCCGAGGCGGTGGTGGAGGCGATGAGGTACGTCAACGAAAGCGGCGTGGAAATATACATGTGGAAGATGCAGAACATGCTTTACCCCAGCTACAAGGCGTATTTTGACCCGGCAAACCCGCGCCACAAGGAGGCGAGGGGAACGAAGGAGTTGAAAAGGATATTCGAGCTCTTCAGGTTTTCCATCCCCCCGGAGCGCGCCGGAAAACAGGCCTAGCTCCGGCCTTGTTTGAAACCCCCGAAAAAGTCCCGATTTCCGGGTCGTTGCGAGGGGCGGAGCGAAGAAGCAATCCATGACATGTTGACGAAGCAAATCGCGAGAGAGCTTCGCCTCGCTCGCAATGACGCGCGACCACCCTTTTTCAAAGGTTGCTATTTGTATTTTTCCATCATTTTGGCGGTGAAGCCTTCCTTGTAAATCTTGTCGAACGCCTCCACCACGAGGGGGTCGAAGTGTTTTCCCGCCTGCTCCGCCACGTATGCGTACGCGTCGTTTATGCTCCACGCCGCCTTGTAAACGCGGCGGGACGTAAGCGCGTCAAAAACGTCGGCGACCGCGGTGATTCTGGCGGAGAGCGGTATGTTGAACTCCCTCAGGCCGTCGGGATAGCCGGTTCCGTCGAACTTTTCGTGGTGCGACCTCGCGATCTCGCGCGCCGTCTTGAAAAACGGGGCCTTGGATAGTATCGCCTCCCCCGCCGCCGAGTGCGTTTTCATCACGTTGAACTCGCGCTCGTCCAATTTCCCCTCCTTCTTCAGGATCACGTCGGTGATGGCTATCTTGCCGACATCGTGGAGAATCGAGGAATGGCCTATGGCCTCCGCCCTCGCCTCCGGAAAATTCATGGCCAGCGCCAGCCTGGTGGCGTGCTCCGATATCCTTCGGACGTGGTTGCCCGTGTCGGTGTCCCTGTGCTCGGAGGCGACCGCGAGCATCATTATCGCCTCCAGGTTGGCCTCGCTTATCTCCCGCGTCCTTAGGACCACCATTTTTTCGAGCGACGCGTTGAAGGCCTGTAGCCTCGAGTTCGCCGCGTTAAGGTCGTTGTAAAGGCGCCTTACGCGGAGGTGCGCCTTAAGACGCGCCAAAAACTCCTCGGTGGCGAACGGTTTTATCAGGTAGTCGTCCGCCCCGGAATTTAGTATCTTCGTTATGTCGTCCTTGTCGGCTATCGAGGAGACCACGATGAAGGGGACGAACGCGTGCTCCTCCATCCCCCGCACCATGCGGCAAAGCTGGTGGCCGTTCATGTTCGGCATGTTGACGTCGCTTATTATGAGGTCCACGTCCCGCCGCCTTTGGAGGATTGACCACGCGATGAGGCCGTCCGCCGCCTCCACGACCTCGTGCCCCTGCTTTTTAAGGATGCCGGCGACGAGTTTGCGGACGGTGTCGCTGTCCTCCGCCACCAGTATGGTTTGCGGCCGGACGTCCCCTTCCTCGGCGGCCCCCTTCCCCAACAGTTTTTTTGTCTTTTCCGCCAGCCTTCCGCGGGGGAAAGGAGTGACGACGTAATCCGCCGCGCCCGACTCGAACGCCTCCTTTTGGGACTCCCGATTGTCGTTTTCAGCTATGAAAATGACCGGTATGTCGCGGGTGGCCGGTTTTTTTTTAAGCCTTTTGCAGATTTCCGGGCCGTTCATCCCGTGGGGGTCGAACCGCAGGATTATGACGTCGGGCGGGTTCTCGGCGGCGTCTTCAAGCACCCGGTCGGCGGCGGAGACTATGGAGACCGACGCGCCTGCGATGGAGGCGAGTTCGCTTTGAAGAGCCATGGCCGCAATCTTGCCGTCTTCCAAGACGAGTATCTTCGGGTTGAACCCCGTCTTTTCCTTGGTTTTCTCCTTGGTCGCGGCCTTGTCTCCAATCATGTACACGTCCTCCCTCGCAGGACTTAATTATAACCCGAAGCCGTAAAATTATCACCGTATTTGTTGACCGCATTTTGGCGTCGAAAACGTTTTATTGGGGCGTTTCTCGGCCCGCGGGCGGGGGCCGGGCAATCCCTACACGCCCAGTTCTTTCACGAGGCGGGAAAGATAGGTTCTTTGAATGTCCAACATGGAGGCGGCCTTTGTTTTGCTCCCTTCCACGCTCTCGAGGGTGCGCCTCAGGAAATCCCTTTTGAAGACGTCCTGGGCCTCCTTCAGCGTAAGCCCGACGGCAAGGGAGTTCGGGCCGCGTTCCGAAAGCTCGCGGGGAAGGTCGGAGGGCCTTATAACGGGCCCGGAACCCATTATGACGGCGCGCTCCAGCGCGTTTTCAAGCTGGCGGATGTTGCCGGGCAAGTCGTTGTTGACGAGAATCTCCATCGCCTCCGGGGACAGCTCCACGGCGCGCCTGCCGGCGCCCGACGTCCTTTGAAACCTTTCCAAAAAATATTTCGCCAACAGCGGGATGTCCTCCTTGCGTTCGGACAACCTCGGCAATTTTATCCGCACCACGTTGAGGCGGTAGTAGAGGTCCTCCCTGAACAGTTTTTCCTTGACGAGCTCCTCCACGTTCCTGTTGGTCGCGGCAAGCAACCTTACGTCCACCTTTATCGGGCGGGTCCCCCCCACCCGGGTGATGACGCCCTCCTGCAACACGCGCAACAGTTTCACCTGCATGCCGAGTGAAGTCTCCCCTATTTCGTCCAAAAACAACGTCCCCTTGTCCGCGGCCTCGAACAACCCGATTTTTTGGGCGTAGGCCCCGGTAAACGCCCCTTTTTCATAGCCGAAAAGCTCGCTTTCCAACAGGGTCTCGGTAAGCGCGCCGCAGTTGACCGTTATGTACGGCGCGTCCTTGCGCGGACTGGAGTTGTGAATGAACCGCGCGAACAGCTCCTTGCCGGTGCCGCTCCCGCCGGTTATGAGCGCCGTCGCGTTGGAATGCGCGACCTTGGAGCAGTCGGAGATTATTTTTTTCATTATCTGGCTTTCCCCGACGATTTTGGACTTTTCCACGAGCGCCTCGCGCAACCGTTCGTTTTCCTTGTTGACGAAAGAGTAAATTTTCGCCCTGAGGATGGACAACGCCGCCACCTCGCTGAATGCGTTGAGAAGGTCCAAATCGTCCTGCGTCAACGGGGTGCCGTCAATGTGGTCGATTATTTCAATGACCCCCAAAATGGTGTCGCCCACCTTGAGCGGGGCGCACGCGATTGAAAGCGTCGAAAAATCGATCGCCGCCGATATTTTTGAGCTCCAACGGGGATCTTCCCTCACGTTTTCCACCAAAAGGGGCGTGCCGTGTTCCGCGACCCAACCCGCGATTCCCTCCCCTTTTTCAAGCTCGAAATATTTTATCTCGTCCTTTTTTTCGCCCGTTGCTATGTGAAAAAACAGTTTTCCGGTTTTTTCGTCCCTCAACAACAACGAGCTGGCCTTTGCGTTCATTATTTTTGTGGCGGTGGCTATAATGACGTCGAGAAGATTGTTCAGATTTATGGTCGAATTGACAATCTCGGTAATGTCTTTGATTATTTTTATACTACTATTTCGCAAACCCGTCGTTTCTCCTTCGCTTCCGTGCATTTTATCAGATTTTTTCGAAATCTAGCAACACGTCGTCCAAAAAAAGCATACCATTGTGGGTAAGGGAAAAACCATCGTCATCAATTATCGCCAATTTTTTTTCCGCAATATCTTCAAGGGCTTTCGAGTAAACCGACTTGAACCCCTCCGAAAACCTCAAGCCTTCTTCGCCGACATATTTGATCCGGGTTGCGGGGGTGAAGAACCTGTCGTTCAACTCCTTGAAAAACAGCTTCTTGTCCACCAACCGAAGCCTCATCAGAAGGAAGTCCAGCACCTTGTCCTTTTCGTCAGCCAAAATCTCGACGCCCGCCTCCCCGGCGGTGTCTATTGCATATATGTAGTCCTCTATGTCGTCCGGGTTTGCGTACCGGGAGGAGCCGACGAACGAATGGGCGCCGCTCCCCAGACCTATGAACTCCTCCCCGAGCCAATACGCCAGGTTGTGGCGGCACTCCATCCCCGGTTTCGCAAAGTTCGACACCTCGTAATGCCCGTAGCCGGCGGAACGAAGTTTTGAAATCGTCGTTTCGAACATCGTCAGCATCGTCTCGTCGTCGGGCAACACGACGCGTCCGTCCTCGACCATGTCCCAAAGCGGGGTCTCCTCCTCCACCGTCAATTGGTAGGCCGAGATGTGTTCCGGCCCTAGCAAGACGGCCGCCTCGAGGTCCCGGGCATAGTCGCCGACCGACTGTCCCGGTATTCCGTAGATGAGGTCTATTGAAACGTTTTTAAAGCCCGCCTTCCGGGCGGCTTCAAACGCCGCCGTCGCCTTTTTGGAGTCGTGGGCCCTTCCCAGTTTTTCCAACATCGAATCCTCGAAGCTCTGAACGCCGATGCTCAGCCGGTTGAACCCGATTTGCAGGTACCTTTCCAAATCCGCGCGCGAGGTGCTGTCTGGGTTCGCCTCGATGGTGATTTCGGCCGACGGGGCCGGGGCGAACCTTTCCTTGACCGCGGACATGATCTTGGCGATTTTGTCGGCGGGAAGCATCGAGGGCGTCCCGCCCCCCATGTAGACGGACGTCGCCCCCTTCGCGGCGTGGGCCGAGGCTATCTCACTTAGGATTGCGTTGGTGTAGGGCTCCATGAGCCTGTTTTGCCCTTCGTACGAGGCGAAGTCGCAGTAGTAGCATTTCGAGGCGCAAAACGGCACGTGTAGATAAACGGCCGCGCCCGGTTTGTCGATTGAAGAGCCCTTCCCGTCCATGACGCCGTCCCCCATAAAATCCGCCTTACGACCCGGCCTTTGGCGCCAGATTGAACCCCTTGATTTCCGGAACCCTCTCCTCGAGATGTTTTTTAAGTTTTGTTATCAACCTGTCCTCCGCCTGGCGCATCGCCTCGCGCGAGACGCCAAACCGCTCCCCGATCTTCGCAAGCGTCATCGGCTCGTCGCTCATCAGCCGGTCGTACAATATCACCTTGTCCGACTCCTTCAAAGGCTTTGCAAACTCGTCCACCTCCCTTTTAAACCTCTCCATTATCTCCGATTCCCCCAGCGCGTCGTCCATCGCCGGCGCGCCGCTTCCGATGGTTTCCGAAAAGGTCAGCGCGGACCCCTCGGCCACCGGCGCCTCGAGCGACAGGTCGCGCGACGAAAGCGCCTGTTGCACGGCCGTCACGTTGTCCTGCGTGGTCGAAAAATGCTCGGCCAGAAGTTTTGACGTCGGTTCGAGGCCGGCGGCGGTCATCTCCTGCGTGACCTTGTTTAGGTTGAACAGGAGCTTGCGCCTCATGTTGGTCGTCCCGACCCTGACGAGCCGCCAGTTGTTGAGTATGTATTTTAGTATGTGCGCCCGTATCCAATACGAGGCGTAGGCGGGCAGGCGCACCCCCTTGAACGGGTCGAACTTTTGTATCGCCCGCATGAGCCCTATGTTCCCCTCCTGAATCAGGTCGAGCATGTTCTGGAATTGGGAGCGAAACTCAAAGGATATGTTGACGACCAGCCAAAGATTCGCCTTCACCAGCCTTAGGGCCGCCTCGGAATCCTTCCCCTTTTGCACCTTGAGGGCGAGGTCGTGCTCCTCCTCCGGGGTGAGGCGTCGAATCCCCCTCACCGCCTCCAGGTAACGCGAAAGCGGGTCGGCCGGAACCAGTCCGGTGGATTTGACGCCGGACGGGGCCGGTTGGCCTTTCGCCTTTACCTCGTCGCCGGCTTCCGCGCCGGGATTCGGACGCCTTTTCTTGGCGCCGTTTTTGGCGTTTTTTGCAACCATGGCTCATTATCTCAAATAATTCCTGGGAAGTGTCAACCACCTTCCGCGCCCCCAGACGGGGCGGCGCGGGCGGCGGGTTGGGGCGAGCGCGGGCGCGAATCCGTGTGCATCGGGCGGCCCGTTCCCGTTTTTTCAACGGCGTGATATAAATAAGGACGTATTTTACGATTGGGATGCGGGGCAATACTCCGTAATAGAAACTTATGGGGAGATAAGCCGGCAATGCCGCCAATTGAGTATGGCAAGCGGGGTGACGACGACCAGGAAGAGCTTGGTTCGTCCGAGGCCGACGCGCGTAAACGGATTGACGCCCAGCTTACAGCCGCAGGCTGGGTCGTGCAGGATTACAAAAAGCTTAATATCCGAGTCTCCCTTGGCGTAGCCGTGCGCGAGTTTCCCACCGAGACCGGTCCGGTGGACTACATGCTTTTCATAGACGGCAAAGCCGCCGGAACATTGGAGGCGAAGAAAATCGGCGCCACTCTTGGCGGCGTTGCCGAACAGTCGTCACGTTATGCCCGCTCTGGTACTCAGGTCATCCAACGCTGGGGCGACCCCCTACCGTTCACGTACGAAAGCACCAGCGTGGAGACATTCTTCCGCGACCAACGCGACCCTAATTCCCGCTCCCGCCGCCTTTTCACCTTCCACCGCCCCGAAACATTGCACGAATGGCTCCAAGAGGAAGACACCCTCCGCGCCAGGCTCGGCCGCCTGCCTCCGCTTGTCACCACGAACCTGAGGCAATGCCAGATAGAGGCAATCACCGGACTTGATAAATCGCTGGCACAAAACCATCCCCGAGCCCTCATACAGATGGCGACCGGCGCGGGCAAGACCTTCACCGCCGTCACCTTCGCCTACCGCCTCATCAAATACGCCAAAGCCAGGCGCATCCTTTTCCTCGTTGACCGCAAATCGCTCGGCACCCAGGCCGAGAACGAGTTTCAGCAATACGTCACGCCGGACGGCGGTAGAAAGTTCACCGAGCTATACAACATCCAGCACCTAAAAGGGAGCCAGTTCAACGACGTGGCAAAGGTCACGATAACCACCATCCAGCGGCTTTATTCCCAGCTTTCAGGTCGGGAGATAGACGACGAGCTGGACGAAAAATCCGGCTTCGAGGCCGCCGACGTCATCGCCCCGCGCGAGATCGGCTACAACCCCCGCATCCCCATAGAGGAGTTCGATTTTATAGTGGTGGACGAGTGCCACCGCTCCATCTACAACCTCTGGCGTCAGGTGCTGGAATATTTCGACGCCTTCCTCATCGGCCTCACCGCCACCCCAAGCAAGGCGACCTTCGGGTTTTTTGACAAAAACCTCGTTGCCGAATACAGCCACGAGGACTCCGTGGCCGACGGCGTGAACGTGGGGTACGACATATACCGCATTAAGACGGAAGTCAGCGAAAACGGGGTGGATCTGGAATCAGGATACGAAGTGGAACGCCGCAACCGCAAAACCCGCGAAAGCCGGTGGGAAACGCTGGACGAGGAGGAGGACTACGCCAAAACGCAGATTGACCGCGACTTGGTGGTGCCCGACCAGATACGCACCGTCATCCGCACCTTTCGGGACAAACTTTTTACCGACCTCTTCCCCGGAAGGACATGGGTTCCCAAAACCCTCATTTTCGCCAAAAGCGACGACCACGCCGAACGGATAGTGCAGATAGTCCGCGAGGAGTTCGGCAAGGGGAACGACTTCTGCAAAAAAATCACCTATCGCGTCACGGGCGAAAGCACCGACTACCTTATAAAAGCCTTTCGCACCGACCCCGTATTTCGCATAGCCGTCACGGTGGACATGATAAGCACAGGCACCGACATAAAGCCGCTGGAATGCCTTATCTTCATGCGGGACGTGAAAAGCCAGGTTTATTTCGACCAGATGAAGGGGCGCGGCACCCGCACCCTGACCGAAACGGAGCTACGGTCCGTAACCGCCGACGCCGTTCGCAAAACCCATTTTGTCTTGGTGGACGCCGTGGGGGTTACGGAATCAGACAAAGGGGACTGCCGTTCACTAGAGCGGGCGCGGGGTGTCTCGTTTGAAAAGCTGATGCACAAAGTGGCCCTGGGCGCGCGGGACGAGGATACATTAAGCTCGCTTGCAAACCGGCTTGCCCGTTTGGACCGCACCTTAGACCCGCGCCAGAGGGAGCGGGTGAAGGAAGTTGCCGGAAAGCAGGTTACGGAAATCACGGGCGATATTATCCACACGCTCAACCCCGACGCGGCGTTGGACGCCGCCAAATCCGCCACAGGCAAGGGGCAACCCGCGCCTGAGGAATGCGAGAAGGCCCGAAAAAAGCTGGCGGATATCGCCGTGGAACCGTTCAACCGCCCCGAGGTGCGCGACCTGCTGGAATCATTAAAGATGGAGAACGAGCAAACGATAGACCACGGCACCATAGACGTCGTGACGGGTGCGGACTACGACAAGGAGAAAGGAAAACAGATAATTCAGACGTTCAAAGACTTTATTGAAAAGCACAAGGACGAGATTACGGCTTTGCAGATTATTTATAGCCAGCCGTACGGCAAACGTCGTATGACTTACGACGCCATAAAGAAACTAGCGGACGAACTGCAAGACCCGCCGTATAATCTGGCCCCGGAGCGGGTATGGAGCGCGTACGCCAACCTGGAGAAAAGCCGGGCGCGCAACGCCGGTCCCGCCACGGTGTTGACCAATATTATTTCGCTCATCCGCTTTGCGGCTGGTGCGGCGGACGTTCTGGAGCCGTTCCCCGATGTTGTGGACCGCCGTTTTGACGAATGGTTGAAACAGCAACAAACGAACGGAAAAAGATTTACGGCGGAACAGATGGAGTGGCTGAGGATGATAAAAGAGCGCATTTCCCTCTCCGGCGGGGTTGAGCGGGACGATTTTGATTTGGCTCCCTTCACCGCCCACGGCGGACTGGGGAAAGCCCTAAAAGTATTCGGCCCCGAAACCGACCGCCTCATTGAAGACCTTAACGGAGCCTTGGTAGCGTAAATCTGGAGGCTTAATCCCCCTTGTTATCGTATACGTGCTTGGGGCGGATTTGGTCTGCTATACTGGGGAGCATGATGAGAATATCGGGTATTGCTATGGAGGAACTTGCCACTTTGAACGTGGTGATGTTGGTAGAGGTATGGGAAAAAAAATAAAGATCTCGGAAATACGGAAACTTTCCCGGAGCATAGCCGAGGCGTATAATCCCGATAAAATAATCCTTTTCGGGTCATACGCAACCGGCGTTCCGACCGATTCTTCCGATATTGATTTGCTCGTCGTTATGTCATTCAAGGGAAAATCCGCCCGGAAGGCGTGTGAAATATTGGCGCGGGTTAAAACGACCCTTCCGGTGGATATTCTAGTGCGGTCTCCCGTTCAGTTGCGCCGCCGGTTGGCGTGGAACGATTATTTTTTCGCCGATATCATGGACAAAGGCAAAACCCTTCATGAAGCCGCTCGTTAAGGAGTGGGTCGAGAAGGCCGAGGGGGATTACGCCACAGCCAGACGCGAGTCGAGGGTTAGGAAAAGTCCCAATTACGACGCAGTTTGTTTTCATGCCCAGCAATGCGTCGAAAAATACTTCAAGGCAATCCTACAGGATGTCGGAGCCAGGTTTAACAAAACCCACAATCTTTCCGCACTACTAAATTTGATAATTGCTGAGAAGCCGTTGCTTGAAAGTGTCCGCTCCCATGTGATTTTACTTAACGAATATGCGGTCGAGTTCCGTTATCCCGGCGAGTCGGCGGAAAAGAAAATGGCGCGGGAGGCGATGGAAAGTTGCCGCGAGGTACGGTTAATCGTAAGGGCGGCGCTGGGGTTGGGGCAATGACGGAACTGCTCGGCCCCGAAACCGACAGAATCATAGAAGACCTTAACGGAGCACTGGTAGCGTGAGTGTGCAAGTGCCGAAAAGCTGGGTATGCAGTTCGGTTGCGGAGATTTTCGGCATTGTAGGAGGCGGCACCCCATCTACGTTAAAAAAAGAATATTGGAATGGAAAAATCCCTTGGATAAGTAGTGCCGATATCAAAGGAGAAAGAGAAATTGAGTATCGCCGATTTATTACAAAATCAGCGATAGAAAATTCAACCACGGCTAAGGTTCCTGCGGGAAGCATTATCGTCGTTACGCGCGTTGGACTGGGAAAGGTTGCTATAGCAAAGGACGACCTCTGTTTCAGTCAGGATTCTCAAGGATTATTGATTGATAATCGAATTATCTATTCAGCTTATGCGGTGTATTTCTTAAGTCAGGCGACGCAAGTGTTCAAGCGGCAGTCGCGTGGGACAACCATTGCGGGTGTTACCAAAAAACAATTGGAAGACCTGCCTTTTTTCCTTCCTCCCCTTAACGAGCAGAAGAGGATTGTGGCGAAGATAGAGGAGCTGTTCAGCAATCTGGATGAGGGGGTAAAGGCGCTGGAAAAGGCGAAAGAGCTTTTGAAGCAATACCGCCAATCGGTGTTGAAGGCCGCCGTCACCGGCGAACTCACCAAAAAGTGGCGCGAAGAGAACAAGGACAAGCTGGAACCCGCCTCCAAACTCCTCGAACGCATACTAAAAGAACGCACTCCTAAGGATAAGGTGCTCGAACAGGATGCAGAAAGCGATTTGTGTCATGAAATCCCATCTTTGTGGAAATGGGGCAAAATAAACGATGTCGGAAAAGTTATCGGAGGACTCACAAAAAATAGCAAAAGAGAAAAGTTTAAGAAGAAGCTCCCTTATTTAAGAGTGGCTAATGTGTATGCGAACAGGCTCGTGCTTGATGAGGTGCGTTCAATAGGTGTCCTTGAAAATGAATTGGAGAGGCTTCTATTGAATAAAGACGATCTTCTCATAGTTGAAGGCAATGGAAGTTTAGACCAGGTTGGTCGTGTTGCATTATGGAGTGGGGTCATAAAACCATGCGTTCATCAAAATCACCTTATTAAGGTGAGATTTTATGAAAAACGAATGGCTGGATTTGTGCTTTATTGGTTGTTGTCAATATATGGTCGTAGATTCATTGTTCGGTGTGCTAGCTCAACCTCAGGACTGCATACATTAAGTACTGGCAAAGTTGGTAACTTGGTAATCCCAATCCCGCCACTGGAAGAGCAAATGCAAATTGTCACAGAAATTGAACGACGCCTGTCCGAATTGAATAGGCTGGAACAAGTGTTCGATGAAGAATTAAAACGTTCAGCCAGTCTCCGCCAATCCATCCTGAAAAAGGCGTTCGAGGGGAAGCTGGTGCCGCAAGAACCGAACGACGAACCCGCAAGCGAACTCCTAAAGCGCATCAAAGCCGAAAGGGAGAAAAGGCCGGGCTTAAAGGTAGAGCGCACACCCCATTCCGCCAAACCGCCAAAACAGGCTAGAATAAAGGCGTTATGAGGAGAACATTATGACCACCCAAGAAATCATCAGCCGCATGGCTGGGACGATAGCCGACAGGTTTCATCCGGAAAAAATAATCCTTTTCGGTTCATACGCCAAGGGCACACCTAACAAGGATAGCGACGTGGATCTGCTGGTGGTAATGCGCGTGGAAGGGTCTAAGCGGGCAAAAGCGGCCGAAATTGACTTGGAACTGGCGGATCGCACGGTACCTTTGGACGTGATCGTCGTGACCCCCGATGAAATTGAAAAATTCGGCAATGACGCGGGCGGTTATCTTTATCCGGCATTGCGGGACGGAAAGGTGTTGTATGAGCGCGCCGCGTGACAACGCGCGGCTTGTCCGACAATGGGTGGAAAAGGCGGAACACGACCTGCGCAACGCCGAGCACACGTTAACGCTAAAAGATGACTGCCCGTTTGACACCGTTTGCTTTCACGCCCAGCAATGCGCTGAAAAATACCTAAAGGGGCTTCTTGTCTTTTTTACCGTTGACTTCCCAAACACCCACGACCTTATCCTGCTTAAAAAGCTTGCTATTGAGGCGGCCTCAATTAAGATGGGGTCCGCCGATTTGCAAACCCTAAACAGATATTCTATCGAGTCGAGGTATCCGGGCGAATGGGAGCCAATTACCAGAGCCGAAGCTGAAGAGGCGGTTAAGTCCGCCCGGCAGGTTAGGGACGCGGTGCGCTCCGCCCTGCCCGCGACCGTGCTTTCATAATGACCGACAACAGCGCCGCCATCGTCCAAAAGGTGTGGAACTACGCCAACGTCATGCGCGACGACGGCCTTTCCTACGGCGACTACGTTGAGCAAATAACCTTCCTTATCTTCCTAAAAATGACGCAGGAGCGGATGGAGCAACAAGGTAAAGACTTAAAGATCCCTAAAGAGTACCAATGGAAGGCGCTGGCCAAGCAGGATGGCGACGACTTGGAAAAACAGTACCGCCACACTCTTGAGGCGTTGGGCAAATATCCGGGCTTGCTGGGCGTCATCTTCAAAAAAGCGCAGAATAAAATAGCCGACCCGGCCAAGTTGAAGCACCTTGTGAACATGATTGACAAGGAAGACTGGTCCAGCATGAGCACCGACGTTAAGGGGGACATTTACGAGGGGTTGCTGGAAAAAAACGCTTCAGACGTAAAAGGCGGGGCGGGACAATATTTCACCCCCCGACCGCTCATCCGCGCAATGGTGGAGGTGATGCGCCCCAAAACCGGAATGGTTATCTCAGACCCGGCTTGTGGCACGGGGGGATTCCTCCTCGCCGCTTACGATTACATCGAGAAGCACCAAAAGCTAGATACAGGGGCCGCCCGACATTTGAAAGAGAAGGCTCTGCGCGGGGTGGACATCGTTGATGGCGTGGTCCGGCTTTGCGCCATGAACCTATACCTACACGGCATCGGCGGCGACGAAAGCCCCGTGGAAAGCAAGGACTCCCTGCGCGGCAAGCCGTCCGAGGAGGTGGACATGGTGCTGACCAACCCTCCGTTTGGGAAAAAGAGCAGTGTCACAATCGTAGGGGAGAACGGCGAGAAACAGCAGGACAAGATGACCTACGAGCGGGATGACTTTTGGGCCACCACCAGCAACAAACAGCTTAACTTTGTCCAGCATGTGGCGAGCATGTTGAAGATAGGAGGCACAGCCGCCGTCGTCGTCCCGGATAACGTGCTGTTTGAGGGAGGAGCGGGGGAAACCGTGCGCAGACAGCTTTTAAGCCGGTGCGACGTGCATACCCTTATGCGCCTGCCGACAGGCATCTTTTACGCCCAGGGGGTGAAGGCCAACGTCATATTCTTTGACCGGAAACCGGCGAGCGAAAAGCCGTGGACCAAAGACGTATGGATTTACGACTTCCGAACCAACATTCACTTGACCCTGAAAGAGAACAAGCTGAAGGATGCCGACCTTGAGGACTTCAAAAAATGTTACAACGCCGCCGACCGGTCCAAACGGAGGGAGTCCGAGCGATTCAAAAGGTTCAGCTATGACGAGCTTATCGCGCGCGACAAGATAAACCTCGACGTCTTTTGGCTGAAGGACGACAGCCTTGAGGACGCCGACAACCTACCCGATCCCGCCATCCTCGCCGCCGATATCGTCGAGCAACTCGAAGCCGCCCTTGAAGAGTTCAAAACCATCGAAGAGGTCTTAGAAGAAAAATAACAGGGGTCGGGGTCGGGTTTTGACACGTGAATATTCCGCCGGGGAACGCCAAAATCGCAAAAAAGGCCAAAATTGCCAAAAACGCCAAAAACGCAAAAGCCCCCCGCCCCGAACCGTCGTATAAAAGAGCCATGATGATAAAAGTGATAAGTAGGCAGAAGACGGATGAACGGAGAGTTGGCGGCAAGGGAATTAGCCTGAGATTTGTCGGTGGCACGGGCATTTCTGCCCGTGATTGCCGCGTCAGCGGCAAGAGTTATCGCAGTCTTTGGCCGCGCCACCAAAACGGCAGGCAGGATTGCCTACCCTACCAATCCTTCTCTCTTGGCGACCTTTGCGTTCTTGGCGGTAGAAACAAAAAAAATGCGGGGACAATTCGGACAAAACGGACAAATCGGACAGCCGGCAATTGGAACAAGCGGAAAACAAAGGAGCTGGATTCCCGCTTGCGTGGGAATGATTATATGAA
>JACQBU010000003.1 GCA_016194375.1 Nitrospinota bacterium
TGCGATAATTTCCATAGTGCGCCTCCTTTTTCTTTGGTTTAGTGAATTGACACAACAATCCACTATAAGGGGGCGCGCTTTCATATAATCATTCCCGCCCCTCTCTAATGTCATTTCCGCGGAAGCGGGCCGCAATCGTCTTCGCCCGTTACCCTCGTCCCCGAACGGGGGAATCCAGACTATTGGTGGCGCGGACACTCCTGTCTGCGTTTGCCGCGTTAGCGGCAAAGGTTTTGTTGCTTGCGTCCTCCGGACGCAACACGGACAGGAGTGTCCGTGCCACCCAAGAGTGTCCGTGCCACCGGGGTAAACTCCGGTGGAAAATTAATGCAAAGACCCCGCGTGAATTTAAGTTAAAA
Organism: Nitrospinota bacterium; assembly: GCA_016194375.1. Classification (GTDB taxonomy): domain Bacteria; phylum Nitrospinota_A; class UBA7883; order JACRGQ01; family JACRGQ01; genus JACQEX01. The sequence continues at coordinate 360 of JACQBU010000003.1, forward strand.
TGACAACGGCGGAAAAAAAATCGCAGGCGGGTTTGAAAAAAATGGGAGCCCCAAATGCTTGAAGAGCTTTTATGTCCTGATTCCGTAGCCGTCGTCGGCGCCTCGAACACCCCCGGCAAGGTCGGCTACGCGATTTTAAAGAACCTCCTGGACGGCGGATATCAGGGGAAAATCTTTCCCGTCAATCCCGGCTCGCCGGAAATTCTGGGCGTGACGGCGCACAAGGACTTAAAATCGCTCCCCCAAAAACTGGACTTGAGCGTCATAGCCGTTCCGACGGCCGCCGTAAAGGGGGCGGTCTACGACTCCGTTTCGGCCGGCGCGAAGGCGATCATCGTAATCACCGCCGGGTTCAAGGAGACGGGGCGCGAGGGAGCGGAGATGGAAAGGGAAATCGCCCGCCATTGTTCGGCGATGGGGGTGAGGCTCCTGGGGCCCAACTGCCTGGGGTTCATCAACACCCACCACAAGATGAACGTCTCCTTTTCCCGCCAGACGCCCGTCGAGGGGACCATGTCCGTCATATCCCAGTCGGGGGCGCTCTGCACCGCCATTTTGGACTGGGCCGAGTCGCGCCAGCTGGGGTTGGGGAAAATGTTCAGCATCGGCAACAAGGCCGACATCAACGAGGTGGACCTCCTCAAGGTCCTGCAAAAGGACGAGAAGACCAGGGTCATCGTCTGCTACCTCGAGAGCATAGACAACGGCAACGACTTCATCCGCGCCGCCGAGGACGCGTCGTCGGTCAAGCCGGTCATCGTGCTAAAGGCCGGCACGACCACCGCCGGCGTCAAGGCGGCCTCCTCCCACACCGGGAGCCTCGCCGGGGCCGACGTCGCGTACGGCTCGGCGTTCAAACGCTCCGGCGTTTTGCGCGCCGAGACCTTCGAGGCGTTGTTCGACTACGCCGTGGCGTTGAACATGCAACCGTTGCCGAGGGGGCGGCGGACGGCGGTGATAACAAACGCCGGCGGGCCGGGCATCATGTCCGCCGACGCGCTGGAAAACTCCGGCATGGTCGTCGCGCGCCTGTCGGAAAAAATGGCGGGCGAGCTCAAGAAAAAACTTCCCGCCGCCGCCAGCATCGGCAACCCGATTGACGTCCTGGGGGACGCCGACCCGCAAAGGTACGCGATGGCCGTCACCGCCGCGCAGGGGGACGACTCCGTGGACGCCGTGATAGTCATCCTTACCCCGCAGTCCATGACGCGCCCTACGGAGACGGCCCGCGCCGTGGCGGAATGCGCCGGAGCCGGGGGTTCGAAGCCGTTGCTCGCCTCGTTCATGGGCGGCTCGCAGGTCATCCCGGGCAGGAAGGAGCTGATGGCGGCGGGCATTCCCGACTACACGTCCCCGGAGCGAGCGGTGGCGGCGTTGAAGGCGATGTGCGAATACTCGGAGTGGCGCCACCGCCCCCAGCGGATGGTCACGCGCTTCCCCGTGAACCGCATCCGCGTGCAACGCGTGGTCTCCCGCCACGTCAAGACCGGCAGGATGCAGGTCGGCGAGGTGCAGGCGAAGGAGATTTTAAGGGCATACGGGTTCCACGTGCCGGAAGGCAGGCTGGCCAAGACGCTCGGGGACGCGCTCGAGACGGCCGAGCGGGTCGGCTTTCCCGTGGCGATGAAGATATCCTCGCCGGACATCATACACAAGTCGGACATAGGGGGCGTGAAGCTGAACCTCACGACGCGCGACATGGTGCGCGACGCGTTCGAGCTCATGATGATGCGGATACCCGCGCGGTCGCCCCAGGCGCGGATCGAGGGGGTTTACGTCGAGAAAATGGCGAAAAAGGGGCTCGAGGTCATACTGGGCATGAACCGCGACCCGCAGTTCGGGCCGATGCTCATGTTCGGCCTGGGCGGCATCTTCGTCGAGGTGATGAAGGACGTCGCGTTCCATCTCGCCCCCATCACGGCGGGGGAGGCCATGCAGATGCTCACCGCCACGCGTTCCTACCAGCTTCTGAAGGGGGCGCGCGGCCAGAGCGGGGTGAACTTGGACGCCATCGCGGAGGGGTTGCAACGCATAAGCCAGCTTGCGACCGATTTTCCGGAGGTGGCGGAGCTGGACATCAACCCGTTCATGGTGGGGGAGGCGGGCGAGGACGCGGTGGTCGCCGACACGCGCATCACGTTGCGGGTTGCGGAGCGGGGGGCCGCGTGAAACAAACATACGACCCGGATTGGAGGACCAAATACGCGTCCCTCGTCGTCACGGCCGGGGAGGCGGTGAAGCGGATACAACCGGGCCACCGCGTGTTCATAGGGAGCGGGTGTTCTGAGCCTCAGGGGCTGGTGCGCGCGCTGACCGAGAGGGCGGGGGAGCTGGCGGACGTCGAGATAGTCCAGCTTCTGACGCTCGGCGACGCGCCCTACGCCAAGAAGGAGTATTCCGACGCGTTCACCATCAACGCGTTCTTCATCGGCGCCACGGTGAGGGAGATCATCCGCGAGGGGCTTGGGAGCTACACGCCGATTTTTCTTTCGGACATCCCGCGGCTTTTTTCTTCCGGCAAACTGCCCCTGCACGCCGCCCTGATACAGGTCAGCCCGCCGGACTCGGAAGGGATGTGCAGTTTCGGGGTCGCGGTGGACATAGTGAAAAGCGCGGCGGAAAACGCGCTCACCGTGATAGCCCAGGTGAACCCGAACATGCCGCGCACGCTTGGGGACGCCTTCATCAACGTCTACGACGTGGACGCGCTGGTGGCGTCCGAGGAGCCGATAATCGAGATGCCGGACCTGCCCGCCACGGACGTCAGCCGGCAGATCGGCGAGTACGTGGCCTCGCTGGTGGACGACGGCGCCACCATCGAGCTCGGAATAGGGAAAATCCCTCACTCCGTCGCGCAGTCGCTCAAGGGGAAGCGGGACCTGGGGATACACACGGAGATGGTCACCGACGCGTTGCTGGACCTCATCCAGTCCGGCGCCGTCACCGGCGCCATGAAGACCCTCGACAGGGGAAAGGTGACGGCCAGCTTTTGCTTCGGTACGAAGAGGCTCTACGAGTTCGTGGACGACAACCCGATGTTCTCCTTCCACCCCACGGAATACGTCAACGACGTCGGCCTGATTTCAAGGCAGAAGGGGATGGTCGCGATAAACACCGCGCTTCAGGTGGATCTCACCGGCCAGGTCTGCGCCGACTCGCTCGGGTCGGAGTTCTACTCCGGCATCGGCGGGCAGGTGGACTTCAACCGCGGCGCGGCCCGCGCCGAAAACGGAAAGGCGATAATCGCCCTTCCGTCCACGGCCCACGACGACAAGATTTCCCGCATAGTCTGCACCCTGACCCCGGGCGCCGGCGTGGTGACCACCCGCGGCGACGTGCATTACGTGGTGACCGAATACGGCGTGGCCTACCTGCACGGCAAGAGCGTGCAGGAGCGCGCTCTGGCGCTCGTGAGCGTGGCGCACCCCAAGTTCCGCGCCGAGCTTATGGAGCAGGCCATTAAGGAAAGGTACCTGCGGCCGGAGCTCAAGGACGTGGAGGGGAAGATGATGATAGGGCCAAAGGAGCTTCGCACGTCCATGCTCCTCAACGACGGCACCCAGATAAGCTTCCGCGCCATACACCCGACGGACGAGCCGCGGATGCGCGACCTGTTCTACACGCTGTCGCGCCAGACCGTCTACTACAGGTTCATGGCGGAGTTGAAGTCCATCCCGCGCTCGCAGGTGCAGAACTTCGTGTACATAGACCATTGGAACGCGGTCTCCATCGTCGCCACGCTTCCCACCGCGTCGGGCGAGGAGATAATAGCCGTCGGCGCCTATTACGTGGACAAAAAGACGAACCGGGCCGAGGTCGCGTTCACCGTGGCGGACGCCTGGCAAAAAAAGGGGATAGGGGCGTTCCTCATGGCCCACCTCGCCACCATCGGAAAGCGCAACGGCCTAAAGGGGTTCACGGCGGAGGTGCTCCCGCAGAACAAGCCGATGCAGAAGGTCTTTTTCAACTCCGGCCTCAAGGTGAGGACCACGCCCGGCGAGGGCGTCATCTCGTTCGAAATGGATTTTTAAGGGGCGAACCGCCGAAAGCTGAGCGTCGCGCCGCCGACCCCCGGAAAGTTAAACCCGCTACTTGTGACCTCCGAAAAAGCCCCAATTATCGGGTCATTGCGAGGAGCGTGGCGACGAAGCAACCCCTGACATATTGATGGAACACACGGTGAGATTGCTTCGCTCCGCTCGCAATGACGAGTAACCACCCTTTTTCAGAGGTTGTTACTTGAAAAACCCCGAGTGTTCGGAGTAGCTGTAGATGGTCTTTGCCATCAAATTCACGTCGCTTTTTCCGTTGTTTAAAATTAGGTTGTAATGCAACGGGTCCGTGGACGACTGGCCCGTGAAATCCTCCACGAATTTGTTCCTTGCATCCTGGTGCTCCCACAGGTGCTTTTTTGCGTCGGCCTGGCTGAGGTGAAACTTGTCCATCACCGCCTTAACGCGGAACGGGAAGGAGGCGTACAACCTCGCGTGAACGGCCGTGAATTTGGACGGGTCGAGTCTCCCCGTGATTATTTGGGAGCCGCCCCCCACCATGATGCAGTTTCCCCTCTCGGCGAGATTTAGGATGAGGGTGCGTATCCGCGTGAAGACCTGCGATTGCGTCGACTGCAGGTAGTCGGGGACGAGGCCGTCTATGAACCAGTTCATGAAGGTGTACCGCGTCTCCACGACCTTGTGTATGAGGTCGGCCGCGAGTTCCTCGTCTTCCGCAAGTTTTTCCAAAATTTGGTGCGTGAAAACCATCCATTTTGTCCCGTGCCTTGCGTTTAATTGATCGCAGAGTTTCGTGGCGACGGCGAAACCGTCGCAACCGAACTCCCTGGATATCGTCACAAAATGGCTTTTTTGCCTTTTATTTTCCTCTTTCGCCCGGTCCTCAAGCCACAGGCGATAGGCGACGGCGTTGAGCTCCGGAGCCTTGAAAGTTTCCTCTTTTGTGTTACCCATCTCTTACCTCTCCAAGATTTTAAGTTTGGTTTTATTCTTTCGCTAGCCACACGATATTGAAACTCCGGGCCTTTTTCAAGCTGTTTGTTTTGGAAGACCCCGCCTATTTTCCGCCCGACCGCGTATAAGCACAAACCTCCCTACAAAATATGTTATCCTTTTCTAAACGGGATTAGCGCTTAATAATCGCGGAGTTATTATGAACATTAAATTTATTGACTTATTCTCGGGAATCGGCGGATTTAGGATAGCCGCGAATCAATCGTTCAAGGAAAATAATATTTCAGGCCAATGCGTGTTCTCCAGCGAAATTGATGGTTACGCAAGGGAAGAATACTTTGCCAATTTTGGAGAATATCCCTCGGGCGACATAAAAAAAATTGACGCGAGGTTGGTCCCCGATCATGACCTGCTCCTTGCTGGTTTTCCCTGCCAGCCTTTTAGCATCATCGGCAACGGAAGGGGATTTGAGGACACCAGGGGGACCTTGTTCTTCGACATCGCCAGAATATTGGATGAAAAGCGGCCGATGGCTTTCGTGTTGGAAAATGTTAAGCGGTTAGTGGGCCACGACAAGGGGAAAACGCTCGAACACATTCTAGGTACACTCAGGAATCTCGGTTATTTCGTGGATTATAAGGTATTGAACGCCCTGGATTATGGCCTTCCTCAAAAAAGGGAACGCGTATTCATCGTCGGCCTTCAAAAACCGATGGTTTATTTTTGGCCGCCAAAACATAATCACCTGAAACCATTGTCGGAAATTCTCGAGAAAAAGGTGCATAAAAAACACTATGCTTCGGAAAAAATTGTTGTTAAAAGAAAAAATCGCCACTCATCCAAGCACACTCCTTCCATATGGCATGAAAACAAATCCGGAAATGTCAGCTCGTACCCGTTTTCATGCGCCCTGCGAGCCGGAGCCTCCTACAATTATCTCCTTGTCAACGGGGAAAGAAGGCTGACCCCGCGGGAAATGTTGCGGCTCCAGGGATTTCCGGACGACTTCAAGATCGTTGTCCCCGACGCCCAAATTAGGAAGCAGGCGGGTAACTCCGTCCCTGTCAACGCGGTGAAGGCAGTGATAGACTCCTTAATTCCGCTTTTAAAAACGGAGTTGCAGATGAGCATGGTATCGGAAAGGACAAAGCCGTACCGGAGAAAGAATGGAAGACGAGTCGCCTAAACTAAGGACTGTAAATAAGGTCAAGCCTCCCTACGCCATAAATGATTTCCCCAGAGATTTCGGCCAGATAATTGGCGGTGAGTTGGTTTATCTTCTGGCAACAAAAGGAAGACCTGACCTTGAGGGGCCGGAATGGGAGGCGATCTTCGCGAAAAGCATCGGCGCCGAGTGGAAACCCTCAAACATCGGGTTGGACGACGTTGTGTTGGAATCATGCGCCTGGGGCGCCAAGACTGTTAAGGCAAAAGCTCCTAGTAAGCAAAAAAGCGTAAGATTGATATCAGGCAGAAACTCACCTTATTATTCCTTCGACGTTGAAAATGTCAAAGAAATTCCGCCGAATGAAGTTGGGAATAAAGTCCTTTCCATATGGAACGAAAGGGTTGCGGATATACGTAAACGACACAAACATTTACGAACGGTGGTCATGGTTAAATCCCATGATTTATCCGAGGTTTTTATTTTTGAGTTTGAAACCGTAAGATACGATTCGGAAATCTATGCTTGGAAATGGAATAAGAGCAAAAACCTTGAAGGATTGGAAAAAGGCTCCAACAGGCATAAGTTTACATGGCAACCTTCTGGCGCTCAGTTCACCATTATCGAGGATGTTCCGGAGGATGGATTGATCATCAGGATAAAAAAGCCGAAAAAACTTGATAAACAAAAGGTGCTTAAGGATATCGGCTTCGATAAAAGTTGGGTGACGGTTATTAAAAAGCGATGAAAAGCCGGCCAATGGCGGTGGGAGCCAAATTCAAGGGTAGAAGCGGAGGGGAGGCTCCCTTTCGATCACGCCGTGCCTGCGGGCGAGCTGGAAAAAGAGCTTAAGCCCCTCGACGTCGGCCGGGGCGAGGTCGTACCTAATGCGGCGCCTCACGTAGTCCTCGCAGACTTCGCGCCCGATGGCGGCGGGAATCCCCTTTGCGCCGCATATTTCGTCCGTCATTTTCACCCCGATTTCCTTGGATTTTTTCAACGCGGTTATCGCCTCGTCGGCGTTCACCCCGTCGGCCACGCAGAGCACGGAGAAAACGAACGGCTTTCCCGTGAACGCCAGCCATTCCCCGGCAAGGTCGTAAACCACGCGCTCCGCGCGGGAGACGGAGAACGCGTCGTCCCCTATGACAAGTACGGCGTCCGCGGGTTCACCGGCCGCCACAAACGCGACGTCCCGCTTGAAGAAGCCCCGGAAAAGCAGTTTCAGAAGCGCGACGGAGGTCCTGCTTCGCTCGTCCGCGGCCACGGAGCTTATTTCGCCCACGGGCTTCTTTGAGTGCATAAGGACCGTTTTGACGTCCCCCCTGGCGGCTATCGAGAAGCCGGGGACGATCCTCAAGCCGGGAATGGAGGCGTACTCCACCGCCGGGATAAAGGCGAGGTCGAGGCCGCCCTCCTTGAGCATGTCCGCAAGCCTTGCGGGGGAGTCGAGGACGATTTCGAACGGCGGTTCTACCGTCCCGTTCAGCAGGGGGCGGATCAGCGGCTGTGAGTTTAGGAAGTCGTGGCATCCGAACCTCAGCCGCCCCTTGCCCGCCGGATTGGAACCCCCCATTTTGCCGGACGCGCGCGCCTAGGCCGCCGCGGACGGTTCGGAGCGAAGGACGTTGTACAACGTGTCGCGCCGCACCGGCTCCATCCCGGCCTCGCGTATCATCTCCTCGAGCTGGGAGATGGAGAGCGACTTGCCCGACTGCGCGCCGGCGGCGTTGGTTATCTTTTCCTCCACCACCGTGCCGTCAATGTCGTCCGCCCCGAAGAAGAGCGAGAGCTGGGAGACGGCGGGGGATATCATTATCCAAAACGCCTTTATGTGGTCGAAGTTGTCCAGCATCAGCCGCGAGACGGCCAGCATGCGTATGTCGAGCTGGCCGGAGGTGAAGCACCTGTCGTCAAGGTCGGTGTTGAGCGGGTGGAACGCCAGCGGTATGAACGCCATGAAGCCGCCGGTCCTGTCCTGCAGGCTCCTCAGCCTCACGAGGTGGTCCACGCGGTCCTCGGCGCTTTCGATGTGGCCGTAGAGCATGGTCGCGTTCGACCTAAGGCCCGCGTTGTGGGCGGTTTCCATGACCTCCAGCCAGCGCTCCCCGGATATCTTGTCCGGGCATATCCTCTTCCTCGTCTTTTCGGCGAATACCTCGGCGCCGCCGCCGGGAAGGGAGCCTAGCCCGGCGTCCTTCAGGTCCGCCAAAGTTTCCCGCAGGCTCATCCCGGATATGCGCGAGAAGTAGTCAATCTCGACCGCGGTGAACGCCTGAAGATGCACGCGCGGATAGGCGGAATGGAGGGCCGAGATGATCCCCCTGTAATACGAATAGGGGAGGTCCGGGTGAAGCCCCCCCACGACGTGGAATTCGGACACTAGCGGGTTGTACCCTTTTCCAGCCTCGTCGAGGACGTCGGCGATTTCCATCGTGTAGGAGCCTTCGGCCCCCTTTTCCCTTTGGAACGCGCAGAACCTGCATTTGTTCACGCAGACGTTGGTGTGGTTGATGTGGTTGTTGATGATGTAATGGGCGCGGTTGCCGTTCTTCCTCCTTCTTATCACGTCGGCGAGCCGTCCCACCGAAAGGAGGTCGGTGGTTTCCATTAGGAAGAGCCCGTCCTCGAAGGAAAGCCGCTCGCCGCCTTCCACCTTACGCCCGATCTGGTCAAAATCCGCCATTAGGCGGTTATTATACCCCATCGCCGGACGGAAAAAATCGGTTCCCTTTTCCCGCCGCAAGGGCTGGAACCATGGGGTTGGCTTGCGTACCGGGAGTAGGATTGCAACATGCGGCGGCGGGGCAAAAGTGGATATGGCGAAGGCGCGGTTCGATTAGGTTAAGCCGGGACTTTACGCCTGGCCCACTCCGTGCTCTCCGCCTCCAAATCCCGTATGACCTCGTTGACGACGTCGTCGGGATACTTTCCGGAGAACTGGGCGCGCACGATGTCCTTGGCGAAGTAGGGGCCGCCGCACGAATATTGGTAGCCGCTCTCCGGACTTCCGGTGGGGTCGCAAACTTCGGGCTCGACGAAACCCTCCTTGAACCAGTCGTAAATTTCCTGTTTTCTAACGTCCGTATATTTCATAAAAATCGCCCCTTCCTACAATTATATTACCACCAATCTTACGATCGGGGGGAGGAACCTTTCGTACCCGGGTACGGGCGGGGGTCCCGTTTTCATCGGGTGAGTGAGATTATCTCAAGCTCCAAAATATGCCATTCGTCCGCCCCGCCGCCGTGGAGCCTTAGGTTGGCCCGCGACAGGCTGACGATGTTCCTTTTAAGGGTTTCCGAATCCGACTTGGACGCCTGTTCCGCGTATTTTGGGAAGTAATGCGGGTGTACGCCGCATTTCCCGGCCAGCTCGTAAGTCGGGAGGTTAAGCGGCTTGAGGGTTTTTATAAGAAGAAGAATCCTAAATTGGCGCGCCATCATCGCCAATATCGGCTCCACCCTCTCCCCGTTTTCCCTGAGCGACTTTAGTTGTACCAGCGAGTCCGCGGTCCTCTTGTCGGAGACGGCCTCCACGAGGTCGAATACGTTGTCCGCCGACGGCACGCTTATGCACGTCTCCACGTCGGCCGCACCGGCCGCTTCGTTCCGGCCGAGATACGTCTTGAGCTTTTCCAGCTCCGTATCAAGAAACGCGATTCTATCCCCGAACCTTTCCGCCATCAACGCGGCGGCGGCCGCGTCGAACTTTATGCCGCTCGAGGCGAGCTTTTGGTTGACGATTCGCACCCGCTCGTTTTCCTTGGGGTCGAATTTCATCTCCGTCGTTTTCAGGGCGAATTCCTTCCAGCCCTTCCTCCGACCGTCCACCTTTCCGGCGGCGACCACGAGCACGACGTCGGGCGAAGGTTTTTCGGCGTATCGCAACAGTCCCGCGACGCCGGCGTCGGGTCCGCCGCCTCGGCGAGCAGTCTTCGTTTTATGTCCGCGACGGCGTCGCTTACGAGCCGCTCCTCCGGGCCGTGTATGAAAAAAACCTGGCCGCCGGACAGCTTTTTTGACGCCGAGGCCCCCACGCCTACCTGCCCTCGGCGAGTCGTCTTATCAGGTGTTCCGGAAGTTTTGCGCTGGCCATTTTTTTCTGGGTTTTTGCGATGTCGTACTCCACCCGCCGATAGCCCGCGTTGCGCCCCTTTTCGTCGTAGATTAGGTAGCATGCGTCGCGGTTGGAGTCGCGCGGCTGGCCGACGCTTCCGACGTTTATTATGTATTTTCGTTTCGCGTCCAGGGTCCAGTACAGGTCGTGAATCGGTATTATGTTGGCCTCGTCGGCGTACTCCAGGATTATCGGCTGGTGGGAGTGTCCGACGAAGCAGACGTTCCTCTCCAGCGCCGCGTAGTTTTCCATGGCGTCTTGGAGCGAAACTATGTACAGCCACTCCTCCGGCTTGAGAGGTGTGGAATGGGCGAGTTGGACGTTGCCGAACAAACCCGAAGGGGAGAGGGTCTTGAGATACGCCTTGTTCTCGTCCGAAAGGACTTCCGTCGTCCAGACAAGGGACTCGTAGGCCTGCGGGTTGAAGTACGAGGGGTCCGTCAGCCCCACCGCGGCCCAGTCGTGGTTGCCGGCCAAAACGACGTCGGCGTTCTCCCTGACCATGCCCACGCATTCGTTGGGGTTTGGCCCGTAGCCCACCATGTCCCCCAGAAATATCCTAGCGTCCGGCTCCTCGCGCTTCATGTCGTCAAGCACCGCGGCGAGGGCCTCCATGTTTCCGTGCACGTCCGAATATACGGCCAGCTTCATCGTTGTCAGCCGCGGGTTTGCTTCGCTATTTTGCCGAGCACGCCGTTGATGAACGGCGCCGAATCGGGGGACGAATATTGTTTTGCTATCTCAAGCGCCTCGTCCACGACTACGGCGACCGGGACGTCGGGGCATTCGAGCAGTTCAAAGGAGGCGGCGCGCAGTATGTTCCTGTCGATGGTCGCCATGCGCTCCAGCGGCCAGTTTTCGCTGGAGCCGGTGATTAGCGAGTCTATCTCCTCTTTTCTTCTCGCGACCCCGTCGACGATTTTCATGGCGTCCTCCCGCATGGTCCGGGAGGCCTTGTGGCTTCCCCAGTAGTCGTCCGCCTTGGTCTCGCCGGGAAAATCCATCGAGTACATTATCCGCATGGCGGCTTCCCTGGCGCTTCTGTTCATCCCGGAAACGCGCCGACTACGGCTTTTGGCCGTTGAGGTCTATCATTTCGAGCGCGGTCATCGCGGCGTCCCAGCCCCGGTTGCCCGCCTTGCCGCCGGCGCGGTCCGTCGCCTGTTCGACGTTTTCCGCGGTCACGACGCCGTAAACGACCGGAATCGGGGAGGTGAACGCAAGCGATGCTATCCCTTTGGTGACCGCCGCGGCGAGATGCTCGTAATGCGTCGTCTCCCCCCTGATTATCGCGCCAAGGCAGACCACGGCGTCGAACTTTCCCGAGTCCACGGCCTTTCTGGCGGCCGCGGGTATCTCAAACGCGCCCGGGACGCGGATGAGCGTGAGGTCCGCGTCGGCCGCGCCGTGGCGGACCAAGCAGTCCCTCGCCCCCTCGACGAGCCTCGAGCATATGAACTCGTTGAACCTGCTGGAAACGACGGCCACTTTGCGGTTTGCGCCGGAAAGCTTCCCCTCGACGATTCTCACCTTGTCTCCCCTCCCTTTATGTCCAGAATGTGGCCGAGCTTGTCCTTTTTGGTCTTGAGGTATTTTATGTTGTCCTTCTTCGGCTGGGTCGCCAGCGGCACGCGTTCCACCACCTTCAGGCCGTACCCCTCGAGCCCGACTATCTTTTTCGGGTTGTTCGTCAACAGACGCATGTTCCCGACGCCGATGTGCTTCAATATCTGCGCGCCTATCCCGTAGTCGCGCAGGTCGGGCAAAAAGCCGAGTTTTTCGTTCGCCTCCACGGTGTCGTCCCCCTTGTCCTGCAGGGCGTAGGCCATTATCTTGTTGATGAGGCCTATGCCGCGCCCCTCCTGGAAAAGATATATCAACACCCCGGCCCCCTCGCTTGCTATGGCGTTTAGCGCGGCCTTGAGCTGTTCTCCGCAGTCGCACCTGTTCGAGTGGAAGACGTCCCCCGTCAGGCACTGGGAGTGGACCCGCACGAGTGTGTCGCGGTCCGGCCTCACGTCCCCCATCACCAGCGCCACGTGTTGGTCCCCGTTTATCGAGTTTTCGTAGCAGGCGATGCGGAACGTCCCGAAGTCGGTGGGAAGAGTGGCCTCGGCCACCTTTTTCACCAGTGATTCGCGGCTGAGCCTGTAGTTGATTATGTCCTTGACGGTGAGTATGCCCAACCCGTGTTCTGCGGCGAATTTTTCCAGGTCCGGCAATCTGGCCATCGTCCCGTCGTCCTTCATTATTTCGCATATCACCCCGGCCGGAATCAGCCCCGCGATGCGGGCGAGGTCAACGGAGCCCTCGGTCTGCCCAGCACGGACCAGCACGCCCCCCTCGCGCGCGCGAAGCGGGAAAACGTGTCCGGGGCTCACGAGGTCCTCCGGCCTGGCGCCCGGGTTCACGGCAGTCTTGATGGTCTGCGCCCTGTCGGCCGCGGATATTCCGGTGGTGACGCCGTGGCGCGCCTCGATCGAGACGGTGAACGCCGTGGAGAACCTGGCCCTGTTCTTTTCTGTCATCAGGGGCAGGCCGAGGGAGTCCACCTTTTCGGGCGTGAGGGCCAGGCAGATTAGCCCTCGCCCGTGTCTGGCCATGAAATTGACGATTTCCGGCGTGACGCGTTCCGCCGCGCAGACGAGGTCCCCCTCGTTTTCCCTGTCCTCGTCGTCGATGAGGATGACCATCCGGCCCTTTGCCAGCTCCTCCGCCGCCGTTTTCACCGAGCAGAACTTAGCCGCCTTGGGGCCGGCAACATTGTTTACTGACTTCATACAACTCCGTGCAAAATCGCCCATTGGTCCGCCGAGGCGCCCGTTTAAGGCCGCCCGCGCCCTCGATGATGAGGCGTCAACCGCCCCCCTTGAGGGGGGCCAGAAGTTTCTCGGCGTATTTCGCCATGATATCACATTCGAGGTTGACCCGGGAGTTGGCGGCCAGGGACGAAAGGTTCGTGGCGTCGAGCGTGTGGGGGATCAGGGCCGTAGTTATCCGGGCCCCCTTGACCCTCGCGATGGTGAGGCTCACGCCGTTGACGGCGACGGAGCCCTTTTCCACGGCGTACCTGGCGAGGCCGGCGGGAAGCGCGAAGTCAAGCTCCACGTACTCGCCCGATCTCCGCCTGCCGGCGCAACGCCCCACTCCGTCCACGTGCCCCTGCACGATGTGGCCACCGAGCCTGTCCGAGGCGCGCAGGGCCTTTTCGAGGTTCACCCCGGCCCCCTTTTTGTACTTTCCGATTATGGAGCGGTCGAGGGTTTCCTTCGAAACGTCGAACGCGCATTCGGCGCCGGACTTTCGGGCGGCCGTCAGGCACACGCCGTCGACCGCGACGCTGTCGCCGATTTTCACGTCCCCCCAGAAACCCTCCGCTTTTATCACGAGGTCGGCCGACGAGCCCGCCGCGGAAATCCGCGCCACTTTGCCGACGGCCTGAATTATCCCGGTGAACATCAGCGCCTTATGTAGCCTTCGACGAGGAAGTTTTCCGAGCGGGCCTTCCCCCCCTCCCGGACGGCGGTGAAGGAAACGCAATCGAGCGTCATGGCCTTCGCGAGGCTCCTGCCGGACGCGTCCCCCGTCAAGCGGGAGGCCCCTCCCAGTATTATCGGCGCGTAGAAGAGGGCCACCTTGTCCACGACCCCCTCCTTCAGGGCCTCCGAGAAAATCGCCGCCCCTCCCTCCAACAGCAGGGAAAGGACGTTTCTTTTCCCCAGCTCCCTCATCAGCTCCGCGAGGTCGACCTTCTTGTTCTTTTCACGAACGTTGATTATCGTAGCCCCCTCGTCCTCAAGCTCCCTCGCCTTTTTTTCGTCCCCGCTCGCGGTCGCTATCAGCACCTCGCCGCCGTGGGAGTGGAGGATTCGGGCGCCCGGGGGCGTCTGGAGCGAGCTGTCCACTATCACCCTCAGCGGTTGTTTGACGCCCTTTTTGTCCAGCCGCACGTTTAGCCTCGGGTCGTCCTTTAGGACGGTGTTCACGCCGACCATCACCGCGTCGTTCACGTTGCGCATCTCGTGCGCCCTCAGCCGGGACGTCTCGTTGCTAATCCATTTGGAGACGCCCTCGGAGTCGGCTATTTTTCCGTCGAGGCTCAGGGCCGCCTTTAGCGTGACGAACGGGGTCTTTTGCGTGACGAACTTGTAGTAGGCCTCGTTGAGTTTTTTCGCCTCCTTCTCAAGCAGTCCGCGGAGCACCGTTATCCCCGCCCTTTTTAGCAGGGTCATCCCCTGTCCGCTGACGAGGGGGTTGGGGTCCTGCATGGCGACGACCACCTTTTTTATGCCCGCCTTGATTATCGCGTCGGTGCACGGGGGCGTCCTGCCGTGGTGACAGCACGGCTCGAGCGTGACGTACAAACAGGAGTCCTTCGCCGCCCCCTTGGCCTTTTTTATCGCCGCGACCTCAGCGTGGTCGCTTCCGGCCTTCTCGTGGTGCCCCTCGGCGATTATCTTGTTCCCCTTGACGATGACCGCGCCGACCATCGGGTTCGGGCTGGTGCGCCCCCGCGCCTTTTCGGCAAGCTGGAGTGCGCGCACCATAAATTCGGGCTTCATAAGACCAAGTCAAATCAGGCGGTGCCGGATTCCCCCGTTTTGGTTCCCTGGGTGAGCGCCGCGTGCGCGGCGGCAAGCCGGGCGATGGGCAGGCGGTAGGGGGAGCAACTGACGTAGTTCAGCCCCAGCCTGTGGCAGAGGTTCACGGAAAGCGGGTCGCCCCCGTGCTCGCCGCAGATGCCCACCTTCAGCTTCTTGTTCGTTTTTCTCCCCTTCGCCACCCCCATTTGCATGAGCTGGCCGACCCCCTCCTCGTCTATGCTCACGAACGGATCCTCCTTGAAGACGCCTTTTTCAACGTACTGCGGCAGGAAGGTGCCGGCGTCGTCCCTGCTCAAACCGAGCGTCGTCTGGGTGAGGTCGTTCGTGCCGAAGGAGAAAAAGTCCGCGATTGTCGCTATCTTGTCCGCCACCAGCGCGGCGCGGGGAAGCTCTATCATGGTCCCGATGACGACGGGCATTTTTATCCTGGCCTTCTTAAGCACCTCGCCGGCGACTCTCAAGGCCATGTCGCGGCATATCTTCAGCTCCTGGAAGGTCCCCACCAGCGGTATCATCACCTCCGGAATTGCGTCCACACGGTTTTTGCGGAGCTCGGAGGCGGCCTCGTAGATGGCGCGCACCTGCATCTCGTAAATCTCCGGGAAGGTGATTCCGAGCCTGCCTCCGCGGTGGCCGAGCATCGGGTTCGCCTCGACCAGTTGTTTGGCGCGCTTTTCGACGTCCTTGGGCGGCAGGTGTATTTCATGCGCCACGGTGGCGAGTTGCTCGTCCGTTTTCGGCAGGAACTCGTGCAACGGGGGGTCCAAAAGCCGTATCGTGACCGGCAACCCCTCCATGGCCTTTAGAATCCCCTTGAAGTCGTTCCGTTGCATGGGCAAAAGCTTCTTTAACGCGCGGTCGCGGGCCGCTTTGTCGTCCGCTATTATCATCTCGCGCACGGCGAGTATCCTGTCCTTGGCGAAAAACATGTGCTCGGTCCTGCAAAGCCCGATCCCCTCGGCGCCGAACCTCCTCGCCAGCGCGGCGTCCGCCGGCGTGTCCGCGTTGGCCCTGACCCCGAGCGCGCGCATGTCGTCGGCCCAGCCCATCAGCGTGTCAAAATATTCTGACAACGAGGGGGACACGAGGTTGGTCTTTCCCAGCATCACCTTTCCGGTGCTTCCGTCCAGCGTTATCCAGTCCCCGGCGTGGACGGCCGTCTTGCCCACCGCGAAGAATCCGTGCGGCTCGTCTATCAGTATTTCCCCGACGCCGGAGATGCAACATTTTCCCATTCCGCGCGCCACCACCGCCGCGTGGGAGGTCATGCCGCCGTGCACCGTGAGTATGCCCTTGGAGACGCTCATCCCGCTCAAGTCCTCCGGCGAGGTCTCGTACCGGACGAGTATGGGGCTTCCCCCCTTTTCGGCCAGTTGCCTCGCCTCCAGCGAGGAAAAGACCACTTGGCCCACGGCCGCGCCCGGCGAGGCGGGCAGGCCCGTGGCGATGACGCTCACCTTTGCGTTCGGGTCCACCGTCGGATGCAGAAGCTGGTCCAGTTGGGCCGGCTCTATCCGTTTTATCGCCGTGTTTTTGGTGATTCTCTTTTCCTTCACCATGTCCACGGCGACCCTGACGGCGGCGGCGGCGGTCCGTTTTCCGACGCGGGCCTGTAACATGTAAAGCTTTCCGTCTTCTATCGTGAACTCGAGGTCCAGCATGTCGGAGTAATGGTTCTCAAGATTTTTCGCTATTTTCAGCAGTTCGGCGGTGGCCTCGGGGAACACCTTGCTCATGCCCGCAACGTTTAGCGGGGTTCGAATTCCCGCCACCACGTCCTCCCCCTGCGCGTTGACGAGGAATTCGCCGAAAAATTTGTTTTCGCCCGTGCTGGGGTTGCGCGTGAAGGCCACGCCCGTGCCCGAGTTGTTCCCCATGTTGCCGAAAACCATGGACTGCACGTTGACGGCGGTGCCCCAATTGTCCGGGATGTTGTAAAGTCCTCGGTAGTCCCGGGCCCGTTGGTTGTCCCAGGACTCGAAAACGGCGTTTATGGCCATCGTCAGCTGTCTTTTGGGGTCCTGCGGGAACGGCTTGCCGTAATGCTTGTGAACCGCCCCCTTAAAGTCCTCCACCAGCTCCGCGAGCGCCTTGGCCGAGAGGTCGGCGTCAAAACGCGCGCCGACCGACAGCTTTTTCTCCTCCAGCAGGTCGCTGAATACGCTCTTGCCCACGTTCAGCACCACGTCGCCGAACATGGCGATGAACCTCCGGTAGGAGTCGTACACAAACCGCTCGTTTCCCGACCTTTTGACGAGCGAGGGCACGGTGGCATCGTTGAGGCCGAGGTTGAGGACCGTGTCCATCATCCCGGGCATCGAGGCGCGCGCGCCGGAGCGAACGGAGAGGAGAAGCGGGTTGTCCGCGGAGCCGAACTTCTTCGCCATCCGTGTTTCCAGCCTTTTGAGGTTTTTTGCGATCTCGTCCCTGAGGCCGTCGGGGTATTTCCCCTTGTGGGTGAAGTAGTGCACGCACGCCGCGGTGGAGATGGTGAATCCGGCGGGCACCGGACAGCCGAGGTTGCACATTTCGGCGAGGTTCGCCCCCTTGCCGCCGAGAAGGTTCTTCATGTCCGCGGCGCCCTCGGCCCTGCCCGGACCGAAGAAATAGACGTATTTTTTTGCCATGCAATGCCCCCCTAAGTCTATTTAGTTTGTTTCGCGCTAAAAAACCAGTTTGGAAAAATCCGCCATGTCCCCGAACAGGCCGGTGACCTTTCGCAACAACGCTATCCTGTTGTACATAAGCTCGGGTTTCGCGGCGTCCATGACCATCACGGAGTCGAAAAACATGTCAATCTGAAAACGCATTTCCGCAATGGCCTTCAAAGCCTCGCCGTACTCCCTTTTTTGCTTCAGGGGGACGACGGTTTTCTCCAACTCAAGGCACTTATTATAAAGCTCTTTTTCCGCGGCTTCCGCCAATAAATTTTCGTTCAGCTCCACCGGCCCTTTGACCATCCCTTCCTTCCCCTTGGTAATGTTCGCCGCCCGGCGGAAGGTTATGGACAGGTCCTGCGCGTACGGGAGTTTTTTCATCTCGGCTAGCGCCACGCATATCCCTAATAGGTCTGCCAAATAATAATGGGCGGTGTCGGCAAACAAAACGGCGTCCGCCACGTCATGGTCAATATTTCGCCTATTTTTAAACTCGAATTTGACCCGTTCAATATTGAAACTTTGCACCCCCGCGGCCTTTAGTCCGTTAGGCAGATTCGCGTTTCCGATTTTGACCAAATCTCCGAGAGCCAAGGGCATGTCCTTCTCGAGCAGTATCCTTATTATCCCCAGCGCGTGCCGGCGGAGGGAGAACGGATCCTCGGATCCGGTCGGAATCATCCCAAGCGCGAAGCATCCGCAAATAGTGTCAATCTTGTCCGCAAGGGCCGTAACCGCCGCCGTCGGAGTGTCCGGCAGGACGTCCCCGGAAAAGCGCGGGCGGTAGTGCTGGTCGATAACGTCCGCCACGTTTTTCGGCACGCCGCGCGCCTTTGCGTATTCGCGCCCCATTATTCCCTGCAACTCCGGGAACTCGAACACCATCTGGGTGGCGAGGTCGAATTTGCAAAGCTCGGCCGCCCTCTCCGCGTCCAGCACCGCCTGCGCGTCGAGGGCGTTCTTCGACTGAAGGGCGCGGGCGACTGACTCGGAAACTTTTCTTATTCTGCCGACCTTGTCGGCTATCGTGCCGAGACCCTTCATATATGTGATTCCGCCGAGCTTTTGTTGGAAATGCTCCAGCGGGTGTTTCCGATCCTCGTCGAAGAAGAACCGCGCGTCCGACAGCCGCGCCTCCAGCACCCGCTCGTAGCCGCGCCTCACGTTCCCCATGTCCGCGCACCTCGTGTTGCTGAACGCCACGAATCGGTTCGTTATTTTGCCGTCCGGCCCCTCGGCGGGGAAGTACCGCTGGTGGTGTTTCATAACGGTCACGAGAAGCTCGCGGGGCAGGTCGAGGTACCCCTCCTTGAAGGAGCCGGTGACGGCGACCGGTTTTTCAGTCAGGTAGCAGACCTCCTCCTCAAGCCCCTCGTCCCGTATCGGGATGACGCCTGACTTTTTCAACTCCTCAAACTGGGATTCAATCAGTTTTTTTCTTTTGGCCGGGTCAGCTATTACGCCTGCCTTTTCAAGCGCGGCCTCGTAGTCGTCTGCGGATTTGACCGTCACGGCGCCGTTCGACGCGAACCGGTGGCCGAGCGTGGCGACGCCGGACTTCAGCCCCTCGACCGACGCGTCCAGCGCCTCGGCGCCGAACATGGCGACGATCGAGCGTATGGGGCGAGCGAACCGCAGGTCGCCGTTTCCCCAGCGCATCGTCTTGCGGAAAGGGAGGGCGGTGACGGCCTGGCGCAATATTTCTTCCGCGACCAACGCCGTGTCGCGCCCGGTCTCCTCGATCGTTAGGTAGAGGTATTCCCCCTTGGGGGTCGTTTCCGTCCTGAGGTCCCCCGGCTTTTTGCCGTGTTTTGCCGCGAACCCCGCCGCCACCGGCGTGAACGAGCCGTCCGGGGCCACGGCGGCCTTTTTCGGCGGGCCGGTCACTTTTTTTGTCCTCGTCTCCTGCCTTTCGGGCAGGCCGTCCACAATCAAGGCCAGCCGTCTGGGCGTGGCTAGGGTGCTGATGGGGCCGTGAGGCAGGCCGGCCTCGGCAAGTTTCTTTTCCGCAAATTCGCGCAGGGCGTCCGCCGCGGGCCGGATGTACCCGGCCGGAATTTCCTCGGAAAGTATCTCGAACAAAAGTTTTCTGGTTTTCGTCAATTTAACGCCGTCTCCTCAACCCGCGTAGTCTAACCGTGTTGCGGCTGGTAGGCAAGGCAAAGCTGGCGTTTTTTTATCCGGTCCGGGCGCCCCCGCGGGGAAAATTATCGCGTCATGCGGTCGTTTCCGGGCCTCGCGGGAGTTTGACAGCGGCGCGAAGTGCATATAGATTAACAGACTCGTATGTCAAAGATCGCGTTTGTATTTCCCGGACAGGGCGCCCAGACGGTCGGGATGGGGAGGGATTTTAACGATGTTCCCTCCTGCGGGGCGCTCCTTGACTCCGCGTCCGCAACCACGGGGCTGGACATGGCAAAATTGTGCTTCGACGGTCCGGAGGAGACGCTTTCCCAAACCCAAAACACCCAGCCGGCCCTCCTGACGGCCAGCGCGATGGCCCTTTGCGCGTTCAGGCAGAAATCCAAGTTAAAGCCGGACTTCGTCGCCGGACACAGCCTGGGGGAGTTCACCGCGATCTACGCCGCCGGGGGGGCGTCATTCGAGGACGCGGTCGGTTTGGTGCGCAAAAGGGGCCTGTATATGTCGCAGGCCAGCGGCGGGGCGATGGCCGCCGTGCTTGGAATGGAAGCGGCCGCGATAGAGGCGGTGTGCCTCGAGGTCGGCGGCGTTTATCCTGCGAATTACAACGGTGACGCCCAGACCGTCGTCGCCGGCGGCAAGGACGCGCTTGAGAAGGCGCTCCCTGTTTTTCAGGCGAGGGGCGCGAAAAGGGTGGTCAGGCTAAACGTGTCGGCGGCCTTCCATAGCCCGTTCATGGGGACGGCGGCGGAAAAACTGTCGGCCGACCTGGACGCGACGACCTTCCACCCGCTTTCGGCGGGGTTGGTGAACAACGTGGACGCCCGGGTGGCGACCTCCCCGACCGACGTGCGGGAAGGGTTGAAGAGGCAGGTCACGGGCGCGGTGCGGTGGACGGACGTCATGCGGGTCCTGCTTGAAAACGGCGTGCGAACGGTAATAGAATTCGGGCCGGGAAAGACCCTTACGGGAATGTTCAGGAGGGCGGACAAAACCCTCGCCCTTCACAACGTCGAGGACGCGACGAGTTTGGAAAAGACGATGGGGGCATTATGAAAACGCTTGGCGGAAAAACGGCGCTGATAACGGGGGGCTCGCGCGGCATCGGACTCGAGATTGTCGCCGCCTTCGCCGAGGCGGGCGCCAACGTCTTCCTGACCTACAACAACACCGCGCCCGACGAGGCTTTGAGACGGGCCCGGGCGTTCGGGGCCGGGTGCGTCGCGGCCAGGCTGGACGTGTCCAAAACCGACGAGGCCGACGCCGCGGTAAAACAATGCGTGGAGAAGTTCGGCGGCGTGGACGTCCTGGTAAACAACGCCGGGATAACAAGGGACGGCCTGCTGATGAGGATGAAGGACGAGGATTGGGACGCGGTGATGTACACCAACCTGAAGGGGGCTTTCAACATGATGCGCGCCGCGTCGCGGCCGATGATGAAAAAACGGTTCGGAAGAATAATCAACGTCGGCTCCGTGGTGGGCTCCTCCGGCAACCCGGGGCAGGCCAACTACTGCGCGTCGAAGGCGGGGCTGATAGGGCTGACAAAATCGGCGGCCAGGGAGCTGGCCTCCCGAAACATATTGGTTAACGTGGTCGCGCCCGGATTCATAACCACCGACATGACGGACGCGCTGGCGGAGGACGCGAAAAAGGCCTTGTTGGACTCCATTCCGTTGGGGAGGTTCGGGGCCGGCAAGGACGTGGCCGGGGCCGCGCTTTTCCTGGCGTCCGACGCCGCAGGTTACGTCACCGGGCAGGTGTTGCACGTCAACGGCGGCCTTTACATGTAGTCGGGCCACCCGCATCCCGGTCCGCGGTCGTGATTTGCCACGCGCGGTCAATCTGGTTTAAGCTTGTGGTATTATATCCAGTCGCCGCGTCCGCACCGCCGCCTCAAAGGCGCGGACGGGGCGAAAGAATGAGGCTGACATTGGGGCGGCGTGCTGAGTTAATTAATAGAGTAAGGAGAACGGTTCGGATGATTATCAAGAAAAATTTAATAATGTTCGCTTTTGTCTTCGCTGTCGCGCTCCAGTTCGCGGGCGGTCCGAAGGCGGCTTTGGGTGCGGAGGAAAAGGGAAAACAGGCGCCGGCCGCCAAACATGCGGAAACGGCCAAGCCGGCCGCGGCCGCCAGCCAGGAGAAGTTCGACGCCGAGAAACTGCCGAAGGTCGTGGCCCAGGTGAACAAGATTTCCATAGAAAAGGGCCCGTTCGCGCGCATAATGAACAACGCGCTTTCGAACGCGGCCGGGCATGAGATAGTCGGGGATCAGTTGAAGAAGCTCGAGAAGAACGTCCTGGACCAGCTCATCGCCACCGAGGTGCTTTACGAGGCCGCCACGAACGCCGGAATCAAGCCCGCGGACAAGGACCTGGAAAAGCAGGTCGGCGAGATAAAGTCGCGGTTTAAGACCGAGGAAGAGTTCAACAAGGCGTTGACAAGCCAGAAAATGACCCTGGACGAGCTTAAAACGGAGGTCCGCAGGAACATGGCCATCCACAACTACGTGGAGTCCAAGCTCGTCGTCGGCGTGAAGGTCAGCGAGGCCGACGCCCAGAAGTATTACAACGACAACAAGGACAAGTTCAAGACCCCGGAAATGGTCCGCGCGCGGCACATAATTTTGATGCTGGACCCCAAGGCCGACGAAAAGACCAAGGCCGAGACCAAGAAAAAAATGGAGGAGATACAGGGCAAGTTGAAGGGGGGCGCCAAGTTCGAGGAGCTCGCGGAGAAGTACTCCCAAGACGGCTCCAAGTCCAAGGGGGGCGACCTGGGTTTCTTCCCGAAGGGGGCGATGGTGAAGGAGTTTGAGGACGCCGTCTTCAGCATGAAGCCGGGCGAAGTGAGCGGGATAGTGACCACCCAGTTCGGCCTCCACCTCATTAAGTTCGAGGAAAAGAAGCCCGCCGGGACGACGCAGTTCTCCGAGGTAAAGGAGATGGTCGTCAAGGGGCTTGAGGGCGATGCCAAGCGCGACAAGGTCACCAAGGCCATTGACGAGTTGAAGAAGAAGGCGACGATAAAGGTCAACATCAACATTTGACGGTTTGTTTTTTTTGGAGATGGACGCCGCGGCGGACGCTCGATTGGCGGGTGAGGACGGAAAATTCGCCCACCTTTCCTCGCTGTTGCGCTCCATGGGAAGCCTCGTCGTGGCCTATTCCGGCGGGGTCGACAGCACCCTGCTCGTAAAGGCGGCGCGTGACGCGCTGGACGGGGGCGGCGCGAGGCTCCTGGCGGTCACGGCGCGGTCAAGCACATATCCGACGGACGAACTGGCCGCCGCCGTCGCGACGGCGCGAATGATCGGGGCGCCGCACCTGGTGATAGAGTCCGAGGAGCTTGACGTCCCCGGTTTCTCCGACAACCCGCCCGACAGGTGTTATTTCTGCAAGGGGGAGCTGTTTGGGATTCTGACCAAAATGGCCGCCGAGGGGGGGTACGCCGCGGTCTGCGACGGGGCGAACGCGGACGACCTGCGGGACCACCGGCCCGGGCGCAGGGCGGCCAAGGAGCTCGGCGTGAGGTCCCCCTTGGTCGAGGTCGGCATGGACAAGGAGGACGTCCGATTCCACGCCAAAAGACTGGGCCTGCCAAACTGGGACAAACCGGCCGCCGCCTGCCTTGCGTCCCGCTTCCCCTACGGGACAAAAATAACGGTCGAAAAGCTCCGCAGGGTGGAGCAGGCGGAGAACATTTTGAAGGCCGCCGGCTTTAAACAGTTGCGCGTGCGCGACCACGACGGGGTGGCCCGCGTCGAACTTTCCCACGCCGAGCTGGCGAGGTTCGTGGGGCGCCCGGAGGTGGAAAAATGGGTCGCGCAGTTCAAGGAGCTCGGCTTCAATTACGTCACCGCCGACTTGGAGGGGTACAGGTCGGGAAGCCTCAACATTTTTGTGAAGAAGGAAGATGGCCCGTAGCGAACGCGGTTTCGAAGGCCCGCCTCCGTGACGGGAGGCGGGGGCGGGGCCGCCATGATCGAGGCCGTGAACCTGAAAAAAGAGTTCAGGGTGAACGAGCCGGGGGAGGGGACCTTCGGCGCGTTAAAGGCGCTGTTCAGCACAAGGAAGCGGATAATTCGGGCGGTCGACGGGGTGAGCTTCGCAATAAAACGCGGGGAGTTCGTCGGCTACGTGGGGGAGAACGGCGCCGGGAAGTCCACCACCATCAAGATTCTCACCGGGATTCTCGTCCCGTCTTCCGGATCCGCCAGGGTCAACGGCATAATCCCCTACGAGGACAGGCGCAGGAACGCCGCCAACATCGGGGTGGTTTTCGGCCAGCGCACCCAGCTTTGGTGGGACCTGCCGGTGAGGGAGTCGTTCGAAATGCTAAAGGCCATTTACCGAATCAAACCGGACGACTTCGCGCACATGATGAAAAAACTCTCGTCGGTGCTGGACCTGGGGCCGATGATGATAATCCCCGTTAGAAAACTAAGCCTCGGCCAGCGGATGAAGTGCGACCTGGCGGCCTCGCTTCTCCACAGGCCGGGCGTGCTTTTTCTGGACGAGCCCACCATAGGGCTCGACGTGCTGGCGAAGGAGAACATCCGGACTTTTCTCGGGGAGATAAACGCTACCGAGGGAACCACCATAATCCTGACCACGCACGATATGAACGACATCGAGCGGCTTTGCGGACGGCTGATAATGCTGGACCGCGGACGGGTCATCTACGACGGCCTCACAAACGAGCTCAAACAGAGGTTCGCGCGCGAAAAGTTGTTCGAGGTGGAGTTCCGCGTAAGGCCCCCGTCGCTGGCCGACGTGCCGGAGCTGGAGGTCGTGGAGGAGAGGGGCTCCAAGTTGTCCCTGAGGTTTAGGGACGGCGCGGGGGGCGACCTGGCCGCCGTCATAGGAAAGCTCGCCGCAAAATACGACGTCAAGGACGTGTCGGTGCGCGAGCCGTCGGTCGAGAGCATCGTCAGGTCCATTTACGAAAAAACGCTCTCCCTCCCGCCGTACAGGGCCGACGGATGAACCCCTCCCTGTTCATTCTTGGTGGCGCGGACACTCCTGTCCGCGTTACGCCCGAAGGGCGTAAGCCCAAAACAAATTTAATTCTTTCGCGTGTCCTGCGGACACGCCGCGGACAAGAGCGTCCGCGCCACCGACTAATAAATAAAATAGACAACGAAGAGGGCGGACGATGAGTCCGGCGCTGTTCCTTAAATTCGTGGAGGTCTCGTTTCGCAAGGAGATCGCCTACAGGTTCGACTATTTCGTGATGATACTCAACGGCTTCATATACGTCTTCGTGTTCACGTCGCTTTGGAGGACGGTGTTCGCCGCCGGCGGCGGCACGTTCGGCGGGTTCACCACAAAGAGCATAATCAGCTACACGGTGGTGGCGATGGTCGTCAGGATATCCTTCTCGATGGACGACGGCCTGATACCGGGCCGGGTGCGGGACGGAAGCGTGTCGGTGGACCTCATCAGGCCGGTCTCCTTCCAGCTTATGAACCTCGCCCAGAGCGTGGGGTATTCCGCCTTCCACCTTTTTGCGCGGGGTCTGCCGATATTCGTGGCGTCGGCCTGGTTGTTCGGCGTCCGCGTGCCGGCGGAGGGGTTGCCCGCCGCGATTGTCTCGCTCGTCCTGGCGTACCTCCTGCTGTTCTTGATAAATTTTACGACGAGCCTGCTGGCCTTTTGGTTCGTCGAAATATTTCCGTTCACGCTATTAAAGTACGGGCTGATAAACCTGCTGGCCGGCGGGCTTCTACCGATGGACTTCTTTCCGACGTCCGTGAGGCCGCTCCTGTCCTACCTGCCGTTCCAGCACATCTTTTACTCCCCCTCGGTGATACTCACCGGCAGGGTGGCGCCGGGAAACGCGCCGGTAATACTGGCGGAGCAGGCGGCGTGGGTGGCCGCCTTCGCCGTTTTAAGCGCCGTCATGTGGCGCGCCGGCAGAAACAAGCTTGTCATCCAGGGGGGGTAGGTGGGGACCATAAAAATTTACTGGGCGCTTGCGATGGCCTCCATGCGCGCGCGGTTGCAGTACAAGGCGTCGTTCTTCGTGCTGGTCTTCGCCGTGACCCTGTTCTATGCGGCGCAACTGGCCTCGCTATTCGTCGTGATGTCGAGCTTCAAGCAGATAAACGGATGGCACACCGGGGACATGGCGTTCCTCTTCGGCCTGCTCACGTTCTCGCTCGGGGTGACGACGCTTCTGTTCAACGGCCTGCAAAATTTCGACGCGTTGCTCATCAACGGAGAGTTCGACAGGACGCTGGTTCGGCCCCTCAATCCGCTGGCGCAACTGATGTTCTCGAGGTTCGAGGCCTCCACGGTCGCCCACAGCGTCATCGGCGCCGCCGCCCTCTACTACGGCGCCAAAATGTCCGGAATCGTCTGGACGCCCCAGAAGGCGGCCTCCCTCCCGTTCGTCATCGTCGGCGGCGTGCTCATCCAAGGGGGGATCAGGATATTCGTGAACGCGGTGGCGTTCTGGACCCTTCGGAACGCCGCCATAGTACACACGGTGGTCTTTTCCGGCAGGGAGTTCGTGGTCTACCCGATAACGATATACAACGCCGGCGTCAGGTTCTTCCTCACGTTTGTCTTTCCGATTGCGTTCATAAACTTCTACCCCGCGCAATTTTTTCTGGACAAAACCGGCGAGACGCTCTTCCATCCTGCCCTGAGGTCGCTCACGCCTGCGGTGGGGCTCCTGGTCATCACCATCTCCCTCTACGCGTGGAAGGCGGGGATAGACCATTACCAAAGCTCCGGTAGCTAGGCACATTCTTCCCCCAAAATTGGTGGGAAATCACCGCGAAGCGTCAATAATCCAAGCACGGCAAAAATAACGGTTTACAAGCCGTTGTGTTTATTGCGCGTTAGGGGGGGCGGCGTATTTTGGATGCCTGGCACGGAAGTTGCTCCGTTTAGTGGTAGGAGAAAAATGTCAAAAAAAATTGTCAAAAAATTTTTGGACGAGACCCAGTCCGAACTTAATAGGATCTTCTACGACGAAGCCCGGAAGGTTGAGAAGGACGATCGCGTCGCCCGCCTCCTTGCGGACGAGGCGTTGGAAAACCTAAGGCTTCAGCTCGAACTTTCCGCGGCCTAGCCGCCCGCGACGTCCCTCCGTAGCCTCCGCATGCGGGGCGGACCCGCGCCTCCCGCCAAACGACCGTTTTTCGTGGTAATCTCGACCACAAATGGGCGAGCCGCTTGTTTCGGTCGTGGTCGTAACCTTGAACAAGGTGCCCCTGCTTCGGGACTGCCTCTCGTCGCTCTCGGCGCAAAGCCACAAGGCCGTGGAGATTATTCTCGTCGACAACGGCTCGACCGACGACGTGAAAAAGTTCGTCGAGGAGGAGTTCCCCGGCGTCTTATTCATCCGCCTGCCCCGGAACGCCGGGTTCGCCGGCGGAAACAACGCCGGCATCTCCGCCGCCAAGGGGAAGTACGTGGCGCTCATCAACAACGACGCGGTCGCGGACAAGGACTGGATAAGGCTCATGGTTCGAACGGCTGAGGCGGACGAGGGGGTCGGCCAGGTCGCCCCGATAATAATTGACGGGGACAAGCCGGGAATCCTTGATTCCTGCGGCTTGGGCGTGGCGCTGGACGGCATGACGCGGCAGGCGCGGAAAGGTGAGGCGGCGCCGAAACTGTCGGAGCCCTCGGAGGTGTTGATGGCAAGCGGGTGCGCGTGCCTTTTCAGGAGTTCCGCGCTGAGGGAGGCGGGGTTGTTCGACCCGGATTTTTTCCTTTATTGCGAGGACGCCGACCTCGGCCTGCGGTTGCGCCTGCTCGGGTATAAGGCGGTCGTCGCGCCCGGCGCGGTCGTCACCCACCGCCATTCCATGACGTTGGGAAAATATTCGCCAAGAAAGGTTTATTTTGTCGAACGAAACCATTATTGGGTGGCGGTCAAGAACTTCCCGTTTTTTCTTCTGCCGCTCGTCCCGGTCATAACCGCGTGGAGGTTCGTCCTTCAGGCCGCCCATCTGCTGGCGGGGGACGACGTCGCCGGTTTTTTGGAGGAGGCCGGTTTTTTGGACTTGGCGCGCGCTTATCTTTCGGCCTACGCCGACGCGGTGCGCGGCCTTCCCTCGATGCTCCGAAAACGGCGGCTCATCATGCTTGGAAAAAAGATAGGCGGCCTCGAAATGGCCCGAATTTTGTTCCGGCACCGCCTCCCCATGAGGAAAATCCTGGGCTCATGAGGCGGCGACGTTGAAATAATCCGACGGCGGTATGATAATGAAAGTCGTGAAACGTTATATTGTCCCCCTAAACCGGTCACTTGGGACGCGCGGTTTCTTTTAAATGCCTCATCCCCGAAGAGAAGGCGGTTTATGATCAACAACGACGTTCGTCCGAAAAGGCAGTCAATAGCCATCATTGACGACTCCAGGGAGAACATCCTGGTGTTAAACGAGATACTGAAAGATTTGTGCGAAATAATAGTGGCCACAAGCGGCATGGAGGGGCTTGAGCTCGTGCATTGGCAAAATCCCGACGTCGTTCTTCTTGACGTCAACTTGGGCGACATGGACGGCTTCGAGGTTTGCAGGATTCTTAAGTCGGACCCCAAGACGGAAGACATCCCGATTATTTTCATATCGGCGCTGAGCGAGGAAGGGGCCGAGGACAAGGGCCTGACGACCGGCGCGATTGACTTCATTCAAAAGCCTTTCAGCCCCCCCATCGTCAAAGCCCGCGTCAAGAACCATCTCAAGATGAAGGAACAAAGCGACATCCTAAGAAACTTCTCCCTGACGGACGGGCTTACGGGCATCGCAAACCGCCGTCAGTTCGAGATATATTTGGACGCCGAATGGAGGAGATGCGCCAGGACTTCGGCTCCGTTCTCGGTCATAATGATAGACATTGATTATTTCAAGCCCTACAACGACACGTACGGGCATTTGCAGGGGGACGAATGTCTTAAGGAGGTCGCAAGGGTTCTCGCCGGCGCAATCCAAAGACCCGGGGACGTCATCGCCCGGTACGGCGGGGAGGAGTTCATAGGCCTTCTCCCGGGAATAGAGATAAACGGGGCGGTTCACCTTGCGGAAAAGATGCGTAAAAACGTGTCGCAACTCGGCATGCCGCACGCGGCGTCGCTGGCCGCCGACCACGTCACCATAAGCGCGGGGGCGGCGATGGAGACGTCGTGCAGGGACAAATCCCCCCGCGACCTCGTAAAGGCGGCCGACGACCAGCTTTATCGCGCCAAAGAGGCCGGACGGAACCGCGTGATGAGTTCCTTGACGAAATGAGGGGGGTCGCGGGCAAAGTATGGGGATAAATCCGCGAAAATTTCAGGTTTACTTCGTCCTCCTCACGCTTGGCTCGGTCGTCGCGTCCGCCGTCATATTGTTCATGGTCGCCTATAAGCTGGGCTCGGACTCCATCAAAAGCGAGGCGATGCGGACCGTCTGCGCGACGGCGATAGGAAAAGTGGACAACCTGTTAAACCGCCTGACCTACCAAAAACACACGTTGGACGAATTGATGGCCTTGGAGGCGTCTCAATGCGGGGGCGGTGACCCGAAACAGTTTGAACCCTGCGTAAAAAGGGTGGCGGCGCAATTTCTCAAGGTGCAGAAGGTACAGTCCATCCGTTTCGAAACATCCGACCCAAAGACGGTTTTCCAATTGGGCGAGCCCTCCCCGGAAACGGTTTTCGACCCCGGGCTTAAGAAGGGTCAACTGGCGCGTTTTTATGCGGGGGGCTCTGACGACGCGTTTTATGTGATACAGGCGGAATCAGCCGACCGTAGGAACCGTGCGGCGGCACGATTCTCGGCCAAGAACCTCGACCCGCTGTTCAAGAATGAAAACCTCGGGGTAAACGGGGAATCTTTTCTGGCCGACCCCAAGGGGTTCTTCTTGACGACCCATAAATACAGGGTTGAATCCGGCAAAAGCCATCCGATTGACGCAAAGCCCATGTCCATGTGCCTTGGGGGGAAGAGCGGGGAGACGGTGGGGTCGGACTACGCGGGCGTCCCGATAATCCACGGGTTCCGATACGTGCCGGAAATAGGCGGCGGATGCGTGATGGCCCATATGGACGTAAAGGAGGCTTTTGCCGGGATTGATCGGTTCGCCAAAAAGTGGTGGATCGCCTCGACGATTATTTGGGCGGTCATGGGCCTGGCCTCGTACGCGATGAGCAGGCGGCTGGGGCGCCAGCTGGGCGAAAACGTCGAGGAGGTAAAGCGGGTGGAAGCGGAGATGGAGGGCGTCAACCGCCAACTGGCGGAGCGCACCCGACAGGCCGAGGAGGCGAACCGCTCCAAGTCGGAGTTTCTTGCAAACATGAGCCACGAAATTCGAACCCCGCTCAACGCCATCATAGGCATGACGCACCTGATCGGCCAGACGGCGTTGAACATCAGGCAGAGGGACCAGCTTTTCAAGATACATTCGTCGGCGGAATTGCTGTTGGGCGTCATCAACGACGTGCTTGACTTCTCGAAAATCGAGGCGGGAATGCTGGAAATTGAATCCGTCCCGTTCGAATTGTCCGACGCGTTGGAGCATATAAGCGCCATAATTTCGGACAAGGCCAAGGAAAAAAACCTGGAACTGTTGTATTCCATCAGCCCCGACGCGCCGCGGATTCTGGTCGGCGACCCGTTGAGGTTAAGCCAGGTGGTTCTTAACCTGCTTTCCAACGCGGTCAAATTCACCCAGCGGGGGCAGGTGGTGTTGTCCGTCTCCGTCGCGTCCGTGGCGGACGCGGGGAACGTCGCCGTAATAAGGTTTTCAGTGGCGGACTCCGGCGTGGGTATAACCGAGGAGCAGATGAAAAAACTGTTCAACCCCTTTTCGCAGGCCGACGCGTCCACGACCAGAAGACACGGGGGAACGGGCCTGGGATTGGTCCTTTGCAAGAGGCTGGTCGGGCTTATGAAGGGGACGATTCAGAGCGTTAGCGAGCCCGGCAAAGGCTCCGTTTTTTCGTTTGAGTTGCCGCTTGGCTTTGAGGGAGGCCCGCCATACTGCCCGCTAGTGCCGGAGGAGTTGCGCGGAATGCGCGCGCTGGTGGTGGACGACAACGAGGTGGCGCTCGGGGTCATGAAGGCGATGTTGGAGTCCTTTTCGTTCTCCGTCACGGTCGCGGACTCCGTGAGGGCGGCCGTGGAGGAGCTTGAACGCGCCTCGCTTTCCCTAAACAACCGGTATCGACTGGTGCTTATGGACTGGCGTATGCCGGACATGGACGGCATAACCGGCGCCAGGCTCATCATAAACGACAAGAAAATCCCCGACCTCCCGGTCATCCTCATGGCCTCCGCGTTCATGGACGAGGCCGTTTCGGAACAGGCGAGGGAGGCCGGCGTCGGACATTTCCTGCACAAACCAATACAACCGTCCGCCCTGCTCGGCGCAATTTCCGAGGCGTTTGGAGTCGAGCCGTCCGGCGCGGATAAGCGCGCCAAAAAATGGGGAGGCGCGGATTTGACGACCAGGTTGCGCGGCTCGATGGTGCTTTTGGTCGACGACAACGCCATCAACCGCGAGGTCGGGCGGGCGTTGTTGACCGGCGCGGGGATGGTCGTTGTTTCGGCCAAAAGCGGCGAGGAGTGCATAGAAATATTGGAGGGCTCCCCCGTTCCGTTCGACGCGGTTTTCATGGACGTCCAGATGCCCGAAATGGACGGCTACGAGACGACGCGCACGATACGGCGGAACCCTCGGTTCGGGGAACTGCCGATAATCGCCCTTACGGCGCACGCGATGGTGGAGGAAAAGCGAAAATGCATCGAGGCGGGCATGAACGACCATATCTCCAAACCGATTCGGCCGGAGACCTTGTCCAAGGTCCTCGTCAAATGGGTGGTTCCAAGGCAGGCGTCACAGGGACGGACGAGCGCCGACGGCGGCGTGCCGCACGAGCCGCGCGGCGCAAAGGTTGCGGACCGGGGCGGGGAGGCGGGTCTGTTGCCGTCCTCCATACCCGGGTTGAATTTGGAACAATTTGTTAAGAGGTGCGGGGGGGACGAAATTCTGGCGCTCAGGCTTTTGCGGACGTTCCTAACCGACCAGTCCGGAGCGGCTGAGAAGGTCTATGCGGCGTTGGAAAAAAAGGACGCGGGCTCCGTCGCCCAAACAGCGCACCTTTTGAAGGGGGTCGCGGGCAACCTGGCCGCACCTAACCTGGAAAATGCTGCGGGCCTGCTTGAAAGAGCCGCCGGCGAGGGGGACACGGGCGAAATTGCAAAAAAAGCGGAGGTCTTTAAAAACGAGTTGAACGCCGTCCTCAAGGCCGTGGCTTCGCTGGACGCGGAGCGCGGGAATTCAAGGCGCCCCACGCGTCCCGAGGCCGCGGGAGACCCGGCCCTCCTTAGGCGGCGTTGCGAGGAGTTGTACTCCCTTTTGTGCAAGCACAGCATGAAATTCGACGACCTTTTAAATACGGTCGTGGAAATGGCGCGCGGAACGGATATTGAGGCGGGCATGGAGAAGGTGTTCGACCACGCGAACCGCTTCGAGTTCGAGAAGGCCGCCGAGGCCTTAAAGGGGCTGATGACCGTCTAACCGGGATTGTTTTGCGGGGCCTCCCGCGATCAACCCGACCAACCGCGGCGGGCGCGATTACCACTTGTGGGAAACGGAATCCCCGGCGAGTCTTACTATAAAGAATAAAAACTTCGCGCGGTTGTCGGAGTGGTTGATATGCAAGGCCCGTTCGAACGCCCGTGCGCGGCGCGGAAGTTGCACCCTCGATTGTCAAAGGGCGTTTTTGCCCAAACACAACACAGGAGGATTTATGAACATATTAGTTAGGGTTGTATTTCCGGTGGATTCCGGCAACGCGGCCGTAGCCGACCCCGGCTTCGGAGGGACCATCCAGAAAATTTTCGCCGACCAAAAGGCGGAGGCCATATATTTTCATCCTTCCGGCGGACAGAGGGCGATTAGCTACGTGACGGACGTCTCGGACGGTTCCCGCATTCCGTCGCTCGTGGAGCCATGGTGGTTGCGCTATCGCGCAGACGTGACTCTGACCCCGGTCTTCACTCCCAAGGAGATGGAAAAGGCCGTGTCGGGAATAGCGGCGGACGTCTCAAAATATTACCGCCCCGAACTGGTGGAAGTCTGACGACCGATTGCTTTTGTGCGTCTCAACCCGACGTCGCGTGACGACCGGATTTAGCAGGAACCGGCTGTCGCCTTCATCCTCCCCTCATCCAAGGGGAGGAGCAGGGGAACTGTTGTCATTTATCGGGCGGAAAGTTTATAAACGCTTACTTCTTCCTGCACGCCTTTGACCCTGGCAGTGGCCGATTCCACGCGATGTCCCGAAAGGACGT
>JACQBU010000035.1 GCA_016194375.1 Nitrospinota bacterium
GAGATTTTGGAGACGTTGCGCGGCATTCCCGCCGGCGAAACCGGAAAAAACGTCGCCGACAAATTGGTCGGCGGGGGCGGGGTCGAAAACAAGCCTCCCAGGCCGCAGGCTACTTCTGAAACCGGCCCGGGCCTTGCCGACGAGCCGCCTCCCGCCCCAGCGTCGGACGACAATTGGGACAGGGTGAAGGCCGCGGTTTTTGGCAAAAAGCCGATGCTCGGCGCCGTGTTGGAAAAGGCCCGCGGGTTTTACGCGGCCGAGGGGTCGGCGGTCATCTCCTATTCGCAGGACCAGTCGTTGCTCATGGACCAGTGCGAGGCTGGCCGCACGCTCATAGAGGCCGAAATAGAAGTCGTGTACGGCAAAAAACACCGCCTCGCCGTCTCTTCCGCCGGGCCGGACGCGCGCCAGGCGGCCGGGGGCGCGGACGACCAAAGGACCGATTACGAGCGGAAGATGAGAAGGGAAATGCTGAACCACCCGATAGTACAAAAGGCCGTGGAGCTTTTCGACGGCAGGCCGGGTTTTGACGACGAGAGGCCCGGCTTCGGGCCGGGCAAGGCCGGCGGAAACGGAGTCTGACCCGGAATGTCAAGAACGTTGGCAGACCTTTTACAAAAGGCCCAAAAATTAAAGTCCGGGTTTTCCGGAGCGCGCGAGCGGTTGTCGCGGCTCCGCGTGGAGGCCTCCTCCCCGGACGGCCTCGTGCGCGTCGTGGCGAGCGGGGACAAACAGATAGTCTCGATAGAGACGAGGCCCGGGCTGGCCGCCGACCCCCCGGCCGAGGCGCGGCGCAAATTGGAGGAAACCTGCAACGAGGCGCTGAAAAAGGCGGAGGGGCTCCTGAAGGAGGAGATTGACAAGACGCTCGGGGAGCTCGGCATTAATTTCCCGGGCCTTTTTTGACGGTCCCGGCGTCGTCGCGACGGACGGTAATTAGTTCGACCACGGAGGCCTCGAGATAAAAATGGAATCTTCAGAAACCGTCAAGAAGTTGTCGGAGGAGTTCCAAAAACTTCCCGGCATTGGCAGGAAAACCGCCGAAAGGCTGGTGTTCGCGCTGCTCAAGTCCAAGAACGGCATGGCGACGACGCTCGCGAAGGCGCTGTTGGACCTCGTCGAGAAGGTCAAGCTCTGCACCGTCTGCGGCGGCATAACCGAGACCGAGCCGTGCGCCATCTGCTCCTCCGACAAGCGGGACAAGACGCTGGTCTGCGTGGTGGAGCAACCGCTGGACATAGCCGTTTTGGAAAGGACCGGAAAATACCAGGGCGCCTACCACGTCCTGGGCGGCACGCTCTCCCCGCTCGACGGGGTCGGCCCGGAATCGCTTAGAATCGAGCAGTTGATAAAACGGGTGAAAGAAGGTAAAATTTTAGAGGTGATTGTAGCCACCAACCCCACCATGGATGGAGAGGCCACCGCGCTTTATCTTTCAAGGGTTCTTCGCC
The DNA here is from genome assembly GCA_016194375.1 of Nitrospinota bacterium. Classification (GTDB taxonomy): domain Bacteria; phylum Nitrospinota_A; class UBA7883; order JACRGQ01; family JACRGQ01; genus JACQEX01. The sequence continues at coordinate 1,452 of JACQBU010000035.1, forward strand.
CGTTGGGGTGCAGAATATCAAGGATAGCAAGGGGCGTCCCGGTTGGTAGCGACTTGGAATATGTTGACGAAATAACGCTGACGAAATCCCTTGAGGGGCGGCGTGAAATGTAGAGGTGTGAGATGGCGCAGGAATTAAAAGGCGGGTTGGCCCCCCTGCCGGCAACGAACAAGCTGGGGTTTTACGAAATCAGGATGGCGAGCGTCGGCGGGTTCGGGGCGAACGTCGCCGGCAAGATACTCGGCGAGGCGGGCGTGCTCAAGCTCGGCTACAACGGCTCCAACTTCTCCAGCTACGGCTCCGAAAAAAAGGGCTCGCCGGTTTCCGCGTTCGTCCGGTTTTGCGACCCGTCCCTGACCGTGCGAGTCAACTCCCCCGTGACCGAGCCGAACCTGCTCGTCATCTTCCTGGAGTCCATCGCGCGGACCCCCGGGATGTTGAGCGGGGTCGGGCCCGACACGACGGTCATCCTGAACACCCCCATGGATCCCGACAAGGCGCGGGACTTCCTCGGGCTTGCGGCGGGCACGCTCGTCACGGTGGACGCGATGAAGATAGCCATCGAGGAGAAAACCCGCGTCAACACGGCGCTTCTTGGCACGATATCGGCCGTGACGGGATTCATAACGCACGACGCCGTCAAGGAATGCATAGTGGAGGCCTTCGGCAAGAAATACGCGGCCACCGTTCCCGCGAACCTAAGGACGTTCGAGCGGGGCGGCAGGGAATATCAGTCGAAGAAATTCGCCGCCGACGGCAAGTACAAACCACAGCCGTTCAGCAGGGCGGGACAGAAGCTGGGCTACCTAAACCAGCCGATAGGCGGCACGATACCCGCCGCCGGAAACTCGATGTACAAGGACCTGACGTCCTGCCGCTCCGGGTACATCCCGGTACTGGACCTGTCGAAATGCACCAGTTGCGGCGAGTGCGACATCACCTGTCCCGACTACTGTTTCGAGTGGGAAAGCGCCCCGTCCAAAAAGGGGAAACAGGAGCAAATCCTGCGCCGCATCCACTACCAGTACTGCAAGGGGTGCATGCGGTGCGTGTTGATATGCAAGTTTGACGCGCTTAAATCGCACCTCGAGACCGAGGTTGACAAGGCCGTGATAGAGAACGGCTACATAACTGGCGCAAAGGAGGCGAAATGAGCCTGACGACGACGGAGAAACAAGCCGCGCCCAAGGGGACGGCGGTTCAGGAGACGGATTTTTTAAGCGGAAACGAAATGGCCTCCGCCGTCGTTTCGCAGATGAACTTCCACGTGATGGGGTACTACCCGATCACCCCCTCCACCGAGGTGGCCGAATACCTGGACGAGATGTTCGCCGCCGGAAAACACCAGATGAAGCTGATACCGGGGGACGGCGAGCACGGCGCGGCCGGGATATGCTACGGAGCGTCCACCGCCGGCGGCAGGGTGTTCAACGCGACCTCCGCCAACGGCCTGCTTTACTCAATCGAGCAGTTTCCCGTGCAGTCCGGCACGAGGATGCCGATGGTGCTGAACCTCGTCTGCAGGTCCGTGTCGGGCCCGCTGGACATCAGGGGGGACCACAGCGACCTTTACTGCGCCCTAAACCTCGGCTGGCTGGTCTTGTGCGCCAAGGACCCGCAGTCCACCTACGACCTCATCGCGATAGCCACCAAGGTCGGGGAGCACCCTGACGTGCGGCTCCCCTCGATCGTGGCGAACGACGGGTTCTTCACAAGCCACCAAAAACGGAGGGTGCTCAAGTTCAAGGAGAACAAGGTGCTCCAGGACTTCATCGGGCCGTTCAAATACACCTTCTCGAGCGTGGACCCGGCGAATCCCGTGACCATCGGGCCGTACATGAACGACCCCGACCAGATAAACAACAAAAAACAGCTTTCGATGGCCATGCAGGCCTCGGCCAAGGTCATGGACGACGTTTTCGCCGAATGGGAAAAGCTCTCCGGCAGGAGATACCGACGGCTCGAGACGTACAGGATGGAGGACGCGGAGGCGGCGTTGTTGATACTCAACTCGGCGGCGGACACCGCGATGGAGGCGGCGGACCGGATGAGGGCCGAGGGGAAGAAGGTCGGCGTGATTTACCCGGTGGCGCTAAGGCCTTTTCCGGCGGACGACCTTCGGAACGCGTGCAAAAACCTCAAGGCGCTTCTCGTCGCCGACCGCGCGGACGTGTACGGCTCCGGCGGCGGCGCGATGACGCTCGACGCCAAGGCGGCCCTCAAGGACGACCCCCAGAACAAGACCGTGGTTTTCAACCGGATATACGGCCTCGGAGGCAAGGATTTCTTTGACGTGGACGCGTTTGAAATGTTCAACCTCGCGCTCGACGCGGGGCGGAAGGGGAGGGCGGACGTCCCGTACGACTATCTGGGCGTGGAACCCGGGGACGTGTCGTACTCCATACCCACCAAAAACCCGGCGATAAAAAAGGAGAAAAGCTCCCCCGCCGTGGTGACGGTCGAAAAGGACCAAACCACCGGCCAGCTCGTGGTCAAGGGCGTCAAGCAAAGGGAGCTCACGGCCATGCCACAGCGCATAGCGCCCGGGCACGGCGCATGCCCCGGTTGCGGCATTTTCCCCAACGTCGGCACGTTCCTCAAGGGAATCGAGGGGCACGTCGTGATGCTGTGGCACACGGGGTGCGGGATGGTGGTCACCACCGGATACCCCAACACGTCGTTCAACATCACCTACATCCACAACCTGTTCCAAAACGGCGCGCCGACGCTTTCGGGCGCGTTGGAGATGTTCAAGGAGCGCCAAAGGCGCGGCGAGATACCCGCGGACGAGGAGATTACGTTCATCATGGTCACCGGCGACGGCGGCCTGGACATAGGACTCGGTCCGGCGCTCGGCACGGCCATACGAAACCACAAAATGATAATCCTGGAGTACGACAACCAGGGTTACATGAACACGGGGCACCAGCTTTCGTTCGCGACCCCGCTGGGGCACGCGACGTCCACCTCCAACGTCGGCCCGCACGAGGCCGGGAAGACGTTTCACCACAAGGACTCCGCCCAGCTGTTCGCCTCCACTCACATACCGTACGTGTTCACCGCCACGGAATCCAACTACAAGGACCTCATCCGCAAGGCGGCCAAGGCGCAGTGGTACGCCCGCAACGAGGGGCTGGTCTTCGGCAAGCTCTTCTCCGTATGCCCCCTGAACTGGCGGCACGGGGACGAGCTGGGCCAGGAGGTCTCCCAGCTCGCGGTGGACTGCAACTTCTTCCCCTTGTACGAGGTCGAACACGGAATCACCACCCTCAACTACAACCCCGAGGAAAAGGGCAAGAAGGTGGACGTATCCGAATGGCTCAAGACAATGGGTAAGACGAAGCACATGCTCAAGCCCGAACACGCTCCGGTGTTGGACGAGTTCCGCAAGGAGGTTGACCGCAGGTTCAAACGCCTCAAGGCGATGTCGGACAACCCCCTGCTGTAGCCCATGGCGGATTATTTCTGGGGAGCCATCCGGGAGAAGCTCGGCGCGGTCGGCTCGGAGCCGCTCCCCGGCCAGGGCCGGCCCGGATTTCTCTGGGCCTGCAACAACCTCGCGCTTAAGCCGCTTCTGACGTTTCTACGGGCTTATTTCCTCAAGGGGGGGCTTCTAAAAGGGCGCGGCGGATTTTCCTCCGCCGTGCACGAATCAGTTTTGTTGTTCGGCGTGAACGCTAGGCGCTACGAGCTTATGGCGGGGGACAAGGGCCCCTTGGAAAGGATTCGCCGGGAATTTTAGGCCGGCGTTTTATGGCGGGGGGACATGACCGTGGGGACGGGGCACAAGGGCGGGCGCCCTAAAAAAGTCAAAAAGGCGGTGTTTCCCGTCGCCGGGCTGGGGACGCGTTTTCTGCCGGCCACCAAGTCGTTGCCAAAGGAGATGCTCCCGTTGGTTGACAAGCCGGTCATCCAATACGTCGTGGAGGAGGCCATCGCCTCCGGCATCGAAAAGGTGATATTCGTCACCGGCAGGGGCAAGGACGCCATCGAGAACCATTTCGACAGGTCAATCGAGCTCGAGACCCTTCTGGAGAAACGCAACCAAGGCTCCCTGCTGGAGGTCGTGCAACACATCTCCAACATGTGCGAATTCTGGTACGTGAGGCAAAAGGAGCCGCTCGGCCTAGGACACGCAATTTTAAAGGCCAGGGACATCATAGGGGACGACCCCTTCGCGGTGTTGCTGGGGGACGACGTAATCCACACCGACGGCACGCCCGGCCTGAGACAGCTCATGGACGTGTACGAAGAAAGGGGCAAAAGCGTCATAGCCCTCGAGGAGGTGCCGGCCGAAAGTACGTCCAAATACGGGGTGGCGGACCCGGAATGGCGCGACGGCCCGTTGTGCAAGATAAAAGGGCTTGTGGAAAAACCGACGGCGAACCCGCCCTCCAACATGGCCGTGATCGGAAGGTACGTGCTAACCCCCGGCGTGTTTGATTTTCTCGAGAAAGTCCGGCCGGACGCGAAAGGGGAGATACAGCTTACGACCGGGTTGAACGCCTTCTGCGCCAAGGAGGAGATGTTCGGCCTTCTCTTCACCGGAAGGCGGTACGACACCGGCGACAAACTCGGGTTTCTCAAGGCGACGGTGGAGTACGGGTTGAGAAACGGGGAAATGGGGAGGGAATTCGCCTCGTTCCTTCGCTCGATTAAATACTGAACTCTGGCGTTTTCGGCGCGTATTTGTGATGCGTTAGAGTACTCGAGGGGAAATTATTAGCCGTTTTAGCTTTAAATATATAGTCCTGACCACTGCTGTCCGGTTAAAAGAGGACGGCTTGAACCGGCTCCGTGTCGATTTTGCGAAGTTTTTCCGGAGCAAGGGAGAGAATGTCGATAATGGACTTCCTGTCCAAGAGCATTTCGCGTATCACGCGGCTTAATTCC